>JALCBR010000031.1 GCA_028066245.1 Pirellulales bacterium | reverse complement strand
CTCGAAGTGATCGCCTGAAGGCGAGGGTTTTTAGATCCCAAAGTGAGACAATAAACGAACTCTGTGTCGTTTTCCAAGTACCCCCTACGGGAGTCGAACCCGTGTCGCCGGACTGAGAATCCGGTGTCCTAGGCCACTAGACGAAGGGGGCCAGTTAGTCGTGCACAGCGTCAAACATCACCATAGTCCGCCGTGCGAAGCGACCTATCTTGTGCGGAATCCGTTGGGATGTCAATTCGCTCGCAGCTGTATGCGAGCAAGATTATCAGCCACGCTGCAATAATATCCCGGTCAAAAATGACACGCGGCACAACAGCCGGTTCGGCAAGGCAAGTTGGACTAGCAGGCAGTCGATCGATCAATAGCCTACGAAGGAAAGAGTCGGTTACCGAACCGTGTTAGGCGGCCACGGCTGCTCGTTGGTTGGTATAGAATGACCGACAGGCACCCACAACGCGTGATTGCTCTTCCACCGTCAGGCCAGGGAAGATGGGAATCGCCAACACTTCGCCAGCGGCTCGCTCGGTTTCTGGCATTTGTCCAGCCGGATAATCGAGTGCAGCGAAGCAATCTTGCCGATGAACTGGCACGGGATAATAGATCTCTGTGCCGATGTTCCGTTCAGCAAGATACGCCCGTAAGTCGTCGCGGCGACCGTCAGGAACGCGGATCACGTACTGATTCCATACATGACGACAGCGCGAGTCTTGACTCGGCAGCGAAATCCAATCCGTCAAGTCGGCTTCGCGGAAGAGATGATCATACCTGCCCGCGTTGCTGCGGCGAGCGTCGGTCCAACCAGACAAGTGGTTCCATTTAACGTTCAACACGGCAGCCTGCAGGGCGTCCAAGCGGCTATTGATTCCCACTTCGCGATGGTAATATCTGGGCGCCATTCCGTGTCCGCGCAACAACCGTAAGCGCTGTCCAATCTTGTCATCGTTGGTAGTCAACATCCCGCCATCGCCAAAAGCCCCCAAGTTTTTGGTGGGATAAAAGCTGAAACAGCCGATGTCACCGATTCCGCCTGCACGATGCCCGTTGTACTCCGCGCCGATGGCCTGCGCCGCATCTTCGACAACGGCAAGCCCGTGCCGGTGAGCGATCTTCATGATCTCACCCATCTCACCGCATTGTCCGAACAGGTGAACCGGCATGATCGCTTTTGTGCTGCGCGTAATGGCCGCTTCCAGCTTCTCAAGGTCCATCTGAAAGTGGACCGGCTCAATATCCACGAAGACAGGCATCCCGCCTAATCGCCAGACGGCGCTGGCCGTGGCAAAGAACGTGAAGCTCGGAAGAATGACCTCGTCCCCCGGACCGATGTCCAAGGCCATCAGAGCAAGCAACAAAGCATCGCTTCCAGACGCACATCCAATTCCATGACTCACACGACAGTGCTCAGCAATCCGCTCCTCAAGCAACTCAACCTCCGGCCCAAACACAAATCGCCCAGACTCGCGAACCCTGCTCCAGGCAGTATCTAACTCGTGCTGAATCGGATCATTCTCGCGAGCAACATCAATCAGCGGGACGCCAGCGTCATCGTCGTGATGGAACATAAGTGGACAAATCGACGAGTTGGGTTAATTCGAGGTGACAGAGAGTGCGTTCTTTTGGCTTAGGCCGCGAAAAAGTAAAATTCACAAGTAGAACCGTCAAGGTCGCTTGCCAGGCGCGGTCACCATTGGCGTGTGCTAGCAACCCACCGTCAAACGGCCTCAGGGCGAAGGTGAAATCAGCACCTTCACAACAAGAGGAGATGAGTCGGTGAAGTCACATTGGGCATGTAATGGCTGGTGGGGAACAAGCCGAACTCGGCCGTCAGCCAATGTGGGACTTGAGCCTTTCCTTCGACAGCGGGCAAATCCGCGGCTCTGGGTGCGACGTTGTCGGCTCGTTCTCGCTACTTGGCGACATCACTTCTGATGGCACAGTCGCCATCCGTAAGAAGTATCACGGCAGGCACACTGTCGATTATCTTGGATAATACGACGGTGAAGGAGCGCTGGGCGGCGAATGGTGGATCGACCAATTTCATGGGCCGTGGGTGATTGTGCTTCGTCGCGGGACGGACATGTCTGCACACAGAGTGATCGATCTGTTTCCACCGGAGTAGCAATTCCACTTTCTTTTGTGTTGTACCACTCTTTCGCGATGCACCGCTGCCATGCGTGCTAGCAAGACATCTTGCGTCGCCCAGATTGGCACTCGATCACTCATGGTCGCGATCGATCTTGTTTGGGCTGCGTGAAAGCATTAGCATCGGCCCCGCTGAGGTCTGCGGTTGGCGCGATCCCCCAAATCGCCCGCAGACACATTGCCTCGGAAGGATGCCGAGATGCATGCGACCCTGTCCGACCTTGCTTCGCTTGTTGGCGGAGAGGTCATCGGTGATTCACACACGCTCATCGAAGGAGCCGACACGCTGCGTGATGCGCGGCCGGGTCAGATTACTTTTCTCGACTCGACCGAGAAAGCACATCTGTTTCGCGCACATTTGAAGCGTAAAGAAACGGCAGCAGCGATTGTCATCCCAGCCGGGTTTGACCCAACCCCGCTGCCAGCAATCACCGTCAACAACGTTCATTCGGCTTTTGCTCAAATCGTTAGCAAGTTTCGCCCACCCTGGCGGCAACCAGAGACGGGCGTTAGTCCTCATGCGTTTGTTTCACCGCACGCGGAGTTGGGCGAGAACGTCAACATTCACTGCGGAGCGATGATTGGCGACGACGTATGGATTGGAGACCACTGCACGATCTACTCCGGCGTTCGCATCATGGCCGGCAGCAAGATCGGCGAAAACGTCACGATCTATCCCAACGCCGTACTCTATGAGGGAACGAACGTTGGCCCCTTTGTGATCATTCACGCGTGCGCCGTGATCGGCGCGCACGGCTTTGGTTACAACATGGCCGACGGCCGACATCAGCTTTCCGCACAATTGGGAAACGTGGAAATTGGACCTCACGTAGAGATCGGCGCTGGGACCACCATCGACCGTGGTACCTATGGTTCGACCGTCATTGGAGAAGGGACAAAGATCGACGATCAAGTGATGGTTGCTCACAACTGCCGCATCGGGCGGCACAACCTGATCTGCTCTCAGGTGGGAATCGCCGGCAGCACCACCACAGGTGACTACGTGGTCATGGCTGGCCAAGTTGGCGTGCGAGACCACGTGACGATTGGCGATCGAGCCGTGTTGGCCGCCATGGCTGGCATCTCTCATGACGTTCCCGCCGGGGCGCGAATGCTGGGTATCCCCGCCACGCCAGA
The DNA here is from genome assembly GCA_028066245.1 of Pirellulales bacterium. Taxonomy (GTDB): domain Bacteria; phylum Planctomycetota; class Planctomycetia; order Pirellulales; family S012-138; genus CALJLD01. Next base: position 40,756 of record JALCBR010000031.1, on the reverse strand, counting down.
ACGCCAACAAAAGGTCAAGCAAGCGTTGCTGAGCAAGCTGCCTGACATGCGACAACAATTGAAACAATTGCAGCAGGCTGTGGAAGAGTTGCAAAGCCGAGCTAACGAACAGCGTCCCGCTGCCTGATACTTCACCCCTTATGATGAAGACGGCTGCCTCCATCGTACGCATGCACCATGCTCATCAGCACAATCGCCCACGGATTGGGTTGCTGGCTGGGTGGGGAGAATACCCAGTTTGCATTGCGGAAAAACTCAACCGGCTAGGCTATGACGTGTTTGCGCTGGGCCTACGGGGGCATGCAGATACTCGGCTGGGCATGTTGTGTCGTGAGTTCCGCTGGATTGGCGCTGCCAGGTTGGGCGCGGCGATCCGGTTCTTTCGACGGTACGACGTGCATCAAGCGACAATGGCAGGGAAGATCCAAAAAGCGATCTTCTTTCAACCGTTAGCGTTCGTCAAACATGTTCCCGATTGGCGTGCAATCAAGACGTTTGCACCACACTTCCTCAAGAACAATAAAGATAGGCGAGATGATTCCCTGTTGGCAACGCTGGTGAACGCGTTTGCAGAACATGGCATCGAGTTTCGTCCCCCTACCAACTATGTGCCGGAGTTACTTGTGGATTATGGATTGCTGACGCTGCGCAAACCCACGGCAAAGCAACTCAAGGATGTTGAGTTCGGCTGGAAGCTCGCCAAGGAAATGGGCAGGCTGGACGTGGGGCAGACTGTTGCCGTTAAAGGTCAGGCGGCGCTGGCGGTGGAAGCCATCGAAGGAACGGATGAGTGCATTCGCAGAGCGGGCAAGCTGTGCCGCGCCGGCGGATTCACCATCGTTAAAGTCGCGAAGCCGCAACAAGATATGCGGTTCGACGTTCCCACAATCGGTCGTGGGACACTGGAAACAATGGCTACCGCCGGAGCAACGGTACTAGCCGTGCAAGCTGACAAGACAATCATCGTTGGTGAAGATCAAGTCATCGACTTTGCCAACCGCAATAAAATGGTGATTGTCGCCTTGGAAGCGGACGGGGCGACAAATTCATTGAACCAACAAGACGTGGCGGCATAGGAGTTGCTCTTCCCGCACTCCATACTGACAACGCTCTCCACAGCGCGAAGACGGAAGCAGCCACCCGCGGTTGCTAATAGGGGATCGTCCGCGTCAGTAAAACCTGGAGACCAAAGGCTGAACGAAGGGAAAGGTAGAAGACTCAGGGCTCCTCAAATCGCGCTTTGGTGAGCCTCCCGCGATATCCCACCTCTATGACCCACCTCAGCTGACCCACCTCTATTTCAGTCCGGTCTCCAGGTTTTTCTTTCTTTCAAAACACCGTTGTGGGTGACGGCGTTTCAAGCGTGAACGCTTTCTGGGAACGGACCGGAAGCATTGCTACCCGCCTGGATGCACCCATTCTGTTCGCCCGTCGGCCCAGTTTTCTTTCTTCCAGATAGGGACGACTTCTTTGAGCGTGTCGATTAGCCATTTGCCGGCTTCAAAAGCGACATCACGATGTGGTGAACTCACGGCCACGGCCACGCTCGCTTCGGCCAATTCCAATCGCCCCAGCCGATGAACTAACGCGCATTCAACCAACGGCCATCTCACTTTGGCTTCCTGCTCAAGTTCTGCCAACTTCTTCTCGGCCATCTCGGGATAGCCTTCATAATCCAGCGCAATCGTTTGTCGGTCGCCAGTGAATTCACGCACTGTGCCGAGGAACAGCACCACGGCACCGGCAGCCGGTTTTGTGACCAATCCCAGCAGTTTATTGGCGTCAATCGGTTCGCGCGTGAGTTGAATCATGCCAGGAGGGGGACCGTTGAGTTATCGCAGCCATTGTTCAGTGATCACCTGCCCGTCTTTGACATCAACTTGCAACCGCATGTTGGAGACCAGCTTTGAGAGGTCGTCACTGTCGTGCCCCATGTTGAGGGCGCCTTGAAGATCAACATCGAGGGAACCGGAAACGACGATGCGATAAGTGCCATCCGTTTGTTTCTCGGCACTCTCAACAGAACAGCGGACAAGCTTGCGCGCCTCCGCCGCTTGCAGCGCGAGTTGTTTCGCAGGCTTCTTCAGGTTTGACATGGCCGCGTCCCGATGCGTTTCTACAGAGCTTGTTCTCAGGCTAATGACGCGTCGACTTGATGTCCAGCGTTGGTCCACACCTGCTGTGCGTGCTCAAGATCACGCTCTTTGACCAAGATATAATCTGTATCAAATGTGCTCACACAGAAGAGCGGAATTCCCTCCGCCGCCAGCGGCTGAGAAAGGCCCGCCACAATGCCAACCTGATCGAAATCCAATTGCCCAGACACACGAAAGGTCCGCCAGCCCGCTTCGACCTTCTCCGCAGTCGATTCGTCGACAGACAAACTGGTGCACACAATCGAGAGTTCATCGGATGTGCGAGCGACACAGGCAAAATCCATCTCAGAGTTGACAGCAATCGCCGCTTGAGTCCATTCGGGCAATGTCGCCGTGGCAGCCAGTCGCACAATGGAATACTCGCCGACCAAGAGAGTGAGTCTCATCCGCTTTTGTCGTTCCTCTTGACTAGGAATTCGGTTTGCCCCAGCCACCGCCGCCAGGCGTTTCAATGATCAACACATCTGCTGGGCCTGCCGATGCCTGACAGACGCCAGGCAATTCCTCAACCATCCCGTTAGCTCTCTCGATGGCGTTGCGGCCGGTCTTTCCCGCTGCTCCTCCCTGCATTCCATACGGTGCGAATTTACCGCGCCGCTGAGTGACGAGCGAGATATCGACATCTTGAAGAAATTCAATCCTGCGGATGACGCCGTCTCCACCAGCACAACGACCTTGGCCACCTGAACCACGACGGATGGCGAACTCCAACACCCGCGCCGGGTAGCGCTGTTCGATAATCTCGGCGTCGGTGAGCCGGGTATTGGTCATATGTGTCTGCACAGCGTTGGCGCCGTTGGACTCGGAAGTTGCGCCGGCCCCACCGCAAATTGTCTCGTAGTAGCCAAAGGTCACGTCGCCAAAGAGCGTGTTGTTCATCGTTCCCGCACTGGCGGCGGACAACCCCAGGGCTCCCAAAAGCACATCGACAATCCGCTGCGAGGTCTCAACGTTGCCCCCGGCGACTGCGGGAGAATCCGCCGCACTTTGACCGGATCGCGGATTGAGCAGGCACGTCGGGAGCACAATCTCCACCGGAGCGAGCACACCCTGATTGAGTGGGATTGGTTCATCAATCAGCAACCGCAGCACATACAGCACAGCCGCGGTAACAATCGCGGGATTGGCGTTGAGATTCCCGCTGGATTCTGGACCGGTTCCCGTGAAGTCGATCGTCGCGGAATCGCGTTGGACTTCGATCCCAACGGTGATTTGAGTACCGTCATCCATGTGATCCGTAAACTCTCGGCGACCATCAGCAAGTTTGCTTAAAGCTCGTCTGGCCTTGGTCTCCGCGGCGGTCTGAATGTGTCCCATATACGCTTGGACGACAGGCCAGGAATGCCGTCGGCACAACTCCAACAAAGCCTGCACGCCACGATAATTTGCGGCCGCTTGTGCGGCGATATCCGCCAAGTTGTCTTCCACAGCTCGCGTGGGATGTTCACCGCTCGTCAGTAGCTCGCGAAGTTCACCCTCACAATGATGTCCTGCATTGACGAGTTTGAAATTTTGGATCAGCACACCCTCCTCGGCCAAATTTTCAGAGAAAGGCGGCATCGAGCCGGGTGCGATTCCGCCAATCTCGGCATGGTGTGCTCGGCTGGCCGTAAAGAACAACAGCTCCGCCGATTCACGATCGTGCACGGGCGTAACAACCGTGACATCGGGCAAGTGCGAACCCCCGCGATACGGATCATTCGTGACCAACACATCACCCGGCGTTAGCTCTGGATTGTCAAAGAGAACCCGCTTAACGGTCTCTGACATCGCACCCAAGTGCACTGGGATGTGAGGAGCGTTGACCACCAGATCACCTTCAGCCGTGAACACAGCGCAACTGAAGTCGAGTCGCTCTTTCACGTTGACACTACTGGCCGTGTTGCGAAGTGTGATGCCCATCTGTTCAGCGATGCCTGCAAACTGGTTGTTGAAAACCTCCAGCATCACCGGATCAACAGTTGTGGAAGTCTCGGCGTCAGTCGCCAACACGGAAGCTTCATCGCCAACCTTAGGATGTCGCTCCAACAAGACCTCTCTACCACTGAGAACATCCGCGCTCCACCCAGGCGCAACAACCGTTGTCGACGTTTGCTCTTGGATGATGGCCGGACCAGAAACACGATCGCCAGATGTGATCTCGTCGCGGGAGAAGATCGCCGTGTCGCGCTGCTCACTCGCGAATACAGCAGGAAAGGTCGCAGAAACAGGCTTTACTTTCGCGTTGAGCCGCACGCTTCGCTGCTGCTGATGAGAACTACGACCGATCACTTCAACACGAGCGGCAACAACCTCAAGCGCGCACCCTTCGCGGCGATAGCCATACAGTTGCTCATGTGCAGCCGCATAGGCGGATGCAAAATCAAAGTCGCCAGGCGAGTCAGCCGGAACGGGAATTGACAAGCAAGCGTCAAGCCCTTGGTACCTCAAGTCAAGCGAGCAGCGAACCGTGACTTGCGAAGCGGCAAAACCTTCATCGCGCAATTCGGATTGAAACGGACGGGCAAGGTTCGCAAATTGACACTCCAACTCCTGAAGCGTCGCAGCCTCGTAGGGGCGATAGATTCCTACCGCGGCCGTGCGGACAACATCCGCTGCGCCGATTCCATAGGCACTCAAAATGCCGGCGTCCTCGTGCACAAGAACCTGCGACATGCTTAGCTCTTCGGCAATTGCACACGCATGCTGACCGGCCGCGCCACCAAAGGCCACAAGCACGTACTCACGTGGATCGTAGCCTCGTGCAATGCTGATCGCACGGATCGCCTGCACCATGTTCTCGTTGGCTATCCGAAGAAACCCTTCGCAAATCTCGATCCGTGAATAGGCACACCCGGTTGTTGTTTCGATGGTTGCGCGGAGCTCATCAATGCGCCGCTCGACGGCGGCCAGATCAAGCACGAACGGAAAACGATGCGGCGGCACGCGTCCCAGATAATAGTTGACATCGGTAACGGCCAGCGGCCCACCACGGCCATAGCAAGCCGGTCCCGGATCAGCTCCGGCTGATTCCGGTCCAACGGTAAGCTTGATCCCGTCGAACGAACAGACGGAGCCCCCACCGGCGGCGACCGTTTCAATCGCCATCATCGGCGCAACGATGCGAACGCCAGCTTTCTCGGTTTCGTATTCGCGTTCGAACTCGCCATCGTAGCGGGCAACATCGGTACTCGTTCCCCCCATGTCGAATCCGATGGCTTTTTTGAATCCCGCCGCTTCCGCAACGCGCGCAAAGCCGACAACTCCTCCGGCTGGGCCTGACAGAATACTGTCCTTGCCGGAGAACTTGTCCGCGGACACAAGCCCGCCCGCGGACGTCATCATGCGCAACGAATTTGGCGGCAGCGCGCGTTCCAACTTTCGGACATATTGCCGGAGCACTGGATTCAAGTACGCGTCAACAACCGTCGTATCGCCACGGGAAACCAACTTGACCAACGGCGCGACAACGCTGCTGCGGCTAACCTCTTCAAACCCCACTTCCCTGGCGACTTGCTCGACAAGTTCCTCGTGCGCTGAGAAAGCGTACGCATTCAACAGGCAGATCGCCAATGATCTCGCGCCGCCCTGCTTCAATCGCTGCAAGTCAGCTCGAATGACGCCCAAATCCAGCTTTCGCAAGACTTCGCCTGATGGCGTCACACGCTCGTCAACTTCCAAGGTCCAACCAAACAGTGGCTCCGGCATGTGAATGGCCAACTCAAAAAGTTGAGGGCGATTCTGATAACCGATTCGCAGGACATCCGCGAAGCCGCGCGTGGTCACAAAAGCTGTCTCGGCGCCACGGCGAGTCAACAACGCGTTGGTACCTCGGGTGGTTCCCAACCGCACTGAACAATCGGGGATTGGCTCATCCAAACGCAGTCCAAGCAGGCGACGAATAGCCAGAATCGGGGCCTCTTCGCCACTGACGAGCTCGTAGACAGTTCCTTCTCGCGGCGCGATCTCCAACGGAGCTTCAAGGATCAGTCTTCCCGCTCCAGGCTCAAAGTTTGCTACGGTTCCGCGGTCTGTTTTCTCGCCTGTCTCGTCCAGAATCCGCAGTTGATATCCGATCCAAAAGCTGTTCCGATCACTCGCGCGCGCTGGATCAATGATCTTGAGCAAAGTCGAGCTTCGTGAAACGACTCCCTGGGTAACGCCAGAGCTCAGCACCTTGCAGCGGTGGATGCACCCATCAGGCGCACGGCCGAAACAATCAGTAAAGGTTCCGCCAACGTCAATCCAAAACTCCCAGTCACTTGCAATCGTCATGCGGACCAATTTGACGGAAGTCGCCCTTGACCACAAGCGGCACGCGACGAGCGCGGCTTGGCATGATAAAGTGACGGATTGCAGCGAGACAGGGGCAAACATCTTGTCGCATTCCCTACCTTCCGTTTCCGTCGCCCCCAGAAAATCCCTGAAGTTACATGGCGTCCGAACAGAACAGCTCCTGGCTGCACCGCGATGTCGAAGCGTTGCTCGAACGATTCGAGCAAGCCTGGCAGCCAGCGTTCGATGCGAACGCCGTACCGCCCATGATCCTGGCGTTTTCTGTTCAAGCGCTGCAACTCTCTGGTAATGAGGCGCAGAAAGAGGCATTGGCGGAACTGGTCAAGATCGACCTTGAGTACCGTTGGCGACTTTGGAACAAACGGGGCGGATTTGGGCAGGAGACAAAGCTTTCCATTTCTGATCAATCGGCCACCGATTTTCCGGAAACGCCGCACGTGGAAGACTATCTACGCCGGATTCCGGAGTTGTCGAACTCAGTGGATCTGGCTTTGGAAGAATTTCGTGTCCGCCACAAATACGGCGACCGCCCGACCAAAGATGAGTTCCTTTCTCGCTTCTCATCAATGGCCGAGGAACTCTCCGAGAAGTTACAACTCGCACTGGCTGAATCCTCAGGGATAGAGAGGGATGCTGGACCTCTTTCAGACGCAGATAGCGGGGACCCCGCGCCGTCCAAACCCGTGGCAGTGGAGAAAGAGCGAGTTGCGTCCGCTTCGACATCGGAGGACGCCAGCGATTCGCTCGCGATCCCAGAAAAAATTGGCCGCTATGCCGTGGAAAGTGTCTTGGGTGAAGGCGCCTTTGGCGCGGTCTATTTAGCCCGCGACCCAGACTTGGATCGCCAGGTAGCCATCAAAGTTCCGCATACCGATCGGCTATCGGACGAGGAATCGGTCGAGTTGTTCATGCGCGAAGCACGAATGGCGGCCCAGTTGAGGCACCCTTCCGCGGTGCGAGTGTTCGATATCGAACGCCAAGACAAGCTGTGTTTCATTGTGATGGAATACATCGAAGGGTCGACGCTGCGAACGCTTTCCCGCCAACGTTCGATGACGTTGACGGAGATCGCGCGGACAATCAGCGCCGTTGGCGATGCGTTGCACGAAGCACACAAGCTCGGTCTTGTTCATCGCGACTTGAAACCGGGTAACATCCTGATTGACAAGCAAGGGGATCCAAGGGTTGCCGATTTCGGCCTTGCCGTGCTCGAAACCGACCAGCGCAGCCGCGCAGGCGAAGTTTCCGGAACACCGGCCTACATGTCGCCTGAGCAGGTTCGCGGGGAGACACACCGACTGGACGGCCGCTGCGACATCTGGGCAATGGGCGTGATCTTGTACGAGTTGCTGACAGGACGAAAGCCGTTTGACGGTTCGTCCGTTTACGAAGTCTTTGACGAAATCAAACACCGGGAACCCAAACCACCTCGGCAAATCGACGATACCATCCCGGTTTCGCTGGAACGGATTGTCCAGGGGTGCCTAGCCAAGAACGTCGCCGAACGCTATTCAACCGCGCGTGATGTGGCAGAAGATCTGCGACGTTCCATCGAGACCTCGCTGGCAAGAATGGAAGCGTCGAACGCCGCGTCTGCGGCGCATTCCACTTCCGGCGATCAAGTCGGACCCATCAGGTGGCGAGGCGAATCGACGAGCCAAAGTTCGGGGGGGCGAACATTCCCACGCGCCAGCGGACGGTTGATCGGCCGAGATGCCGAACAGGAGCAATTGAAGTCATGGCTAACCGATGATGGGGTCTCGCTTGTTACCCTCACCGGCGCGGCTGGGATCGGGAAAAGCCGCCTGGCACAGGAGCTAGGACTCGCTCTGATGCCACGGCTTCCCGGCGGCTGCTGGTGGTGCGATCTCTCAAACACCACGACAGCCGAAGCGATTGCGCATGCCGTCCTGACCGCTTTTGAGATTCCCCCGCAGGACGAAGGTGACGCCACCGATATGGTTGGAGCCATTTTGGAGCTCCGGCGTCCCTTGCTGCTGGTTTTTGACCAAGCGGATCTGGCCATCTCGGCGCTCGTTTCGTGTCTAGAAGCATGGACACGTGTTGCGCCACGGATGACTTGCCTGACGACGGCGCGCACGGCGTTAGGCTCCGAGGGAGAACAACAGTTTGAACTGGACAATCTTACGACGCCTGGGCTCGATAAATGTGCGACCTTGGAGCGCGAGGAGATTGAATCCTTGGCTTCGGTGCAGCTGTTCGTTGATCGGGCACAGCAGGTGGATCGTCACTTTCAGCTCAACGACGCGACCGCCAGCGACGTCGCTTTGATCTGTTCACACTTGGAAGGTATTCCGCTTGCGCTGGAACTGGCCGCCGCGCGGGTCAAAGTGCTCAAGCCAGCGCAAATGCTGAAGAAGATCGATCGCAAGTTTCAACTACTCAGTTCGACGCGCAAAGATATCCCCGCCCGGCAACGGACGCTGGCCGGGGCAATTGATCTCTCCTACGAACAGCTTTCCGATTGGGAACAGGCTGCATTCGAGCAGGCTTGCGTGTTTTCCAGTGGGTTTTTTCTGGATGCAGCCGAAGCCGTGATTGATCTGGACGACTTCCCTGCTGCTCCGTTGGCGATGGATGTTGTGCAATCGTTGCGGGAGAAGAGCCTGCTCCGCGTGCGAGACGAACAGCACGAACTGCGGTTCGACATGTTCCGGTCCATCCGCGAGTACGGCACCAACCGCCGCAACTCTAAGCAGCAGCATGAGCAGGAACGAGAACTGCGAAGGCGATTTGCCGAGTACATGGTCGACTATGCGGAGCAATGGTCGGAGAGAATTCCCGGGGCTGATGGTCCGGAAGCGCTCGATCGCGTGATGCTGGAGCGCGAAAACTTACTGGCGGCGGAAGATTGGGCAGTCTCCGCCGGCGAACACGACCTGGCTGCCAGGGCCATCTTGGCATTGCATGCTGCTGTGAAAATGCGCGGCGGGCTAACGGAATGGGTCGCGCGATTGCAGCTTCCGCTAGATGGTGTGTCGATCGAGAGTCGGATAGCCCTGCTGACGGCAATCTCTGAAGCCCAGCGTAGCGATGGTGCTTGGGATTTGGCGCTGCAGGCGGCGGAACAGGCCACAAAGATTGCAGAGGACGTTACCCATTGTCCTGCGTCCGCTGCGGCCTTCCTGCAGCTGGCTGAAATGCGACGTGGGCGTGGCGAAGTCGCTCTCGCGGTCGCCGCGTACGACCACGCGATTCAGATCAGCCGCGACTTGGATGAGCAACATCTCTTGGCGAGGACAATCGCGTCCCGCGGGTTTACGCTGTGGCAGCAAGGCGAATTTGATGATGCGCTTGCCGCCTATGACGAAGCCGGGCAGATCGCCCGCGCGGAAGGAGAGGATGCTCTGCTGGCAGGCATCTCGCGGCAGCGCGGACATGTGTTCATGGCTCGCGGAGACTTCGCCGTTGCAGACAAGTGTTTCCTGGAAGCGGAAACGATCGCCCGGCGTCGTGGCGACAAACGAACACTGCACCTGGCCACCAGTAGTCGGGGAATGGCGCTGGCGGAAGCGGGGAATTACGATGAAGCCATTCGCTGCTACAACGAGGCCGAGCGAACAACGCGGCAACTTGGTGAGAAACGTGGCGTCGCAACAAATCAAGGAAATCGAGGCCTGGCTCTGGCAGACCGTGGCGACTACGAAGAAGCGCAAACCTGCTTTGATCGCGCGGAAGCCTTGAATCGAGAGTTGGGGAATCGTTCAGGCGTTGCTATCAACCTCGGCAATCGTGGTGCTGTCTTGGCTGCTTTGGGTCGGCTGGAGGAGGCTCAAACTGCCATTGAGGCGGCAATCAAGATCCACCACGAGCTGGGAAACCGTGCCCAGATCGCCATGTGCCGAGGCGATCTCGGCACCGTTCTCGAAATGCAAGGGGACCACGCAAAAGCATCCTCCGCGCTGCAAGAAGCTCTGGAAACCTTGGAGGGGCTCAACGCTTTGCGTAAACCCGATGGATTTCTCTACATGGCGGCCCATGCGCGAGCACTGGCAGCAGCAGGTCAGAGAAACGTCGCAGAAGAGCAGGCATCAGCGGCGAAAGCCTTGGCGACAGAACTTGGCATCGACGAGACGACACCCCGAATCCGAGTCCGCGAGGCCTTTAAACAACTGCGAGAACAGTTTGTCTGACAGAACTCGGGCTCGTTTCGCTGACTTCATTGACGGGTCATAGTGACCTCATTAGGCGGGCGCGACACAGGAAGGCTAGGAATGCACGCCACAGCATGAAGTTGGCCGGGCTCGCCTTCACGGAATTGAAAGCGCCAGCTAAGATTGCCCCGCTGCTGCCTTCCACGAATTTCGCCAACAGGAAAGGATGCTCGTGGCCTGGCTCTTCAATATTGCATACTTGCTCCTGCTGATTGTCATCTCTCCGTGGCTGTTGTATCGGTCGTGGCGGACGGGACGCTATCGACGGGGTTGGGCAGAGAAGCTTCTCGGCCACGCTCCAAAACTGACTCGCGATCGCTTTCGCATCTGGTTCCATGCTGTCAGTGTCGGTGAAGTCAATCTGCTCGCGCCCTTGCTAGAAGGCATTGCCCGTGAACGTCCGGAATGGGAATGCGTCATTTCGACAACGACGGATACCGGCTACGAACTCGCGCGTGAGAAGTATTCGGAACATACCGTTTTCTACGCCCCGCTGGATTTCACTTGGGCGGTTGATCGGGCGCTGGCGAATATCGCTCCGGATCTACTGGTTCTTGCTGAGTTGGAATTGTGGCCGAACTTGATTCGTCGGGCCGCTGGCGGTGACGTCAAAGTTGCGGTTGTCAACGCGCGGCTGAGTGAGAAGAGTTTTCGTGGCTATCGTCGGCTCGGCTGGCTGATGCGGAGCGTGCTTCAGCAGCTCGACGGAATCGCCGCACAAAATATGGATTACGCTAAGCGGTTTGAGCTCCTGGGCATCCCTACGGAACGAATCCACACCACGGGGTCGATCAAGTTCGACAATGCCCAAACGGATCGTGAAAACGAGCGGACGCGCCGCATGAGAACGCTTGCCGGGATTGATAACTCAGAGAAGGTCTTCTTGGCCGGCAGCACGCAAGCCCCAGAAGAGGCGCTGGCCATTGGAGTCTACAAACAGCTACACGATGCACATCCTGACCTACGATTGATCTTGGTGCCACGACACCCAGAACGGTTCGACACCGTCGCGCGCCTGTTGAACGAAAGCGGCCTGCTCTGGAAACGTCGCAGTCAGTTTGATGATCTAACTGCGGACAATGACTCGGCCCACGCCGGCAAACCGGTCTTGCTCATTGATACCGTTGGCGAATTGGGCGCGTGGTGGGGCGTTGCTTACATCGCGTTCGTCGGCGGTAGTATGGGCACGCGCGGAGGGCAGAACATGATTGAACCGGCGGCGTATGGCGCGGCCGTTTCGTTTGGTCCCAAGACCAAGAACTTCCGAGATGTCGTCGAGATGATGAAGCAGGAAGACTGTGCGACAGTTGTCCATGACCAGCAAGAGATGACGGAATTCGTTCGTGAGTGCCTGACGAATCCGGTCAAAACTGGCGAAATGGAAGAGCGGGCCAAGAGATTAGTCATCGCTCAGCAGGGCGCAACGCAGCAAACGATCCAGTTCTTACTTGCAATAGCCGGGTCTGTGCAGATAAGGCAGCGAGAAGCTGCTTGAACGCAATGAGACAGCATCGCCTCCGTCACGACATTTTCGGCACCCCAGGCATGGCGTCAGCCGTTGCTTATGCGAGCCACTTACGTTGACCGAAGTTCTGATGAGACCTAGAATTGGGAAATATGGTCAACCTGGGAACCGTTGACTGTAGCGCTGAGCTTGCTTTCAAGAGGCACAATCTACGGGGTCTGCGTCAATGAGCCAGTCACACCCCCCTGATCCACGTCGGGCGCCGCAGAAAACGTCCGCTGTGGACTCTCCACCATCAGCTGTTCCAGTGGCGGCACCCGTCGCCAAGTCAAAAGCAGCACATGCAAGATCGGACGTTGGTGACGGGAGTACCGTTGAGTTCGAACCACGGAATCCGCTGCCCGCCTGGTTGATCTCCGTGATCTTTCACGTGATTCTGATCGTCGCCGCTGCGATGACAATCCAACTTCGACCAGTTGGCATGAAAGCCGATGACTCCACCACCATCGGCGGTGAAATCGTCCTCAAGCAAATGACGGACGAGGGCGAAAAGTACTACACCGAGGAAAGCGCCAACGCTCTGGACCAACTTGTTGACGCGCCCAGCTCTGATCCGCTTGCCGATGCCCCTTCCGTCACGCCCAGCATCAATCCGCTGGAACTTGACGCGATTGGTCCCACGGCAGCCACGGGCAATAGTGGCAATGGCGGCGGACTGAGTGAAATCATCAGCAACCCTGGCCAACCACGGGCTGCAGGCCATACGTCACGGACAACATTCATGTCCATGACGGCTGAGGGCAGCAGTTTTGTGTACCTGATCGATCGCTCCGCCAGCATGGGCGATGGCCATGTCGGTAGCCGGCTGAATTATGCGGTCACGCAAGCCCAAGCCAGCTTGCGACATCTGGATGAGCACACTCGGTTTCAGATCCTATTCTACAATCATGACATTCTGCCCTTCCGCATCGCCGGGAAGTCAGAGCAGATGTACTTTGCCACGGAACAGAATAAGACTTTGGCCGGGCGTTTCTTGGGTGGCGTGGGAGCCACAGGAAATACCGAAAGCGCGCAGGCAATTCTCAAGGCCTTGGCCTACGGACCAGATGTTGTTTTCTTCCTCAGCGATTCGCAGAGCAACTTGAACTATATCGACCTGGAGTCCATTCGCCGGAAGAACAACGGCGGCAGTGTCTCCATCAACGTGATCGAATTCGCACCTACCCAGGGTGATGCAGCCAAGAATAATCTGCGCAAACTCGCCCAGCAGAACAACGGTGAGTATCGCTTCGTCAGCACCAACGCCATTGACTGACCACAGAGGATTTGCTTGCTTGTGATGCCGCACTGCTTGATTATCGCCTGTTCTTGGCTGGTAGCGTGCTACTGCGGATTTTCAGACTGTCATGGCGAGTGGAGCGCGCCGCCTGCTGAACGTGCCGTCAAACTGGCGGCAACGAATGAAGACACCGTCTATGTTTCGGTCGGAGATTCAGCTGACACGCTTTCCTATCGAGGGGAGATTGTCAGCTATGTCGGCGGCAAGCTCGTGCTCCGCTTAGCCAATGGCACGGAACGAACGTTTGCCAGCAATGACCGGGTATTGCGCATCGACACGCAGCATACCTCGGAATATCGCGAGGCGTTGGCTCTCTACGAGTCGGGCGAGTTCGACAAAGCCCTGCAAGGATTTGGGAATGCCTTCGAACTGGAAAGTCGGACCTGGGTTCAACGACTGATCCTGGAACGAGTGATCTATTGCCGGCAAAACTTGGGGCAATTGGACGTAGCCGGCCAGCGATTCCTGCAATTGGTGTCGTCTGACCCCAACACGCCTTACTTTTCATCGATCCCACTTGCCTGGGTCTCTGACCCTCCTTCAGCTCCGCTTGAGCGTCAGGCAATGTCCTGGCTCAATTCGCCGCAGCCGATTGCGCGATTGTTGGGAGCGAGTCATCTCCTTTCGACGCGCCGCGCAGAAGCCGAACAGGCACTTTCCGACTTGCGGTTTGACGCGGATCAGCGGGTTGCCGCTCTGGCACGCATGCAGCTTTGGCGAACGGACCTCCATCGAGTGAATGAGGACATGATTGACCGTTGGGTCCAAGAGATGGAGCGTTTTCCGCATTCGCTGCTGGCGGGTGGTTACTTTCTCATCGGCTCCGCCAATGCAGAGATCAATCGTGCTGAAGATGCGGCGCTCAAACTCATGCGCGTTCCCATTCATTATCCCCAGCAGCGTCGGCTGGGGGCGCGGTGCCTGATCGAAGCCGCGCGCCAGCTCGAAGCATTGGGGCAGACCGCCGGAGCAACAAGACTCTACAATGAGTTACTGGACGAGTTTGCCGCGTTTCCAGAAAGCCAAGAAGCGAAGGAACGCTTGGACGAGATCGGTGGTGGTGACGCGCCGTGACATATGACGCACGGGGCGCAGCCACAACTGAGAGACGCAGACCTCCAGCACGGCCATCCTGCCTAACAACGAGGAGATCCGCTTTTGCATCCATTCGTAGCAACTGTACGGCGCGGCCAACTGCGACCACTGACGTTGCGGCTCCTGCTGACGCTCGCAGTCATCTTGGTGCTCGTTGCAGGGCATGGTACTCCAGCATTAGCGCAACCTGACGATGCAGGTAGCACAGCCACAAACCAGGAGCAAGCCGCTGATGCCAATCAGGCAAGCTTTTGGCAGATTGTGCTCAATAGCGGGCCGGTGGGAATTGTCATTCTCTTGCTGTCCATCGGTGGCGCGGCGCTGGTGGTTGAGCATGTGATCCACATCCGAGCAAGAGTTTTGATGCCTACTGGCCTATCGGAAAAAGTGCGCGAGACACTCAAGACCGGGCATGTCGCCCAAGCACTTCAAGAATGCCAAGCGGAGCCTAGCTTGCTCTCGTACATCATCCAGTCCGGGCTAGCAGAAATTGACGGCAAGTGGACATCCATCGAGAAGGCCATGGAAGACGCCACGGCAGAGCAATCCGCACGGCTGTATCGCAAAGTGGAGTACCTTTCCGTCATTGGTAATCTGGCCCCCATGCTGGGATTGCTGGGAACAGTGATCGGAATGGTTATGGCCTTTCGCGATGTTTCCACGGCGCAAGGGGCGCCGCAGGCCAAGGAGTTGGCTGAGGGCATCTATCTGGCGCTCGTCACGACGGTGGAAGGGCTGATCGTGGCGATTCCCGCGTTGGCCGCCTTTGCGTATTTTCGCAATCGCGTCGATCAACTTGTCGCCGAGACGGCTCAGCAAGCCTTGCATGTCTTCACGCCGTTCAAGCGTTCGCGTCTCGCCGGCGAAAGGAGCCGTTAGTGCGTTTGCCGACGTATCGTGAGCGGGGAGCCGTGGGCTTCAACATGACGCCATTGATTGACGTTGTCTTTCTGCTGATCATCTTCTTCCTTGTTTCTACACACCTTGCTCGTCAGGAAGTGGAGTTGGGGCTGACGTTGCCCACGGCCACCACCGGACATGAGAGTGACGTTGTGCGGCGGATCGTTGTGAATGTCCTACCCGGCGGGAAAATGCGGATGGCTGGCCAATCGCTTGACATCTCACAACTCGAAGTTGTACTCGCAGGCGAACAAGACAAAGACACGGAAGTGCACATCCGGTCGGACGAAGTGACACGCTACCGCCACGTTGAGCCAATCATGATCGCCTGTGCCCGCAGCGGCATTTGGAACATCACCTTTGGCGTCACCAATCCACAGCGTTAGCCAACAGCATGCGTTTACCTCAGCGAAACGACCGCGGACGGCTCGACGTCACAATGACGCCGATGATCGACGTTGTCTTTTTGCTGTTAGTCTTCTTTATCTGGACTTCGAGTTTTCAAGCGCCAGAAGACTCGCTGCCGGCGACACTCTCCATGCAAGGCTCCAACATGGAGGTTGAGGACGTTGAGCCTCGCGATGACGCGGAAGAGCCAATCGTGATCAAAGTTCTCGCGGCCGTCGGCGGTCCTTCGTGGAGCGTTCGCGATACACTGTTCCAATCACGGGATGAGTTGGAGTCCTTCTTGCAAACCTTGAGTGCCGTGGATAATCAGTTGCCCGTCATCTTGGATATCGATGGAGAAGCAGGCATCGGCGAAGCGGTTAAGGTCTACGATCTTTCACGGCGGGCTGGGTTTAGCAGAATTCAGTTTGCGGCGTCCGTTCCTGTGCGTCAGTAGCGGTACCACCTCGGTCAAAGGCAACAACGAATCAAGAATGAACAAGCGGCGGACAGAGCGAAAATGGCAACTGCGAAGCGCTGCCGGGAAACGACTGGCAGTGGTCTTCTCAGTGATCGCCTTATGGTGTTCTGCGCTTAGTGTTCCCAAGGTCGCCACGGCTCAAGACATAGAGAGTGCGGAAGTTGATGCCGAGTACCTGTCCGGGCTCCGCCGCCGCCAACTGTTCGCCCTGGCCGAATCCTATTGTCTACGCGTGCTGGAGCGCGATGACTTGTCGCTCAAACGGCAAGCGGACATCGTCGTCCAGCTTTCGCAGACGCTGGCCAGCCAGGCAATGCAAACTCGCGGCAATCAAGGAGATGATCTTTGGGGGCGCGCGTCGAACACGGCCCAACAGTTCGGCGAGCAAAACGCGAACAGCCCCTGGTCAACGGTTGTTCGGGCACAGGCAGTCATGGTGCAACTTGACCGCGGCATTTGGACACGGCAAAGGGCGGAGGTCGCCGGCAACAACCCGCGACTGATTGAAGAAGCCAAGTCGTACCTGCGTGACGCACTTGACGAAATCAAAGAGCTCACGCCAGACCTGCTCGAAGCCTTGAGCAACCGTGGCCGCAACATCGATCCGACCATCCCTTCCCGTGAACAACTCCTGGCGCTGCAAAAGAACCTCCGCTTTCAAACAGCGCGAGCTTATATGCAGCAAGGCTTGTGCTATGAGCCGAAATCCCTCGATCATGAGTCGGCTTTGATTTCCGCTGCGCAGATTCTGGATGAACTGGCCAAGTTGCAAACCGTTGATCCCTTAGCATGGCAGGCACGCTTGGAGTCCATCAAATGCTACCGGCTGCGCGGGCTGTCAAGATTGGCGCAGCGTCGGTTGGACTCGCTCTTAGTCGAAGATCCGCCACCGCAAGTTGTGCTGGATGCTCGGGCGGAACAGGTGAGAATTCACTTGGCGAGTCATGACCTGGCCGCGGCTCTTAACGTATTTCAACAGGTGATTGAGCTCCTGGTCCGTCGCTTCGCGGAATTGGACTACGCGTTGCTGGAAACGTCTCTGGCTCAATGGCAGGCACACAAGGCGGCGAACTCCGATGAAGTGGAAGACTGGCAGAACCGGGCCATTGAAGCCGTCAAACGCATCCAGCGGTACTACGATCCGTATTGGGGGCTGCGGGCGCAGACATTGTTGGCCAGCAGTGTGACCGGAGCCGCACTCACGGGCGACATGGCAATGCTTGCCGGAAATGCTCAGGCGTTACTGCAGCAGGGGCAGATTGATGAGGCCTTGAATCTCTTCGATCAAGCGGTTGCGGCAGCGGAGACGGCAGGCCAGCCGGAAGAAGCTTTTCAGTTGGCTCATAAAGCGGCCGTGGTTCAGCATGAGCGTTTGGAATACGCCGACGCACTACGGCGTTGTCGCGAAGTCTCGATGAAGTACACGGGAAACGCGGAATCGCCTGACGCACATATGCTGGCCATTCACAACGCCGCACAAATCGCTCGCGAAACTTCGCCTCCAGACCTTACCGCATATGTCGAGCTGTTGGTTGAGCACCAAACGACCTGGCCAATGCATGAGACCACCGGCCAGGCGGTTTGGGCACTCGCCCGCGTCTATGAGCACCGGCAAGAATGGGCCCAGGCCGCGCAAACCTATCTGGAAATTCCACCGCAAGATAGCAACGCGCTGCCCGGGATTCTGGCCGCCGCACGCGTTCACCGACAATGGCTGAGCAGCCGTCGTGCGGGGGGTGAAGATGTCGACCAACCTGCTCGACAGGCCGCCGCTGTCTTTGAAAACATCTTGTTTGGCTCCGGTGAGAATCCCACCTGGCCAGAGCGGTGGAGTCCGGCCCAGCGTGAAGCCGCACTGGCAGCCGTGGAATTGCGATTATTGTTCACACAAGACCCCTACGCACGTTGTATCTCCATCCTGGAACGAGCACTCCGAGACAACTCCATCGCTCCGGACGAGTGGCGAGTGCGACTCAAGTCGAGCTACGTATGGGCGTTGGTCGGATCGGCAAACACAGAGAACAACAACCTGCAACTCGCCCAGCAAATGGTCGATTCGCTCGCCGATGCGCAACCGTCATCGGTGATTACGCTGTTGGCCGGGCTAGACGATGTCGCCCAACGGCTGCCACGGGAAAAACGGCGCGAGATTGGAGAATTGCAATTGGCCGCCGGCGGGCCCGTGTATGAACGAGTTCGAAGGAAAGAGCTCGACTTAGCCGAGGAGGAGTTACAGCAACTGCGCATCCTGTTAGCTGCCGCGACAGCCGCTGCCGGCAACCTGGCCTACGCAATCGCTCACTATGAACAACTCCACGAGCAATATCCGCGAAACGGCGACATCCTCGAAGCCTATGCTCAAACGCTGCTGGACGCCGGCAGTACAGAGAAGCTGCCCGACGCCCTTGGGCTATGGAGAAAGATCGAGCGCGGCAGCAAAGCCGGTTCGCCACGGTGGTTCCGCGCGAAATACGGTTTGGCCGCCACCCATGAGGGGTTGGGGAACAAAGATCAAGCGGCCAAGATTATCCTTGTCACGCAAGCGCTGCATCCGGAGCTAGGCAATCCCGAATTAAAGCAGCAATTCGAGGCGCTGCTGAAACGCTGCAAGAATCGACCGTAGTGTGTGCCACAGCGTTGAGTTCGTGCTTGGTTCGCCGTGCGCCATCACCGCCAGGAAACTTCTCGTCAGAATACTCTGTCCGATTGCTGCTCCGCTCGACCAGACGGACGCTGTCAAGTCGCCCCGAGATAGGAGGCCACGCGGCAAGCTCCTCAGGCGTACGGGCAAAATTAACATTGGTCAAGTGCGTGGGATGTTTTGGGGCCCCAGGGGTGCTGCCGAGCGCCATAGGGGGTTGCCGGTAGGCATGCTACTGAACTTAACGTCAGGATTGTCGGTGATGTTCACGGTGCCGTCGATGGTGTGTTGCATGGGCGTGAAGCGTTTGCGCCCGCCCCCTTGAGGTGGGATAAACTTGACCGATGACAATTTCGCCCGTACGCGTGAGAGCAGGACGCGCGCGGGAACGCTACGGGCCATTCAATCACGCATCCGCGAAGCGATGAGAACTGCCGACGAACAGGACACCAATCAATGCGATACTCTAGAACCTTCCTGACGGACGGTTGTCCTTATCGATCGTGTATCGCCGAACGCGTTGAGTTTGCGCACCTAATCAAGTACCAGTCGTTACTACACCATAGTTACTACACCGTGGAGGAACCCCGATGTTCAACAACTTCTGGGAGCGAGCCCAGTCGCTGGTGACGGACTTCATTTCCGAGCACTGGCTGAAGGTGCTCGTGATCATCGGATCCACGCTCCTGGCCTGGTTGCTGAAGAAGCTCATTGACCGCCAACGATGGTATCAACGGCAGTTCCTCGGGCGGGTCAACTTCTCGCTCAACATCATCGAGGGCGGATACCTGAGGATTCGAACGTTGATTGAAAAGGAACTCAAGGAGGTGCTTCTCAATAACGAGCAGGCGATGCGGCTCGTCTTGAAGTCGGCCAAACGAACGACGGTCGCGGACCCGATTGTCCCATTGCCCAAGGACGAGGGTTGGCTGATCCAGATCGCGATTCTGAATGAGCTATCCGAGAAGTTTTCAGCCGGCATGCTGGCGGCGGACATGCGGATTCCGGTTCGCAAGGAAATCTACGTCTTCGTCCTGACGTCTGAGCCGGACGCAGATGTTCGGGTGCGCAAACTGCGGATCATGATCATTCGCGAGGCTTTGCTGCAAAAAATCGCCGCAGGAGAAATCCCAGAGCCGAAGTTCGAAGCACCCACGCACAACGTGCGCTGGAAAACACTCGGCGAGATCGCCCGTCGCTATCAGCCGGAGGGCGTCAAGGGACGTGATCCGTTGATCCGGACAATTGAATTGTGCGTGCCGCTTCCTGCCGCGCTGAAAGCGGAGGAAAAGCGGGCTGATTGACTCATCTCGCTAAAACTCCGCATTTCCTGGCGTGCGTGGGAAGGGGATCACGTCGCGGATATTGGCCATACCGGTGGCAAACTGTACAACGCGTTCCAGCCCGAGCCCAAAGCCGGAGTGCGGCACGGTGCCAAACCGCCGCAAGTCCAAGTACCACCAATACTCGTTGGCATCCAAGCCACTCTCCGCCATGCGAGCTTCCAGCACATCCAACCGTTCCTCGCGCTGGCTGCCGCCGATGATCTCGCCCACCCGCGGCACTAGCACGTCCATCGCCCGGACGGTCTTGTCGTCATCGTTGACCCGCATATAGAACGATTTGATCGCCTTGGGGTAGTCGTAAAGGATGACGGGTTTCTTGAAGTGGGTCTCGGTCAAATACCGCTCGTGTTCTGCTTGCAGGTCAGTACCCCAACCCACGGGGAACTCGAACTTCTGGCTGGAATCTTCCAGGATCTTCACAGCTTCCGTGTAAGACAGCCGGACGAAATCATGCTCTACCACGCCCTGCAACGATTCGATGGCGGTCTTATCCACCCACTGGTTGAAGAACTGCATATCCTCAACGCAGTGTGAAAGGACATCGCCAAAGATTCGCTTTAAGAACGCCTCGGCCAGGTCCATATTGTCATCGAGATCATAGAAGGCCATCTCCGGTTCGATCATCCAGAACTCGGCCAGGTGCCGGCTGGTGTTGGAGTTTTCTGCCCGAAACGTCGGCCCGAATGTGTAGACCTTGCCCAAGCTGCAAGCAAAAATCTCGGCCTCGAGTTGTCCGCTGACGGTCAAAAATGTCTTGCGACTAAAGAAATCTTCTTCGTAGTTGATTCCCGCGTCATTGCGGGGAGGCTTCTCCGGATCAATGGTGGTCACGCGAAACATGGCCCCGGCGCCTTCACAATCGCTAGCCGTGATGACCGGCGAATGCACGTAGAGGAAGCCTTGCTCTTGGTAGAAATCATGGATGGAACGGCAAATCTGGTTGCGGACGCGGGCGACTGCGCCAAACGTGTTGGTGCGCGGACGGAGGTGGGCCCATTCGCGGAGCTTCTCAAAGCTGGTGCGCTTCTTCTGCAAGGGATAAGCATCGGCGTCGGCTTCGCCGTAAACTTTGATCTCCGTCGCGTGGACTTCCGTTGCCTGACCTTTGGCAGGTGATTCTTTGAGTTCGCCAACCACACGCAAGCTCCATCCGTTGCCGGAACGACGAATCTCGCTTTCATAGTTGGGCAGCTCCGCCGGAGCGATGATCTGCACGTTGGCCAGGCAGCTGCCGTCATTCAACTCCAAGAAACTGAAGCCAGCTTTCGAGTCTCGCCGAGTGCGGACCCAGCCGCGAAGTTCAACTTGTTTGCCAACATGCTCCGTCGTTCGAGCGGTGGCGACTGATATTCTTTCCATCGTGAATGTTCTTTTGGCGAGAGATTTCCGCGTTGAAAGACGGTTGGATCGCGCACAACTCAATCGCTGTGGCGAGAGTTCCGCGACCGGCCCACCCTTTGACAATGTTCCCCACAACGGGGGAAAGGTTCGCGGATCGCCATCTTAGAGCGAGAGCCTGGAATTATCGAGACCGCCCCCCTGCCCGCCACGAATTCTCGGTCCATCTCATGTAGCGGATGGTCCGGACGAGGCTTCACCTATCCGCGGTGAACCATTACTTTTCACTTGTTGGGTCAGCGCCGCGGCGCGCAAACTCTCCACGCCACTCTTCACTAACGGATTCCGCAACACTTCAGCCAACAACGTCAGAAACTGCTGCTGAGTATTGGCGACATGATGACCCAAACCTTCGGCATTTACTCGCACGGGATAGCAACGATCAACGGGATGATACATCGAGCATAGACGAGTCATCCGCGTTCCGTCCGCCAGGCTGAGCATGAATTCCAGGGTCAGAAGTTTCCCGTCATCCGTCCGTTTAACGCTGGCAAGCAAGTGCCTGCTTCGTGCTGCCAGCATCTGAGCTTGCGCGCGGAGCAGACTCTCGGGCGAATTCGCTTCCTGATCCGAGTATTCGTCTGGCCAGAGATCGGGGATTGTATCGGACATGCCGGGAATGCAGTCAGGACGGTGGTGGGGTCGGGCGACCAGAACGCCGGAATGTTGTGCGCCAAATAGCCCATCATAACACCAGGAGAGCCAACGTCGAATCCCGGAAGCCGTCCGATCAAGGGATGTGTACACGGGATGATCAATGGCAAAATCTCTGACACACTGGGAACGAACTCCCAGGGATTTATGCCAGATCTCCGGCGTCTCGCCGGTCTTGCGAGCGAACCACCGGAGAGTATAATTTGTCGCTTCTCTGCCAGGGGACGTAGCTCAATTGGTTAGAGTTCCGGACTGTCGATCCGGAGGTTGCGGGTTCGAGTCCCGTCGTCCTCGCTCAAAAAACGCCTGTCGCCCAGCAGTTGGCCACAGGCGTTTTTTTCGTCGCATCACTCTTTGCAGCTCGCGCCGCGCTGACCCAAAGTACGCGGGCGACCACCATAACCCAGCCGACGGAATGAACGCTCTAGCGTCCGTTTGATTCCACGGCGCCTGCGCCACGCCGGAGCATCATGTTGGCATACTCTGTCGTCTCCGCGTCCAAGTTATCCCATAGATTGGATAGGTTGCGTTGAATGCGGGCGGCGGCGGCTTTGAGATAATATCGTCCGCTCGCCAAACCGTAGCGGTCGCTGCTCGCGTCGGCTTTCGGATGGGAAAGCATGAAGTCCAGCCGATTAAGCACACAAGAACTGACGTACAACTCGATAGCGACGTTGGCCACACGAGCCTGCATGTACTGCATGTCGAGGATATCGAGTTGATAGCGGCGCAAGAGCCGTTCAATGGCGGTGCCAAACTTGCCAACCAAGCGTCCCAACCGTGTCGCCTCATCTTCAAGAGCAGAATTGCGCACCGGAACTTCCGGCGACATCAACATCGATCCCAACTTACGAGCAGCGAATCCACCGATTCGGCCAAAGTTGCCAATGGGATTCTTGAACGACTTCAGGATGCCTTCAAGTTCCAGCCCGACATCGCGCATACCGACCAAAGCGACGAAAGCCAGCAGCACATCGTTGGCGCCCTCCCCGATCATATTGATGCGGGCGTCTCGCATCATCCGTTCAAACGGCTGATCGTTGAAGTAGGCCGCGCCGCCGTAGATCTGGAAGGTATCGTTAACAATCTTCCACAAACATTCCGTGGCGAACACTTTGAGCATGGCCGTTTCAACCATGTAGTCATCCGCGCCGGAGTCCATCAGGGAAGCCGTCTGATAGGTGCAAGACTCCATCGCGAACGCACAAGCGCCCATATAGGCCAGTTTGTCTTTGACGAGTTCGAACTCCCCCAGGGTTTGTCCAAACTGCTTGCGCGTGTTCGCATGCGCAATGGCTTTCTCGACACAGAATTTGGCGGCTCCTGTACAACTGCCCCCAAACGTCACTCGGCCATAGTCCAGAACCGTGAGGGCGACCTTCAAGCCGCGGCCAATCTTGCCCAGGATGTTCTCCTTGGGCACAAACATATCTTTGAACGCCAAGCGACCCGTGGCGGTGCCACGGACGCCGCATTTGGGCATTCGGGCTTCAGTCACGGAAAAACCTGGCATGTCCGGCGTGACAATAAACGCGGTCACCTTGGTCTCTTGGGAGCCCTTGACTGGCGTGCGAGCCATGACCGTCAGCACTTGGGAGATTGCTCCGTTGGTGATGTAGCGCTTCTCTCCGTTGAGGATGTACCCCTTGCCATCGGGAGATGGCACGGCTTGAGTTTGCACATTGCCGGCATCACTGCCTGCTTCCGGCTCGGTCAACGCAAAAGCACTAATCGAGCGACCAGCCACCATATCAGGCAGGTACTTCTTCTCCTGGTCTTCCGTACCGAACAGAACGATGGCGCGCGGGCCGATGGAGTGATGGGCGTTGACAAACAAAGCCGTGCTGGCGCAGTGGCCGCCCAACACTTCCAAGATGCGGCAATAATGCGTCTGGGAAAGATCTTTGCCACCAGCTTCTTTTGGCAGGCACGCGCCCAGCACGCCCAACTTGCCGAGACCATCGATCACGCTCCGCGGGATGTCCTCTTCACGATCGATCTTCACCGGATCGACATGCTCTTTGCAAAACGACTTCACATCATCCACGAATGCATTCACGGACGAATCAGCTTCAATGTCCGGATACGGCAGCAGTTTGTCGCTGAGATGCTGACCAAAGTACAGGCCACCGGCAAAACCCACTTCTTTCAAACGATCACCAAAGAGCTCCTCCGCATCTTTGATCTGCTTGTCGCGACTCATTGTCCCCATGTGGGCATCTCCGCGTGTGAGTGGTGTGGCGCGCTTTGACAAAGCGTCAGCGTTTTTCTTCGAGCCGCCGCCGGTTCAAATTGGCGACCTGCCAGTTCTGCAAGCAACTGAGTTCACGTCACAGCCAGCGGCGCGATCGTTCATTTCAGCGCGCCCGCAATTCAGGTATGGCAAGCGGGCCATATCGGCCGTCGCGAGCGGGGTACTTTAGAAAATCCGTGTCTCTGCCAGCGATTGTAAGGATTCTTGTGGCGAACTCCATGACGCCAGATTTTCAAAAAGCCACAAACCCTTTTGAATCAGCCAGTTGCGGGTGATTTCACGATTCCCGAGCGTTCTGGCACGGCACATGCAATTAGGCCCCAACGACAAGCGACAATTTCTCAAGGCGAAGGAGTAACGCCATGTTGGTCTTAACACGCAAGCTCAATGAGCAAATCCAAATCGGAAACGATATCACCATAACCGTCGTGCGCGTCAAGGGAAACACGGTTCGCGTCGGCATTGATGCCCCACGTGATGTACGCGTGATTCGTGCTGAACTTCCCCAGAGCGGCGCCGGCGAGCCTGTTCCGAAATCCTCGGAACATGGCACAGCAACAGGTGAAGCACACACCGCCCCTGCTGATACCGGTGAAGACGGTGACATCCGCACGCCTTCCCACGTCCGGCATGACCACGCCTGCGGACCGCTGGCGGAAGTCATGCAGCAGAAGTCCACCAGGAACACGTCCTCCCAAAGTCAACCCCCGCAGCGGCACGCCGCACATGGTGACGCCACTTCGGATGATGCCATTGGCTCGCTGCAATTGAATTCTCGACGCCGGGCCCCAGGCGAAAAACCCGCCGTGCTTCCCCGTCTCCCCCGCCTGGGCCCGGCGTCTCCTCATACCAACCGCCTGGCCGCCTATGACCAGGTCCGCGCTCTACTGGAGTAAACCCTCCTCCAGGGTGTCAGCCTAAGGTCTTTCCCCCGCAAGACCGCGTGTTGAATGTGTTGTTCTCTAGACGCTGTTCGCAACGGATGCAGTTCGCCGGATTTTCGTGTCTGTCTGTGTGTTGTGTTTCGGTGGGCTACTGATCGCCGCAAGTCTCAGTGACCCTCCATGACCGTTCGTCGGACTGGAACCCTCGCCGGTTCTCTTTCCTCGTGAGTGCCGTCAAAGCGCCCGGGATTTTCTCCTGGGCGTTTTGACTTGCGCGGGTGGTTACTTCAACTGGAATCGCAAGGACTGTCAACGACGGCAGCTGGAGAGTCACCATCGCGGTGCCAGTCATGAATTGCAACGGCAACCATCAACAAATCAGACAGCGGATGGCCTTGCATCTCTCGCCCGTCTCCACGCAGCCGGAAGCAATCGACATCCTGGTGCTGATGGAAACGCAGCGCAGGAGTTGTCCAGCCAACTTCATGATTCAATGACTTTGGCCGCCATCGCGGTTCGCCGCCTCGCCAGATAGAAAGCGATCCCCCCGCCCGCGAGAGCCAGGACAGCCAGGCTGGAATAGGCAATCGCCCGACCCTGCTGAGCGTTTTCCAGGACGCTGCCGGCAAACCAGGCTCCAAAGGAGCCGATGCCAAAAGACATCATGTTGGAAAAGCCGTAACCTAGACTGCGGCGGCGGGGCGGAACAAAGTCCGCAATCAGGCTGTTGTACAAAGGTTGCTGCATGAACAACACCAAACTCACAATCGCCGCGGCAACGAGACGCCAATTCCCTTCGGCAAACGCCATTGCGACAAAAAACGGAGCCGTGGTGACGATCACCCAACCGAGTTGCCGTTCCTGCTTGCCGGGTTGAGCGATACGGCCGGAGATGTACTGGCCCAGCATGCCGATGAGCAAGACTCCTCCGGCAGCAAAGTTACGGAAGGCTTTATCCTGCATGCCACCGAAGGTTCCATCGCTTCCCAGCCAAGCATTGATGTTATCGCGGAGTGGAAGATCTCCCAGATATCGCGGAAGAAAGTTCATCAGCGCTGCGTAGATGAACCCAAAGATTGCACCAGACGCCGCCAAAATGAAGAATGCCCTCCAATTCCCATTGTCGTCATCGGGTTCCGCGTTTCCGTTCTGCTGATCGTCCGTTGAGGCCGATTGACGATGATGCTCAGTGAGCATGGTGGCAATCATCAAGCCCAGCAGGAATCCCGGGATCGACAGCACGAGATAGAACTGGCGCCAAGTGAGCCAGGACAATACCAGCCCGGCGATGAAAGGCGCCGCGGCGATTCCGGCAGAACCAAACACTCCGTGAATGCCCAATGCTCGGGCGCGGAGGTGCCGTGGAGCTTCATGTGAGATCAACGCCAAACCCGCAGGATGATAGATGCTGGCAAACGTTCCCATGCTAAACATCACACAGAACAATAACGGCAAATTCACCGCTTGCGGAGAAAGCCAGGCAGCGACACAGGATGCGCTACAGCCAATTAGGTAAATTGTCAGCATCCACTTGGCGCCGTACCGATCGACAAACCATCCAGCGGCCAAGGCGCCCAAACCAAAGGGAAATCGCCACAGATTGCCCATCAATCCCGTGGCGTCCGTACCCACGCGGTACTCGGAGGCGATCAATTCTTCGACAGCAGGCAGAGAAAGTTCGAAGACGTGCACCATCGCGTGGGCACAACTGATCATTAACACCAGGCGCAAAGTTTGCCGCGTCATGAGTTTGTTCGATCGGCAAGTTTGCGCAGCACGAGGGCGGCCTGTCCGCTGTCAATGGCTTCCGCCGCCGCCACGGCACACTCCAAAGGATCTTCAAACTTGCCAACCGTATAAAGTGACGCCGCCGCATTAAGCACCGTGATCTCGCGAGCTGGGCCTGGATTCCCGTCCAGCACGCCTTGAATCATTGCTGCGCTTTCCTCCGGACCTTCAACGCAGATTGATTGCAAAGACGCCCGCGACAACCCAAAGTCCTCAGGTGCCCAAACATGCTCATGATAGACGCGTTCCGTGGCCGACGGATTGGCGGCTTCACTGACGTCAGTCGCCGCGGCCAGCGTGAGTTCATCCAGGCCGTCCTGTCCGTGAACCACGAATGCACGACGGGCACCAAGAACGCCCAGTGCTTTGGCCAGCAAGGGCCGCAACTCGGCACGCCCCACGCCAATGAGCTGATAGGGACACTCGGCCGGATTGGTCAATGGCCCGACAATGTTAAAGATGGTAGGTACGCCCAATTCGCGCCGAACGTCTGCGACGTGTTTCATGCTCGAATGCAGGAGCGGAGCAAAGCAAAAGCAAACGCCGACCTCCTCAAGACACGCCTCAACCGTGGCCACGTCAGCCTCGACGTTGACGCCCAATTGCCGGAGCACATCCGCTGAACCCGTTGTGCTGCTGACTTTGCGATTCCCGTGTTTGGCGACCGGGACACCCGCAGCGGCGGTCACCAGCGCTGCGGCAGTGCTGATGTTGAACGTGCCGGCTCCATCTCCGCCTGTTCCACAGGTATCGATCAGATTATCACGCTGGCTCCGAATCCGAGTCATGCGTTGTCGCATGACTTTAGCGGCGGCGGCGACTTCCGTGTAGGTTTCCCCCTTATCACGCAACCCCAGCAGAAACAGTCCAATCTCTCCCGCCGAAGCTCCTCCATCCATGATGAATTCCATGGCGCGGACCATCTCTTCACTCGAGAGATCATGTCCGGCGGCGAGCTGTCCGAGTGTAGCGGCGAGCACGATGCGACAATTGAACTGAGGAATTTCCGCCCCGGGAGATGGAGAGGGCGGTCGACAAAGAACCCCAGTGTAGTCACTCGGATCCTCGGCAACAGGGCCAGGAGAGTCCGAACTCAGAAGAAGCCTACCCAACAAACCAGAGGGAAAAGTTATTCATCCCGGAGTTGGGCAATCATTGATTTCATCGAAACCACAGAACCGCTTCGATTGCGGACAAGGTCCGGATCAATGCTGATGCTGGAAATTCCGTGATCGGCAACCAAGTCTTCCAGAAAGTTGGCGAGCCGGTCACGATCAGCATGCTCGACAGGGCGCAATTCCGAGTCGTTGAGTGCTTTAAGCGAGGCTTCGGCTTTTTTCCGTTCCGAAAATAGGAATACGGCGTTTGATTCTTTGCTGAAGGCCGCCCGTAATACTGCCGCATCCTTGACATGCAGCAACGAATACATGGGCAAAGCAATCTGCACGCGACTAGTCTCAAGCATATTCGGTGGCCAATCTCCCCCCCTAAGAGCACCACCCCGCAGTTCAATGAAGGCTTGGCATGCTAGAATACATCTGGCAGAGGGGGATGACAAGTTTATTAATGAAGCAGGCAACAATGCATAAACCAATTTCATTCAATGGCTTACGGCGAAAAAACACCACACAGACATCGGATTACTTTGATTTATACTGATTGAATCAATAACATTTGAAGCGAGATAGTATCGCAAACATTTTAGAAAATAAATAGTGTTCTCTCTCCATATTTTGAAGAGATTGAAAAGACAAGAATTGCCGCTTATCTTTTCAGTTCTGCCAATTTAACCGAATGTGGATTGTCTCAAGATTGAATAGTGCAAACCGTAGGTTTTTGCACACTTCAAAGGCACCATCCACGGTGCCGAGATCCTTCCACACCCCTGGGTTTTCAACGGCTGGCTAGCCAAACCGGACGGCCAGATCGTC
Source organism: Pirellulales bacterium (assembly GCA_028066245.1). Taxonomy (GTDB): domain Bacteria; phylum Planctomycetota; class Planctomycetia; order Pirellulales; family S012-138; genus CALJLD01. The sequence continues at coordinate 11,587 of JALCBR010000031.1, read as the reverse complement.
GATTCCCGCCTTGCACTTGGCCGTTGCCGCCCAAGCATCTGGCCAAAAACAAAGATCGATCGTCCACCAATCATCAGGGCATCCCGCGGCAACAACGTCCGGCATGATCGCGTCAAAATCCAGGTTCCCCTCGCCAAAAGGCGGATGGGTGCTGGTGTGATTGTCGTGCAGAGTTCCGTCAGAATCGATCAGATGCAACCGGCCAACCTTGCCTTTCAACTTGCGGGCAAGCTCGGCGATTCCGCCTTCGAGCGTCTCACGCTGGCCGGGCTGCCGGGCTCCATGCACGGCCACCATATTGGCATGGCACGTGTCAAACATCGTGCTGAAATTGTCGTGATTGACACCATCCAGCACGCGAAACACGTCGCTGGGCTTGTTGAAAGCAAACCCCGGCTCAAACTCCCACACAACGCGAACACCGGTGTCCGCGGCTAACTTTGCACACTGATTCCAGGTTTCGCATACACGAGTCAACGCCTGGTCGTAATCAACAATAGGCTTGTCTTCTAACGCAGGCTCATCACCCACTTGTCCCAGTACACGCGGATCTTCCGTGGTATCAACGCGAATCACGTCGATGCCAAGATCGCAGCAAAACTCCAAGTTCTTGCGGAACGTGGACAGGTACGATTCATTGCTGGCCGCTGTGATCAGCGATTCGCCCCACAAATCAGCCGCCAAGCCGCTGCATCCCATGCCGCGTGACTCCCAAAGCGAACGCACCTCAGCGCGAGCATCTTGGGTCGTTTGTGAATCGGGATTGGGATGCACGCCAAAACCGCCGAGCTCCAGACCGTCAAAACCCAGCTCGCTGAGTTTTTGCACAACCTCCGCAAAGGGCACCGGGTTCTCCTCATAAGGTCCGATGGAATACGCCCAGGTGCCAATAGAGATGCGTTTGGTCATGGTGATACGCGGAGTTGTGGGGGGACTGACATTCGCAGTCCATCGGTCATGGCGGTCGATTACGCTCAGGGGAAGCCTCGCCGAGAACTCCCCTCTCCGATTATGCAAAACACGCTTCACGACTCAAACAATGCGTACCGAGAAACCCTCACAGCGCGGAAAGACCTTCAAAGTCGAGACGGAAAGGAGCTGAACAGCAAGGCAGCCAAGGCTGAGCATCCAGGCGAGATTGCTCCTCGTCAATTCATAATCGCGACGGCGGCCAAAACGGAGACTGTCACAGGCTGTTCAGTGCTACGGTCCAGGAAGCGGATAGCGCCCCTCCTGGTGCGACTGTGGGAAGCACTGGTGGCGCGCCTGTTGAGACTCCTGTTGGCGCCCCTGTCAGAACGCCCTCCAAAACCGCCCATCAGAGGGAGGATGAAGAGCCCCCTTTCAGGGTGTATCGGCAAGCGGGAAAACGATCCGGACAGTCCCCTCGCGCGGCAGGAGTTTGGAGAATGATCCAAAAATCTCTACTTTTTGGATCACGCCGCCGCATCTTCCTGTATTGGCGAGTCGTAACAGCCTCGCCCAGCACCTGCGGATCAGTCTTCCTCCGATTGGGAATAAGCACATGGCCTCGCGCTGCCTGCTGAAAAACCAACAAGCTGTTAGACCGGATTCTCCGCTCGGAATCGGTCCACTTCATCCTTTTCTCCCAACAGGATGACGGTGTCGCCTACACCTAGAGATGTATTTTCGTTGGGGTTAACGCGCATTTGGCCGTCCTTGCTGCGGACCGCAACAACCAGCAGGTTGTACTTGCTACGGATTTCGGCCTGTTGCACGGTCTTGCCTGCCAATCGGCTGTCTGCGGGGATCGTGAACTCATCAATCTCGATGCCGACGTTTTGGTCGCCGATCACGGTCTCCAACATTTCCGCGGTGAATGGCCGCGCGATCATTGCAGCGATCCGTTTGGCCCCAATTGCCGCTGGCAAAACCACGCGGTCCGCGCCGGCTTGCAACAGTTTCTTGCGGGTCGAGGGGTATTCACCGCGGGCAATGATCTTAAGCTTGCTGTTCAAATTCCGCGCGGTCAGCGCGATGTAGACATTATCCGCATCGCTGGAAAGCGCGGAGACCAAGTTCTTAGCTTTGGCGATTCCCACGCCCTGCAAGATCTCTTCTTCCGAGGCGTCTCCGTTACAGCCGAGATATCCCATGCTCTTGGCTTCGGCCAGGCGCTCGGCATCGTTGTCGATGACAACCATTTGTTCGCTGTGTGCGGCAAGTTCGTTGCACACCATTCTGCCCATGCGGCCAAACCCGCACACGATGGTATGGTCTTGCAGCCGGGCGATTTCCTTCGTGATTCGCTGCAGACCTAACGCTCTTTGAATTTCTCCTTCAGTCATCTTCTGCAGGAACCCTCCTAGAATATAGGCAAATGTGGAAATGCCGATTGCGATCACGAGAATCGTCCAAGCTTTTTCGATCGGGCTTAGCTCAGACCGCTCACCAAATCCGACCGTGGACAAGGTGATGACGACCATGTAGATCGCATCGAGCAAGTCGCGGTCTTCGCCCAGATAATAGAAGCCGATCACGCCGACGATCATGACGAGAGCCAGGACCGCCGCGCCAATCAACATGCGTCGAAGTAGCGGTGCCATTTATGTGCGATAATCGGCGTTCAAGCGGACATATTCAGTGGTGAGGTCTGTCGTCCAGAACCTGGTGCCTGCTTCTCCCCGGCCAACGACAAGCCGCACACGCGTTTCTCGATTTTCCTTGATGGATGCGGAAACGCGCGGCTCGTCAATGGTGACGGGCGCTCCGTTTTCGTAGATCAACGCATCGTTGATCCAAAGCGAAATCTGATTGGGGTCCAGCGGAACATCCGCATATCCGACGGCGGAAACAATCCGGCCCCAGTTGGGATCAGCGCCGGCGATGGCCGTTTTGACCAAGGGGCTCTCCGCCACCGTGCGGGCGATTGCTCGCGCCGCGGCACGATCCGCAGCGCCTTCGATGTCGATGGTCACCAAGTGTGTCGCGCCTTCGCCATCGGCGGGAATGGCCCTCGCCAAGTCCTGGCAGATTTCAGTGATCGCGGTTCGCAATTCCTGCAAATCGTCGGGACGGGGCGGGGACGCGCATGCGCAACCGTTGGCCAACAGCAGCACAGCATCGCTCGTGCTCATGTGGCCATCCACACTGATGCAATGAAAGCTCTCATCGACGGCCTCGGCCAAGATCTCCTGGGCGACCTCTGCCGGCAGCGAGGCATCCGTCAAGATCACCGCGAGCATCGTCGCCATTCTCGGGGCGATCATCGCCGCCCCTTTGGCAAGACCTGTCACATGCACGGCCTTGCCAGAGAGCGTGAGTTTTCGCCCACTGACTTTGGGAACGGTGTCCGTCGTCATGATGCCACGTGCGGCCGCGAGCAGAGCTTCCGGGGAGGTCGCTAGGTCCTTTGCGGCGAGGTCAATTCCGGCGGCGATCTTATCCATCGGCAAGAACGCACCAATCACGCCGGTAGACAAGACAAGGACTTGCTCAGCCTGACCGTTAAATGTCAATGCTGCCAGACTGGCCATCTGCCGGGCGTCATCGTCGCCGCGCTCGCCCGTGCATGCATTAGCAACGCCAGCGTTCATGGCCACGGCGCGCAGGTCGCTGCCCGGCGTCAGCTTGCGATTCCAGGCAATTGGTGCACCGAACACGCGATTGGTGGTGTAAACGCCAGCAGCGGAACATGGCACGTCCGAAACGATCAAGCTCAGGTCCAACTTCTTAGCGTTGCGTTTAACGCCGGAGTAGACGCCCGCGGCCCGAAACCCCAAAGGAAGCTCGTGAGTATCAGAGAGATGCATCGATGCGTAACTGGAAGCGAAGAACAGGGGAGCATCTGCTGCCCGCGAGCAGACGTCTGGGTTGTCCAAATTCGCGGGTTTGGCTAGCATTCTGCCCCTTTTGGGAAACCGCGACAAGCGAGACGCGGCGGAGTCTCGTGCTGTGGGGGGAAACAGGGCGATCCGAGTAGCCGATTCTGGCGAGTACGATCCATGAAAGTCCTCAAGCATTCTGCTTTCTTTGCAATCGTGGTGTTCACGATGGCATTGTTGAGCGTGTTATCGGTGGTGGAAAACGCAACGGCACAGGGTTGGGCCCAGCCGCCTAACCCGGCTGGCAATTTCCTTCCGCCACCTGGCGGACCGCAACCTATTCAGCCAGGTCCGGAACTGACTGTTCCCGCCCCGGATGGTCTGGATCTCCCCGACGAAATCTTCCCTGGCGTCGCCGCGGGAGCCCCCGTCATCAGCCCCGTGACATGGGATCGCAGCTTGGAGTTCGGGGTTTCCGGTTCAGAAGGCAATAGTGAAGTCTTCAACCTGAGGACTGCGGCGCGTTTTGCGCGCACTTCCGATCTGCAGAAATCGACTTTGGACATCACGTATCGTAAGAGCGAAGCCGATGGCGCGGAGACGGCCAATTTGATGTTCGCGGAGGGTCGCAACGAATGGATCTTTGACGAGCAATCTCCCTGGTCTGTCTTCATCCATGGCACGACAGAATACGACGAATTCCGCGACTACAACGTGCGCGTGGCGGCGGACACCGGTTTGGGATACTACTTCATCCGCAACGATTGCAGCTCCTTCCTGGGGCGGTTCGGTGGTGGTTTTTCGCACGAGATCGGCGGTATGGACGACAGCTACGTCCCTGAAGGCGTCTTCGGTGCGGAAGCGTCCCACCAGCTCACTCCGCGCTCCAAGCTGAACTTCAAGGCGGATTACTATCCGGACCTTTCCGATTTTGGTGACTACCGGCTCAACACGTCCGCGGACTGGGAAATTCTCATGGATGAGGTCCTGGACGTGAGCCTGAAGCTGGGCCTGATCGATCGCTATGACAGTACGCCCGGCGGCAAGAAAGCCAATGATCTGGACTACTCCGCCGTGCTGTTGTGGAAATACTAGCCGGCGCAACGTCCCCGGCAGTCACGGACAGGGCAAGTACCGGGGAGACTCCAGACAAACTGACCGCCAGCGGCGGCAGTTTCCATCAGCGCACCGGCGATCCCCAAAATGGCGATGGGTAGCAGAGACCACAGGACCGATCTCGTGAGCGCTACTTCTTGCGATGGCGAATCTTTGCCCGCATACGTCGCTTCTTACGGCCAATTTTGCGACGACCTTTGCCCGATTTCTTCGTTCCCACGCAAGCGCTCCGGAGATGTCATGGCCCGACTTTGATAGTAGATCCCGAATCGGTCATGCTAGCAGTTAGCGAGAATCATCGCAACCGCAGATGGCACGGGGGTTTGCGAGGAAATGACTGTCTCGCGCCCAAGAATTCCTCCGCGAGTTCTCCCAACACGCACCTATCCGCAGTCAGGTTGACGGCGGTGTTCAAACATTGTCGGGCGCGCGATGTTTGTGGGGAGGTGCCAGTGGACTCCGGAAGCGCCCTTCAGGAGTATCTCCCACAGGAGACCCACTTACTTGGAGATGGTGGAGGCTCGCACATCGCGTCGGCGCAACCGCCTGCGTAATCTGGACTTGTCTTGCGGGGAGCTTCCGACGGTTTATGATTGATGGCGCTTCACGCGGTTTTATGCACGAGCTTCTGATTCAAGCGGCGGGTCATTGATGTTGCAGCTTAAGGATGTCCGCAAGTCTTTTTCGGAACCCGGCGGAGGGGTATTGCCGATTCTGGACGTGCCCGAGTTTGAATTGGGCGCCGGTGAACAAATGGTACTGGTCGGTCGCAGTGGCTCGGGCAAGACGACGTTGCTGCATATCATCGCTGGTATTAGCCGTGCAGATTCTGGCCAGGTAATCATCAATGGGCTAGATATCTGCCCCATGCCAGAAGCTGGACGCGACATGTTCCGCGCTCAGCACATGGGCTACGTCTTTCAGACCTTTAACCTGTTGCCAGCGTTTACGGCGCTGGAGAACGTTTTGCTGGGCATGACCTTCGGTCGGATGAGGACGGATCGCCAGCGAGCCCACAGCCTGCTTGACCGCGTGGGGCTGTCGCACAGGCTCAATCACAAGCCATCGGAGCTCTCCGTGGGCGAGCAGCAGCGCGTGTCCGTGGCCAGAGCGTTGTCCAATCGCCCCAAGCTGCTGCTGGCCGATGAACCGACCGCCAACGTTGATCCCGGTAACCAACAACAAATCGTGGATCTCATTCGCGAAACGTGCCGGGAAGAAGGAGTTTCTCTGTTGATGGTCACGCACGCAGATGACGTGGCAGAGCAATTCGACCGCGTGGACCACCTGAACGAATTGAATCGACAGAGCCAGGCGCATTCGGACCCCAAGAAGAAGTCACCATGAATCTGTTCAAAATCGCCTGGCGCAGCGTTCAGCAACGCAGGCTGTCTTCAGCGCTCACAGGGCTTTCCATGGCCTTGGGGGTGGCGTTGGTCGTGATCGTGCTGGTGATTCTCAACACCGTGGAGGACACGTTTCGCAAGAACTCCGGCAGCTGGGACATGATCTTGGGAGCGAAAGGGAGCAAGCTCCAAGTGGTGCTCAATACGGTGTATCACCTCAGCACGCCGGTGGAGAATGTGCCGTATTCCTTCTACAAGGAATGGGAAACGAAATTCCAATCGCCAATCTTTGTCTCTCAGCTCGGCAACGTGGCAGTGATCCCCGTTTGCATGGGCGATAGCTACCAGGGCCATCGCGTGGTCGCCACCATTCCACGCATGTTTCAGGTTCCTTATGCAGGTAACCTGGAGTACGAGTTTGCCGCAGGGAGGGCGTTCAAGGATATCCCCGGCAATAATGAGGCAGTGGCTGGATCCGTCGCGGCGCACAAGCTAGGGCTTAAAGTGAATGACAAGATCCGCCCGGCGCATGGCATTAGCGACGAGACCGACCTGAAGGACCACGATGCATTTACAGTTGTTGGCGTGCTGGCGCCAACAGGAACACCCAATGACCGGGCCATCTTCATCAACATGGAGTCTTTCTACCTGCAGGAAGGACACGCGCTGAGCGAGGAACTGGCCAACCAGAGAGCGCAGCAGAACGGCCAATCCCGTTCGCAAGATGACAACAAGGAACCGACAAACGAAGACCAAAGTCAAGATTCCGGAGATCAGGGCGGTGGGAATCAAGATGCAGGAGAACAGGCAACTGCCAGCAACAGGCATTGGAACGTCCGCCCGGTTGCCTTTACGGAAAACACACTGCAAGAACAAGAAGATGGCCAATCGCACGCCGGACATGGTCAGGCGGAAGCATTGCCAGAAGAACTGCGTGAAGTCACGGCGATTTTGATTCGTTTCGACCCCGAGCAGACAGCGCTTTCGTCGATGTATTCCATGAAAATGGTCAAGGATATCAACAAAGGCAACGTCGCTCAGGCCGTTTTGCCGCTCAAAGAGATCACTGACCTTTTCAATACCTTCATTGGACCTTTGAAAGGTCTGCTCATGTTCCTGGCCGTGCTGATTGTGGTTGTTGCCGGCATTGGGATTATGGTCGGGATTTACAACACGATGAATGACCGCCGACGAGACATCGCCGTGATGAGAGCCCTGGGCGCAGGGCAAGTAACAGTGATGGCGGTGATCTTGTTTGAGTCTTTGATCCTGGCTGTTGGCGGTGGGCTGTTCGGTTTTCTGCTGGGACATGTCGCCGTCGGGATTGTCAGTTCCAGCATCTCCGGAACGACAGGCGTGGAAATTCCCATGTGGTTTTTGACCTGGCAAGAGATGGTGCTTTTGCCGGGATTGGTGATTTTGGCGGCCCTGGCCGGCTTTTGGCCCGCCTTGTCCGCATACCGCACGGACGTGAGCAAGTCTTTGACGGCGACCCCTTAGCGCCGTAATAATGCTAAGCGGGCCTCACTTGCGTCCTCTCGCCTGGAAGGTGTTCGGTCCGGTATCAATCTCGTCCTCCGAACACGAACTAACTCGATTTACTGAGGAGACAACTGTGATGCGGTTCTCCCAATCTCGCTGGCTTGCACTGACGGTTCTCGCCGTGGTTGCTTTCTTGGGAAGCACCTTGCCTGGAAACAGGAACGTCATAGCTGCGGAAGCGCACGCATGTGCTGCGCTTTGCCCGTTTTGCAATCCCGTGGCATTGACGCTCTCTGAAGAGATGGCAACGCGCGACGTGGCGGTTGTGGCCGAGTTGCTGGCCGATCCGCCCGCGCCGCCTGAGGCAAACGACGAGGTTGCCGCCAAGGCACAGTTCGCGGTCCATCATGTCCTCAAAGGAGCGGACTTTGTTTCCGCTGGTGAGAACGCGACAAAGTTTGGCGCCTATTACTACGGCGCTGGCAAGAAGGGGGACCTGTTTTTGATGATGACCTTGGAGGGTGACAACGAGGACTGGAATATTCCAATTCCTCTCAATGAGCGTTGCGCCGCGTATGTCCGCGAACTTCCAGGTCTTCCCGAGTCCGGCGCTGACCGGTTGGCGTTTTTCCAAGACTATTTTGAAGACGAGGAAACACTGCTCGCCCGCGATGCCTATGACGAGTTCGCTCGGGCAGCGTATGAAGACGTGATCGCGCTCAAGGATCGCATGCAACGACAGAAGCTGTTGGCTTGGATCGCCGACCCCGAAATCGTCACGAGTCGCCGTCGACTGTATTTGACAATGCTCGGCGTTTGTGGAACCAAGGATGACGCCGAGGCTATCAGGCAATTCATTGCGGAGAAAAAGGACGATTCATCGAGCGGATTAGACGCCGCGATTGCCTGCTATCTTTCTTTGGCCGGCGCGGATGGCATGCCGTTTGTCGAAAAGAACTTCCTCGCCAATCATGATGCGCCATATACGCAGACGTACTCGGCAATCATGGCGCTGCGTTTTCACGGGACTTCGGAGAATCGCATTCCGCTGGATCGCGTCAAGCAAGGCATGCGCCTGATGCTGGACCGTCCCCAACTGGCAGACCTGGTGATTCCAGATCTGGCTCGCTGGGAAGATTGGACGATCACGGACAAGCTGGTCACACTGTTTAAAGATGCCGATGAGGAGACCAGTTGGGTTCGCGTGCCTGTCGTGCAGTATTTGCTCGCTAATCCTGATCCAAAGATGGCGACGCTCATCTCGGAATTGGAAAAGATTGACAGCGATGCTGTTCGCCGTGCCAAGTTCTTTCAGACATTTGGCGGCGGTCCCCGCACCGGGAACACGGGTGGCGGTGGTTCCAATGGTGGTTCCAGCTCTGCTCCGCCGCCAACGAAGTCCGACGACGGCAAATAGAGGGCGACGCCGAGCATTCGGATTCGCGACGTCGCATCGAAATGAAGCTCAGCCAGCAGACCGAAATCCAGGCGTGCCGGGGCATGCCTCGCGCAGTGGCGGCGTGTCTGGCGGCCATCCTGCTGCTGACTTTCGCCAGCGGTGTCTTCGCATGTCCGTTTTGCGCTGCGGTTTCTCCGAGCTTGACGGACAGGTTGAAGGGAGCGAGGTTTGCGGTTGTGGCCCGTATGGTTGGCTCCGCGCTGTCCTCCGATTCAAGCATTCGCGAGATCGAATTTGCTCCTGTCCGATTTCTGCAAGGCGACGAGCGCGCATTGGGCGTGCAGTCCTTCATGGCGCCGATTCCGCAGCAGCCCGATGCAACCTTGAGCTACTTTGTGATAGGGGCTCTTGAAGCGGACGTCGCTGGAAGGGACCGCGTGGTTTGGAGTTTGCCGACTCCTGTTTCAGAAGTTGCGGCTGACTACATCGTTGGTTTGGGCGACTCCCCGGAGCCCGGTCCAGAACGCGTCGCTTACTTTATTCCGTTTCTGAATCACGCGGATCCGTTGATTGCCCGGGATGCCTATAACGAATTTGGAGCGGCGCCCTACGAAGACGTCAAGGCAGTCGCCGGTCAACTGCCTCGCGCGAAGCTCAAGGAATGGATTGCCGACGAAACCATTCCGTCCAACGACCGCCGCCTGTACCTCACGTTGCTGGGCGTTTGCGGAGAGTTGAAAGACGCTGAATCCCTGGTGGCGATGATTCAGCGCAGCGTGAACAAGGAGCAGCAAGACGCGGCACTAGACGCCATGGTGGCTTGCTATCTGACACTTTCTGGCGAAGCCGGCTTGCCAACCATCGACGAATTGATCTTGGAGGCTGACGGAGTTTCCCTGGGAAATCGGCAGTCCGCTGTCTTGGCCTTGCGATTCCACGGCGAGGAAGAGACGAAAATACCTCGCTCGGCGTTGCTTGAGTCTATGCGGCTGCTGTTGAAACAACCGGAAGCGGCTGATCTCGTCATCCGTGATCTGGCGCGATGGGAGGACTGGAGTGTCTTGGAGGAATTGGTGACGTTGTTTGATGAATCATCGAGCGACCATAAGTTCTTGCGTGTGCCGATTATTAAATACTTGCAAGCGTGCCCGCTCCCTCATGCTACGACGGCGTTGAGAAAGATCGAACAAGAACACCCGCAGGTTGTCGCCCTGGCCAGCGTGTTCCCATTTGAACTTGGCCGCCGCAGATCGCCCGATGCCGCTCGACGGTTACCGGACAGCATCCCCAGTGAGAGTGCGGATGTCGGCGATCACCCTCTCGGCGAGAAGACATCTGGAGGCGAGCAGCAGGAAAGTGACAACGGAGTTGAAGGGATCAACGCAGCCGCAGAAGTTGGCGAGCAAGATATCGGTGATCAGAGCCCTTCCGGAAGGTCACAGCCGGACAACGCCAACTCCGCGAACAGCCAGGACTCTCACTCAATCTTCACAAATGCTTTTGTGGGCATCATGTTCGTTGGTTTGGGAATTTTGGTTGTACTGACGATTTTGTTGATTCTGCGGCCTTGGTAAGTCATTCCACCCTTTTCGCACCAGCGCAGCAGGAACTCGCATCAAAACCGTCGAAGATAAGGTGTTCGACAACGGTGGAGATGGCTCGGAAAGGTTGTTGAGTCCAGCGAACACTCGGCCACCTGCCCACGTACAACTACAGGTTGCTTGGCCTCTCCGACTGTGGGTCTATAATGTCAGGATGTCAGGCACTCAGCCGCACATCCGCTGATTTTCCGCAGAGAACAGAGATTAGGGTTTCAAGAATCATGCCAACGATCCTCTTCAATGATCGGCAGGTCGAATCGGAAGTCACCGTCGTGCAAAAGCCGCAAGGCTTTGAAGAGCCGCGGACTGATTCCGGTCCAACCCCATCTGATTACCGCGCGATGTCCCCGCAAGCGGTGGCCAGTTTTGCCACTGGCTTGCTGTCAGCTCTACTGTTCGCTGATTTCTTTCTGTTCGTCGCGCTGCCAGTCGCAGGCATCATAGTGGGGGGATTCGCTTTGAAGCGGATCCGTGCTGAACCACAATTTTATACTGGCTCATCCTTGGCCGTTGTGGGGATCTTGCTTTCCGGGATCTTCCTGTTGAGCGGGGGCGGGTTGCACGCTTACGTGTATGCCACGGAAGTGCCTGAGGGTTACACTCGGATCAGCTATGATCAACTGCGAGATCCCAACCTGCCGCTGCGTGGCTTTCAACTTCCGCCAGAGTCTGCCAGGCAACTCGATGGCGCCGATATCTTCATCAAGGGCTATATGTATCCACCGCCGGGCAAGTTGCCAGGACAGAAGGTAGAGGAGTTCGTGCTCTGCCGGGACAACGGGGATTGCTGCTTTGGAGGGGATCCACCCTCCCTGGAACGGATTCTCGTCCGAGTTCCCGAGCGTGTAACTGTGACGT
>JALCBR010000030.1:38231-44129 GCA_028066245.1 Pirellulales bacterium | reverse complement strand
GACGGTTAACATGCTGCTGAACTTAACGTCAGGATTGTCGGCGATGTTTGCGGTGCCGTTGCTGGTTAATTGCTGGGCATGAAGCGTTTGCACCACTCCCTTGGAGGCTGGAAAAATTTGACCAATGACAATTTCGCCCGTACGCCTGAAAGCATGGCGCGCGGCCCTCATCGCGGAGTGGCTTGACAGCGTCCGTTCGGGCGAGCCGAACAGCGAATCGGACGAAGCTCGCCTCACGTCGTGAGACCTCTGGCGGCATTATCGTTCACGATTAGGCGTCACCGCGGTCAGCAAAGCAGATCAAAAACTGGTCTAGCCGGTGCTGGTAAATTCTCGGACATCGAGCCTTTCATCACGCATAGCTGCATATCAGTTTGTTGGTTGGCAAACGATGTAACGCGACCGCTTGCTTATTTTTGCGCCGTTCCACGGTACATATATCCGTGAGTGCGTGGCGTCTGTTCCATGTAAAAGTTGTCGATCTCGATCGATGCAAAAGGCTGCGTCGCCAACAGTTTTGGTAAGTCGACCAACAGTGAACAGCCGTCGGAAAATCGCTGTTGCAGCCAGTTCAATCGCCGCTGCCACTTGGCGATCTTGGCGTCCGGGCTGATACCGTGTTCCAGAAAGTGGATGCGCCCGCTGGGCCTGAGCACTCGAAACAATTCGCCCATCGCCTGTTCACGATCGGGGATGCTGCACAGCGTCAGCGTGCTCACAACGCAATCAAAGGTCTCGTTGTCAAACGGCAGCTCTTCGCTGCTGATGACCCTTTTGTCGACGTTAATTTCGGTTTCCGCGATCCGCCGTTGCAATCGCTTGTTCATGCCTGGATTGGGATCAGCGGTTGTGATCTTGCGAACATGGGTTGGGTAGTGCGGAAGATTCAGCCCGGTACCCACGCCGATCTCCAAGATTTCCCCATGCACATGGGCCAACTGCTCTCGGCGATATTTCGCCCAGAACGGTTTATCCATCACGCAATCGTAGAATCTCGGAAAAATGTATCTAGAGTAAAGACCCAATAACTTAACCCCGCATTTCGCAGACGAGAGCCCCCCATTCTTCGCGTGGTTGTGCAGTGGAGCATATCATGGCGGAATGAAGATCAAAGTCCAACCTGATTGCGGCTCAATCGTCCAGGTCAAGTCCGACTGCGAGATCCTTGGCGCGCTGATGTCCGTCACATGACGCCGCAATTCGCGATGACAGTAGACCAAACCCTCACACGAACTGGTAAAGAAGAAAGCGAAACAACACCAACCGACAGCCGACTCAAGTTAGGACGGCTCCCTTGTTGATACTCTGCCGCTCACATTGACGAAACATGCCATCGCGGGTTTAGTTGACAGCGCCTGTCTGGTTTGCGGGTACGGCAATCGGATGGGCGCTCTAGCTCGCCGTGGCCGCAATTGTGAACTGAGCTGTTGCTTCCTTCATTTGGGCGGAAATGGTGCTGAATTGCTCACCGGCCTGGCGAGACTCTTGTGCCGCCGTGGAAGTTTGCTTCAGCACTTGGTCAACCTGAGAGATGTTTTGGGTCACCTCTCCGCTCGCGTTGGCTGATTCGGTCACGTTCGTGGCCAAGACTTGGAGAGATTGGGCGGATTGGGATACACGATCTGCGATTTGTGTGGCCACGGCGCTTTGTTCCTCGACCGCAGCAGCGATTGTATTTGACGCGTCTTTGGCGTCGCCGATGACTTTCGCGATGTCACCGATTGAATCGACTGCCTCTGATGTCGATTTCTGAATATCTTCGATTCGACTGCGAATGTCATCTGTTGCCACAGCGGTTTGGCGAGCCAATTCCTTCACTTCCGAGGCGACGACGGAAAAACCTTTACCCGCGTCACCAGCTCGAGCTGCTTCAATGGTCGCGTTGAGCGCCAAAAGGCTGGTCTGCTCGGCGATGTCTTGAATGACCTCGGTGACTTTGCCGATTTCTTCAGCCGAACAACCCAGTGTCTGCACCTTGTTATGGCTGTCGTGAGCTAGCTGAGATGCATCTGTGGCGACAGAGGCCGAATGTTCCGCACTCTTAGCAATCTCACTGACACTTCCAGTCAGCTCCTGGATGGATGTGGCGACACCGTTCACGTCTGAGGAAAGACCTTTTGTCATGCCCGACATTTGTTCCATGTTGACAGACATCTGTTCCGCCGCTGCGGCTACCGATGCCGATTGCAAGGTTGCCTGTTCTGACGCTGCTGCAAGCTCCTTGGACGAGGTTTCAAGCCCTGAAGAGGAAGTCTCCAGTGATTCCGAATTCCGTGTCAGGTTGGAGACAATTCCGGTCAATTCATCAACAACCGTGTTGACCATTCCGGCGAGTTCCCCGATTTCGTCTTTAGAGACAGACAATCGTTGGGTCAAATCGCCCTTGGCAATCTTGCCCAGTGACTCGGAGAGCCGCTTAAGCGAAGATCGAATGGAACGGATCATGATGCAGCTTCCGATGCAAGTGACCGCAAGGATTGAGATCCCGATGACGGCAAACATGATGCTTTGTGTGCTCGCAGCGGCGCTGGATTGCTTTGCTTGTTCAGACAGGCCTGTTGCGAGATGATCCCCAACAGACTTGAGCAGATTGATTCGATTGGTCGCAGCGGTAAACCATGCCTCAGCATTGACGCCAAACTGCCCGGCTTGTGCTTGCTCAAATGCTTTTTGCCGGAAACGCTTAACTTCGGCCACACTGTCATCTGCCATGACCTTGTCGAAATGCGCGGCGTCCGTTTTTTTCGCCAGGACCTTGAATTCCTGAATATAGGCATCCTGCAACGTGACAAGCGACACAAACTTTTGGAACATCCCGGGACCGAATTCGTCGGCGGCAAAAGCGCCAGAGAGCACTGCTCGTTCAATCCCCGCTCTTTCCTTGCCCTTCAGGAAGTTCATGTACGCTGCAACACCAGTCGCTACATCCACATCGGGAGCAGAGCGCATTGTCGCCCCGATGGTATCCAGAAACTCACCGTTCATTCGCGAGTAAAAAGCTATCGCGGAGGCAGTCTCAATCTTACCTGAGGTTACCTGCTGACGGGTACTGGACAGAGCTTCGAGTGTTGTCATCGCACGTGCCAAGCGTTCAGCGACATCATCACTCCCTGTTGTGTCAAAATCCTGAAGGAACTGCTTCAGCTTCTCGGCCGCAGCGTCAGTCGCTTTTCTCTGCTCTTGTAGCTCGGCCTGAAACTTGGTTCTTTGGCTCCCCAAAAAGAGCGCCGTGGCGCCACGTTCTTTCTGAGATTCGTGGACAACGTCACTCGCAGCGACCGACAGCTCAACCAGTTGCTCTAGCTGAGTCATCTCGTTGGAGGTTTGTCGTGCTCGCCAATACCCATCGCCGGCAAGATAGAGAATGCCAAGCATCGGGACGGTAACCAGTAACACGAGTCGCGTTTTGACCGTCATTTGATTTACCTGCTTCGAAGAGGTGTTCAGTTGCCAGCTGGGTGATTTTGTTACCGTGTTGAATGATTTCCTGAGGTCGGATTTCACGTGACACGGATGTGATGCGATTTTTGTGAACTGTGCGAGATTCACTTCTCGCACTCGGCTCAGATGAGAGCGCCACGGCGGTGCTCCTACGGCTGTTGCCAGCCGCAACAAACCGTAGGTCACCAATTTGGTGAAAGAGGAGAAATGCAAGAAAAACCTCTTTGTCAAAGAGGAGCACTCATGCAATGGTTGATCGCAATTGCAACGAAAAGGCCAAAGATGCCCCCTCAGTTGAACATGCAGCCCGACGTTGTATCGGGCGAATGGTCAGAACCATCGTCACAAAGCGCACGAGCCGACCCGTGTCGTCCCCTAAGCTGGCCACCGGTAACGAAGTTGAGCAGGAACCTGCTCCGCCAGCTTCACTTCCCCAGCCATTGCCGGGCGGCGGTTTGAGCTTGCCCCTTGGTGGGGAACGCCTGAACGTTGAAGCGGACGCCGGCGCCCCAGGATTGCGCCATCTCCTGTTGCCATTCTTGAATCTTGGCGGGCGAGGGTGTGACCAGCGTTTGCCGATTGGCGGTGGTCAGGGCCATCGCCAGGTAGTGCGTCTGGTTTTCCCACGGATCAACGTACTTCATCTTATTCAAGTGCTTGGCCAACAGGTCCGAAAGCCGGTCCGTGTCTTCGCCAAAGTGTTTCTTGAACAACGCGACCGAATCGCGCGGCTCTTCCAGCGGAGCAATCTGCGAAACCTCTCGGAGGAAATCGAACATCTCATCTCGCCGCGCTCGTGAGAGGAAATGCGTCAACGCCCAACTCTTGGCGTAACCCAGCGCGTCAAGGTTGTCCGCAGCGATCACCGGATCGATCAGTTGAGATCGCCCTGCATCCACGCCCACTTTCTCAAAGTGTTTGACCAGCGTGTACAACCGAAGGTCATTGACCTGGAATAACCCTTTCCAGCGCACCCGACGGTTGGTGTCTGTGGGTGCGAAGAACTCCGGTAACCCCTCGCTAATCCATTGCGGCCACTCGGAAAGCCGCTGCTGCACGCCGATGTTGTGCAAGATTTGGTGCACCCCCTCATGGGCGATGGTGGAGATGGACTGTTTGACTGCCAGCTCCGGCGCGATCTCGGTCAGTTCGGATTGCTCGTGCAAGACGACATAGTTAGAGACCATGTCATAATAGGCGGCCACGCCTGCCGGCATCTGCCGGTAGGCGTCGAACTCTTCCCGCGTGCGAAACATCACCACCACCAGCAGCACTTCGGAATCTGCCACATCAAACTTCTGCCGCTTGAAATACTGAAACAGCGGCCCATACATCGATTCCAAGATCTGGCTGGTTGCCTTGAAAAACGGAGCGCTGGTGTTGTAGACGAACACGAAGTGCGTTGTCTGACGAGCTGTGAAGCCAGGGAACTCGTCCGTCGTCAGTTGCTCAATCAACTCGTCTGCCGTCGCGCTCTGGTATGGCTCCTCAGTCAGCGACGCATCACTGGCTAAAATGCTTCGCAGTTTGCCGTTGGGCATGATAATGAGGTAGCGATCGCCAATCTCGACGTGTAGTTTGGCCACGACCGACTCACCGCTCTCTGCCGAAACAAGAACCCGCCTACCATCCCCTGCGATAGGCGTTGCCCCCACGGGAATTTGCAGGCCCAGGTCTGCTGGATGCGCATGCGCGAACACCGTGCTTTCCCCGCCGTCGCTCATGCCTTGGCCGTAAGTTTGGGTTGGCGTCAGAAGGCATGCGCAGACAAGGCAGGTCAACAACCAAGGCGTCGTGGTGCGCAAATGGGTCATAAATTGCTCGTGCTGAAGAACTTGAGAGCGGGCCAGGGCTCTTCCTATTCTGAAATGCGCCGCCGCGAGGGTCAAGAAAACTGGCGATCATGCATGATCATGCTGGTCAAAGCAGAGATCCGCAAACGGCCGAGCACCGCCAATCCAATGAGTCGAGTCTTCCACGGAATTGTCGCCTTATCTTTCTTGACTCGCGCATAAAAATGCGACGACCCGACCGGAAAGACCGATCGGGTCGCCGACTGTTCAAGACCTGGCTGCCTTAGGTGTGGCCGAAGCCGTACCTAGTTGCAGCAAGGGTCGCAGCAGGGAACCGGGCAGCAAACCGTAACCGGTACCTGTTTGCAAACGACGCGAGGGACGCAACGCGTCACGGTGTAAGCAACCTGCTTGGGAATGCAGCGCTTCACCTGGATCGTCTTCGTGTAATGCACGGGCTTGCAAACCGTGTAGCACACTTGCTTGGTCCGAACTTCAGGGACCATCTTGCACACGGTGTAGGTGCAGGTTTTGACCCGTTGCTCGGGGACCATCTTGCACACAGTGTAGGTGCAGGTCTTGACCCGTTGCTCAGGGACCATCTTGCATACAGTGTAGGTGCAGGTCTTGACCCGTTGCTCAGGGACCATCTTGCACACAGTGT
>JALCBR010000030.1:37344-38131 GCA_028066245.1 Pirellulales bacterium | reverse complement strand
TCTTGCACACAGTGTAGGTGCAGGTCTTGACCCGTTGCTCAGGGACCATCTTGCACACAGTGTAGGTGCAGGTCTTGACCCGTTGCTCAGGGACCATCTTGCATACGGTGTAGGTGCATTCCTTCACGCGTTGTTCAGGAACCATCTTGCACACAGTGTACGGAATTCGCTTTTGGTGAACTTCCTTTACCATGTGGCACACCTTGTACGTGCAGGTCTTCACGCGTTGTTCCGGCACCATCTTGCACACAGTGTACGGAATGTCCTTGGTGACGACTTCACGCTCATAGCGAACGCAGTTGACTTGACGTTCGCGGACTTCCGGAACCCAGACCTTCTTGCAGATCTTGCGCGGCGGGCATTGGACTTGAACTTGCTTGGTGGCGCCAGGGCGATAAACGCATCGGCAGCAGCAAGGATCCCATTCCCAGCAGCCAGGTTCCTGGATGCACTTGGTAATGACCGGACCAGGGCACTCTTCAACCTGAGTTTCCCAGCGACCGCAAGATTCTTGAACGGTCTTTGTGTAGTGAACAGGCTTGCAAACTGTGTAGCAGCACTGCCGCGTTTTGGTCTCATAGACAGGCTTGCAGACGGTATAGCAGATGTCTCGCGTCTTGGTTTCCCAGACGGGCTTGCACGTTACGTAGTTGCAAACACGCTCACGAGTTTCGTAGACGGGCTTGCAGACCGTGTAGCAAATCTGCCGCGTCTTGGTTTCATAGACAGGCTTGCAGACGGTATAGCAAATATCCCGAGTCTTGGTCTCGTAGACGGGCTTGCAGAC
>JALCBR010000030.1:0-37244 GCA_028066245.1 Pirellulales bacterium | reverse complement strand
CGTGTAGCAAATGTCACGAGTCTTGGTCTCGTAGACAGGCTTGCACACCGTGTAGCAAATATCCTTCGTCCGTGTCTCATAAACAGGCTTGCAAACCGTGTAGCAGATGTCCCGAGTCTTGGTCTCGTAGACAGGCTTGCAGACCGTGTAGCAGATGTCCCGAGTCTTGGTCTCGTAGACGGGCTTGCAAACCGTGTAGCAAATGTCACGAGTCTTGGTCTCGTAGACAGGCTTGCACACCGTGTAGGAAACGTCCTTCGTCCGTGTCTCGTAGACAGGCTTGCAGACCGTGTAGGAAACGTCCTTCGTCCGTGTCTCGTAGACAGGCTTGCAGACCGTATAGTTGCATTCCTTGGTGCGGACTTCCGGCACGTATTTCACACAGTCAACCGTGCGATCTTCCATAACTGTTTCGTAAACAGTCTTGTAGCAGGTGTAATCCTGCTTCTCGTAAACAACTTCACGGCAATTCTTCATTACCGTGTAACAGCATTGCTTGCTGTGCTCGTACGACAGAGCGCCGCCGGCCGAGCAGCAGCGGTACTTAGCCGCGCCGCAGTAACCGGCGTCAGCCGCGCCAGCAGTCACGACCGTCCACAAGACGGCCAGCAACGGCGCTGCGAACAACCTTTTCATGGTACGTCTCCTCCAAAGGTCTTGAACGTTGAACGTAAGCCAGCGGGATGGCCTAGTTACCCTGATTTACTTCGGTATTGGAAAATGCCCCAATTCAGTCAGTTTCGCCAAAATGAAGCTGCCGCAAGACAATTCGAGTTTTGCTGGTCGTCATAACCGGAACTCATCACTCCGTCTGGCGATAGCAATCTGGAAATGTGAGGCAACTGACTTATATACATAGATCGAAAAGAAATAGATGATGAAGGAGAATAGGCAATTTTTGTCAACAAACTCTGGATGATCCGGTCATTCCGATTGTCAGTAAGAAATTGAATAGGCTGATATTGCTTAGAGCATTGGCTTGTCACGGCTCTTGATTGATCTAGGAGAGCGCAATCTTTTGGCAAACCATGATTTGACCGTTCAACTGCATAAGCTAGGTAATGAAGGGCGCGAAAAGTCCTCCCGATTCAGGGAGTCGGCAATTCAAGCGCAGCACGAGGGTTAGCGAAATGCACACTCAACGTTACCGCGGTTTCACGCTTGTCGAAGTCTTGATCGTGGTTGTGATCATGGCGATCCTCGCGGCCGCGATTATCCCGCAATTCACGGATTCATCTGATGACGCCCGCAAAAGCACAGCGCTACTGAACTTGCGGACCATGCGCGGCCAGATTCAGCTCTATCGCGCACAACACAACGGCTTGATGCCCAGTGCAGATCTCAGTGAGCTGCTCATCAAGACGGACATGGACGGAAACACTGGCGGCACCCTAGGGCCGTACCTCCAGTTCATTCCGGATAACCCATTCACCAACGGCAATAAGATCACCGCCACGGCCGCTGACCCTCCCGCCGCCGCCAGCGGTGCGTCGGACGCCGGCTGGCTCTACAATGCCACCTCCGGCATGATTTACCTGGACCACGCAAGCTATCTGAACCGCTAACGCTCGACGAACGCAAACCTCGTCACACACACGGTTTGGAGCGGGCGAAGCTTACGCCAAAAACGCCTAATCTTGTCGTAAGTGCCTCATATGTATAGAGTAAAGGCATGGATCGCCATGCCTTTTTTTATGCGCAGCTGGCCACCTTGCGGCCGTTCAGCGGCCCTAACGCCACAACGGCAAAATGACCTCCTCTGGCAAAAAGAAACTTGCGGACAGCGTTCCCGCTCAGGTTCCCAAAGCCGTTGTCAACCGGCTCAGCTTCTACTTGCGCGAATTGCAGCGTCTTTTGAGGGACGGCAAAGAGACCATCAGCTCGCGGCAGTTGGGCAGATTGCTCGAGTTTACGGATGCACAGGTGCGAAAGGACCTGGCCTACTTCGGGCACTTCGGATACCCCGGCATCGGCTATCGCTGTGACGAACTTGTCACCGCCATCCGCAAGATCTTGGCGACAGACCAAAGTTGGAACGTTGCAATGATCGGAGCGGGAAACCTTGGACGTGCCCTCTTGGGCTATGGAGGTTTTGAACAGCAAGGCTTTCGTGTGATCGCCGCATTTGATGCCCACCCCAAGAAAGTTGGCACCTCTATCGGCACCGTGCCCATTCATCCGATGGATCAGCTCGAATCACTGATCCAACAGCAGGAGATCAAGCTTGCAATCATTGCCGTGCCCGCGCCGGCGGCGCAGGAGGTCGCAGATCGCCTCGTCGTCGCAGGCATCGAAGGCATTCTCAACTTTGCCCCAGTGACCATTTCGCTTCCGAATACGGTGAGCCAGGTTGGCGTTGATTTGGCTATTGAATTGGAGCAGCTTTCCTTTTCCGTCTGCAACCGCAAGTTTGCGGCGGCGCGAAAGCTCAATCGGGGAGGAAAACACAAGGCGGCGGACAAACCGGCCGATTTGGCCGATGCCCTCGCTGACGATGACTCCGAACTCGAATCTCCAGACGAGTTGGCTTCCGGCGACCTCCTCGAAGGCGAATCAGCGTGACGGCTCTGCTTCCGTCGGCTCAGGCCAATCAGGCGACTCCCACGAAGTGCGAAATGTGCCTGTGAACCCGTTTACGCCGATTTGGCTCTTTCTCTAAGATCGCCTGGCGCATAAACTCACACCTGCTGTGGCTTCGGCCCGGCGGCTTACCCGGTGGTGTAATTGGCAACACTAGGGATTTTGGTTCCCTCATTCCAGGTTCGAGTCCTGGCCGGGTAGTTCCCCGCGTTTTTTGTGGGGATTTTTTATGCGCTGACGGCAGGGTGCCACCTTCTCCTCGCTGGAGGCAGCACTTTTCTTGTGTGGGGAGCTGGTGTCCTGATGAGCGACCGGGGACACCATAATTCGTTGAAATCGCCGTCGCCAGTCCGAGCGCTTTGCGGATAGGCTAATTGAATGCCACGGCGTTCCGCGCACCCTACTCTCAGGCGTACGAGCGAAATTAACATTGGTGAAATTTTTCCCGCCTCCAGGGAGTGGCGCGAACGCTTCACACCTATGCAATTGACCAGCAACGGCACCGCAAACATCACCGGCAATCCTGACGTTAAGTTCAGCAGCATGTTAACCGTCAACCCCCTATGGTGCTCGGCAGCGCGCATGACGGCCCGAAACACCCCCCACATTTGACCAATGTTAATTTCGCTCGTACGCCTGAGAGCAAGGCGCGTGGCCTCCTGTCACGAGCCGAATTGACAGCGTCCATCTGGGCGAGCGAAACAACAATCAGGCAGGTGCTCTAGCTATCTGTCCCGCCGGCTCCTTGAGAGTTCATGTTAGGGTCCGTTGACGGGACTGATCCCTCTTCGCCTTGAGAGTTTGCGTTAGGATCGGTTGACGGAACTCGGTCTTCCTCACGGCAACCGCTTAGACAAAACAGGCCCATCAGGCAGGCCAAGAGCACGCTCCGACGCACAAAACTGTTCATCGCTGAATCCTCTTTGAAGACGTTCGAGTGGAAGCGGTCGAGTTTAGGCAGACTGCTCTGAATTCTCAACCACCGTCCCTGTGTCACAGCCCGTACATCCGTCAAGCTTTCACGCGACGTTGCGGGCTCGTCTGGCGGAATTTCAGTCCCAACACGGCAGCGACGATGAAAACGGCATCGGTGACCACCCGTTGAAACAAATCAACTCACTTTTGTTTTCCCATTGGTGTGATGTCCCAGGCAAGGCCAGCTCGATCGATTGCCGACCGTCCAACAGACGAACGTCCACATCCGCCCAGCAATCTCCGACGTGACTGGGCTTTGCTAGGGCGTCATTGGCGGCTGATCAAGCTACTGCACCAGGCTGAGACTTCCCGGGTCTATGCCGCCAGACCAGTACTCTCGTCGCCTTTTCGAGAGGCTCAACACGTCATCAAGCTGTTGCGGAAAAGCGCGGAGTCACGCCGGGACGCTGTCTCGGCGATCCAGCGTGAAGTGCATGTCGCTCGCCAGGTCAGCCATCCGCGCATTGTCTCAGTAATCGAGTCGCACGTGACACGACCACCCTACTATGCGGTCTTCTCGCGAATCACAGGCGAATCGGTCGCGGCTCTGCTCCATCGCACCGGCCGGCTATCCATTCCGCTGGCGTTGTCGGTCGTACGCCAAATGGCCGAAGGACTGTCCACGCTGCACGCCGCCGGTTGGCTGCACGGAGACATCAAGCCAGCCAACGTCATCGTCGATCTTAGCGGTCGCGCCACGTTGATTGATTTAGCGTTTGCCCGACCCGTCACACGTTCATCGGTGGCGGAAGCGGGTGGTAATGCAGATTCTCCAACCGGCAATCCATCCGGACGAGAGCTACTTGCCGGCTCGATCACCTACATGCCGCCAGAGGCATTATCGCGCGTTGAGCAACCAACGATTGCGTCCGACATCTACAGTTTGGGCGTGACGCTCTTTGAACTGCTGGCAGGCCGTCCGCCATTTTCCGCAACGGAGACGGCACAGCTTCTCTTCAAACACCGCGAAGAGCGAGCACCTTGCTTGAGAGAGATTCGGCCTCAAGTGCCTTCAAGCGTCGCTGCGCTCGTTCGTTCCATGCTGGCCAAGCAGCCCTTCCGCCGCCCACTTTCCGCTTTGGATGTCAGCCAACGATTGGTGCGCGCGGAGATCGAAACGTTCAGCCAACGGGACTAAGACGATCATCATGCATGGCAGACACGGATTGCCTTCCGTGGCGGTTTGCAGTCACGGACGTACAGGCGGTTGCTCATTTCGCTGATCTCGGGCAAACGGAGAACAGCTTCTTGGGCGAGTTGCTTTTGAAAGTAGGAGTCAACCTCACCGTTGAGTACAACCTCTACGTTTGATCCGTCGGTTGTATTGGGGGCATCAATTTGAATCTGCAAGCCCTGCAGGTGTGAGCATTGAGAAATCGCATCGCGGGCAAGCTGTAGAGAGCAACACCCTTCGTCTGTCGATGGCGTAAGTAGAGTGCGTTCAGAATTGTCCTTGGTTCGGCGCGGCCGAAGCTTGGAGCCAACGCCAACCTCGCCACAGGAGCCGGCGGTTGTTTCCTCAAACGATGGAGCAGTTGCCGAACTCATCACTACGATACTGGAGCCTGGGTAGAGAAGACTGAAGCACGCCCAGGAGCCAGGCTTTGCCTCGCCGCGACTGGTCGCTTTGTTGGCAGTGCTATCGTCAAAGAGCCCGGCGCGCAAGAACCAATTCACACCACTCTGGGTAACAAATCTGGAAAGAACGACCGATCGCGCAAGGAGTTCGAGTTATGCCGGATGTGTGCGGAGCAGAAGAGTCCGGCAGAAACGCAGCTCCTTCCCGCTCGTTAGCCCCATGCGCTTCTTAGTTCAATTCAATAGTTCCGCTGGCCGTCACAGCCGGTGCAAGATGTGGTTTTTTTGCATCATCAGGCGGGCTAGCAACTTGACCTTTGGCCATTTCGGTGGCACGATGCGTTGTGCATTTCAGTGGACATCACCTCCTGACGCCCACCCCGGAACAGACGAGTATGGCATCGCAAACTGTGGCGAATGAGCTGTATTTTGAGGATTTTGAAGTCGGCGATACATTCCTCAGCCCTGGACGTACGATCACCGAAACCGACATCACAAACTTCGCCTGTTTGACGGGCGACTTCAACCCGTTGCATGTGGATCACGAGTTCGCCAGCAATACGCCTTTTGGCAAACCAATTGCTCATGGGCTGCTGGGCTTGTCTTACATGGCCGGAATCGGAAGTTCCTCTCCGGTGGTGAAGACGGCGGCTTTTGTGGGAATCAGAAATTGGAAGTTCGCCAGGCCGATCTTTGCCGGCGATACTATACGTGTGGAAACCGAAGTTGCAGAAAAGCAACAATCCGGACGTCGCCGTGGTCGCGTGGTTTGGAAACGACGCGTCTTAAACCAGCATGACGAAGTCGTGCAGGAAGGCGAACTGGAAACGCTGGTGATGTGCTCCTTCACTCGCCCCTTGCAGCCTCGCTAATCGGCTCTGAAATCGTTGCCGTGTAGCATACGATCTCCGAGCCTTGTGCCGCTGACAATTCATGTCAGTTGCGATGGAAGAAGCTGAATCCGCCGCACCTGAGGCGTGTCCAGCACGCGAGCGATTCTCCGGCATATCGGAAAAATCAGCGCGTACGGGTTCTGGCCAGCACGCGGGATACGCCCTTCGCGGCGCATGACCGATATTTTTCGCGCTGGTCTGCACCGGTCTTGCAGATCAGTGCCAGGGAGCGATTTTTTTGACGGGATCATACCGTTGTGCACCGATGTTTTCTCCATCAGCACACCGGACCCACGTTCCCAAGACCATGAGCAGCAACGCACAACTCTACTTTGGGAGCACGAGGCGTTGGCGGACAGACGCTTCTCACGATCTCATCAATGGCCTGATCAATCGTCGAATTCAACAACCTTGGACTATGCGGTATCACGGCGAGGAACCTGAACCATCGAGAGCCAGTCGACTGGCGGCAATTCGTCGTCAAGTTGCCGAAGGAACGTATGACACGCCTGAGCGGTTGGCTGCGGCCGTGAGCGATCTTTTCGATCGCGAGTTCGACAGCGATGAGACTGACGGTTTCGGTCCACTGGACGAACTCAACTGAGCGGCAGTAAGATCGGCAAATCCTTGCCGTTTCCGATCGCCTGTCACTGGCCAGCAGAACACGAAGCGAGAAAAAGCTCAGTGGCCGCTGAAAGCTAGGGATTCGCACTCGAGTGATTTTGCCTCGCCAATCACGACGGAGTCTTCAATGGGCGTTTAGTTCCTGTCTTCGGGGTGACGTGTGAAGCGGATCTTCTCCACCATGTCGACAAGCTGGTTGTTCACGTATCGGCCATTGATGTGCGAGATGGCCGTCATGACGTAGCCGTACTGCAGGCCGAAGTCATAATCGATCTCGACTTCTGGCGCTTCGGCCGTTTCCGGACCGATGATTTCCAGATCTTTTGCGATCATCAGTTGCAGATTGTCAAACCGTTCTGCGTCCGAGTTTCCAGACACGAACGTGTCCTTGTAGATCAAATCGGCCAGTTCACCATTCGGGCCAGCGGTCATCTTGACAATCAGCGATGGCGCGGTTGACTCTGGCGGGCCAGATGACTCCGGCGGTGGCATCGTGATGTCAAAATCACCTTCTCGAGAGGGGATCTTGAATGTGACCAGAAAGAAGATCAGCAGCAAAAAGACAACATCGATCATCGGCGTCATCTGCGTGTCAGCCTTGACTTGACCGGTCTCAATGCTGTGGCGAATCTTCATGGCAAAGTTTCAACAGGCAGATCAAATTGTGCAGGGGTTTGACCAGTTCTCTACTGCGAGACGGAGACATCCAGCGATCCGCCACCGGCAGATTGCTTGGCACGCAGCACAAACTTGGAAAACCCGACATCTTGGCAGGTATCGATCATCCGTCGCACATAGCCTCCCTGTGAGCGGCGGTCTGCACGAATGATAACGTCGGTCTCAGAAGGGCTTTGCTCGAAGAACTCCGTGTAAAACCGGGCTTCACTTTCCAGGCGGCGCTGCAGTTCACCAAACGGAAACTGCTGGCCTTTCATGATCACCTGATTGTCTGCGGTGAGCTGCAATGTAATTGCGGACTCTTCCGAATCTTCCGGGGGTTGGGCGATTTCACTTTCCGGCAGCTGCACGCTGTCATCGAGCTCCGCCTTGGCGAAATTGATGACCAACATGAAGAACGTGATCAAGAGAAAGGTCAAATCGATCAACGGAGTCAAATCCGCCTCGAGCAACTTGACTTGTGCAGGTTTGAATCGCATGACAAACGCGGTGGAAAGGAATCAATGTCGAGAGGATCAATGCGTCACACGATCAAGACAAATGCGCAGATAAGACCGAAAGGAACGCATATGATTCAATCAGGCGCGTCCACTGATGACAGGCTATGTGGTGGCGCCGCCGCTTCCTGCCCTGACGCGGCTCATCAAGTTCTCACTGATGATGCCCACCTCTAGCATTAGCCGAGCGGCACGATTGCGCATGATGTTGTACGCAGCAATAGCCGGAATGGCGATCGCTAGTCCCACGAACGTGGTCCACAAAGCCGTTGCGATATCTTTGGCCAGTTCGGTGGCTGGTGGCGCACCAGCGGCTGTTCCGCCCAAGGTGTCAAATGCCCCGATCATGCCTGCCACGGTGCCGAACAATCCGATCATTGGGCTGATGGTACCGATCAACGCCATGTAGCTGAGCCGATGCTCCATCTTCATGTTCTCTTCTTCACCGACTTCCTGCATGGCTTCGAGAGCTTCCTCATAGCCTTGCGACGCCTTGGCGAGGCCCGCGGAGAGCACCTGTCCCAACACAGATTCATCCTGTTTGGCCAGCTCATAGGCATCCTGGTATTTCTTTTGTTCCAAGAGTGCGTCAAAGTCTTCAACCAAGGCGATCGGAACCACGGCGTCGCGTCGAGCCGTCATGATGTTCATCACGATCAAAGCGACAAGAATGAACGACAACGCAAGGAAGATTGGACTGAACCACAGACCTAAGGCCGTGAACATCGCCACCAACCGGTTTTGCGATGGTGCCGAGTCAGATGACGATTCGCTCTCGTTGGCTTTTCCGTTTCCTCCAGCGGCCGGAGCGTCACCTCCCCCCTGATCGCCGGCGCCGCCTGCGTCATTACCCGGCGGCTGAAATACGGGGTCCTGGCCTCCGTCGTCCTGGGCGAGAGAAACGGATGCGGACAACGCCCAAACAGTCAGGCAGGCGATCACGCCTGACAGGGTCTTGCACCAAAACGACATGAATGGCTCCGTGGGGAAAATTCGCGCTTTGTGCCGCTGACTGCGACTCGCGCGATCAGATTTGCGATGAAAATCTTGAGGGGACTTGGGCTATGAGCACAACGCGGTGCATGACATGACAAACGACGATTAATCAAAAGTCCGGTCAATACCGTCGTCGCGTTTTCAGCCTGAGCCATGTACGAAAGTGAACCGTGCACGGCTTACAAATCAACAATCTGTAGCGACCGTCGAATTTGCGGGTAACTTTCAGTCTATCTTGGCGCGCAGAAACGGTAAAGTTTTACTGCGAGGTGCACTCCCCACACTCTAAGAATCCGTGCTCACCGACCTTCGCTCTTGCGAGCCCACACGGAATCAGAGTACGTACTCAGCAAAATCTGCCTAGCCTGCACGGCCCGTTCTCCCTGTCCGACTTCCCCCCATAAGCGGGACAAATGGTACAAAGCCTCGGCACGGTAACGAGACTGTGAGGGGTACAGCAATTCCACGTGAAGGAACGCCAGCAGGGCATCCTTGTTTTCTCCCTTGGCCAGATGGCAATTCCCAAGCGCTGTGTAGGCCATTGCGAACAGGCTGGCGTTTTCCGCATCGCCTTCGTCAATGATGTTTTTGATGATCTTGATGCCTTCCTCCGCTTGGCCGAGTTGTGCCTGGCAGGCGACAAGACCAACTTCCGCAGTCATCAAACGAACCTTGGCCAACTCGGAACTTCCGCCGTCGTCCAAAACCTCTTTGAACAAAGCCATCGCACCCTCGTGTTGGCCGCTGGCCAACATCGACTGAGCCTGCGCCATGGCGCCATTGAGTTTGATCTCCTTACTGGGGGCAGCTCGCAAGAGCGCAAATGCTCGAATGGCCTCATCCTCAGCCCCAACGGCGCTGTACAACTCTCCCAAAGCCTGCGCGGCCGCGTAATATCTCCAGTGATTGGGGTGAGTGTCCACGTATGCCCGCATATCGCGACCAGCGGCTTCCAGATTGCCATTGCCATTGAGCGCGTTTCTGGCAGCGGCATATGCAGCGCAGAAACTAACCTCTGCTTTCACTTGGTTATCGGTCAGCTTGTCCAAGGCCAACGATGGCAGCTCCAAAGTGCGCTGCATTCCGTTGTAGTCGCCTGACTCCATCTGGCCGACAACCGTCTGCATTGCTGCCGGGGCTCCGCTGAAAGAAATCGAGATGATCTCATCGACCAAAATGGCGCGTGGCTCACTGTTGCCAACTTCCCTGATGACAACTTCGTCTCTCGTCATCGACTGGATTGTTCCGTTGATACTCTCACCAGCAAGACGAATCGTATCTAAAGCAAGAGCTGGACCGGCAAATATTAGCACGCATGCGCAGGCGAGTCCGACGGAAACGACCAAGCGTGAAACGGTGGCGAAATTTTTCATGTCAGGTGTTGGATTGTGCGAGCGGTTGTTCTTCATCGGCGGGTTAAGCCAATTCCAGATTGTGCGGAACGCTCAATTGCGAGTTTGAAATTCCTTGAGTCCAAGTTGCGGGCTTTGTCCCAATTCCTTTTGGATCTTCTTGAGCAAGCTTTCATAGCGTGGCTTCCAGGCATCGCCCCCAAGAGATGGATCACCCAGCCGTATGGTGACTGCGATATCACCTTTGGCTTGCCGTAATGACTTCTGTTGCTCTTCGCCAGACTGCTTCATTGCCTTCTTGAAACGGCATTCGGCCACGTTCAGCCGGGCGAGGTGATACATATCGCGGTAGCTCTCGCTTCGCTGAACCTTACTCGCCAAAGTTGCCCAACCCCAAACCAAGCGTTTCTGCGAGTTGGGATCTCGGTATCCAGTGATTGCCAAGTCGTAATATGCGGCTTGATTGGAGATGTCTCCCCAGCGCTCAAAGATCTGGCACGCTTCCTGCTGAGCGTCCACAAAGTTCTCATTTGAGTTCAAAACAGCCAGCAGCAGGTTGATTCCTTTCTGCATGGAATCTTCGTTGCCGATGAAACGATAGCTCTCGGCCAGGCGAACACGCAACGGATTGCGGTATTGTTCTTCAACTGACGGGTCAGCAACTAACTTCTCATACAGCCTACGCGCTTTGTCATAACAACCTCTCGACTTGTCTGCATTGAGTTCGGCGAGAGTTTCGCCCAACGTGCCGTACGTACTGGCGACCCAATAGATTTCATTGAAGGCCGCGCCTTCAGGATTATCGGCAATTTGATCGAGCACACCGAGGAACCCATCGGCCATCTTGGCCAGTTGTGCTCGTTTGTTGGTATCTTGCTGAAGCGCTTTGAGTTGCTGGGAGAGTTCGTTTCCCAAACCCAGGTACGTTCTCGTCAGTTCACGTTGAGCTTTCCCGTCCCCCTCTGCCTGTTCGTTGAGTTGCTGCATCACTCCCAGCGCCGCATCCATGTTTCCCGCCTGAACAAAGCATCGCAAGGCGGTGCGATAAGCAATCTGTGGAAACTGAGGGGAACCACCAACAATGCCCTTCTCGAGCATTTCAATCACACCCTGCTCACGAAGCAGTAAGTCTGCCGCAAGTGTAGTGCGGCCGGACCGAGAATAGAGCTGCGCCAAAGAAAGCTCTCCAGCCAGCAAGTCGTAGGAAGGAGCGGCGCCAGCGACCAAAGCATCACGAGCCTTCTTCACGCCGTCAGTTAAGTTTGTTTCGGCACGCTCAAGTAAGCCTGCAAGTTCTTGTTCCGAGCCGTTGGCCGCGGACAGCGCGGCATACTGTCCCCAAACCGCTTGTCCGGCCTTGAGGATGGCCACCCCTTTGCGTGGTGACTCCGCCGAAATCCGATCGAGATATGCTGCCGCCTGGGGATAATTGTTGCTGGCGATGGCCAGATCAGAGAGTAACATCCAGGCTGCGTCAGCATCTTCTGAATTGGGCCATTGTTTGGCAATTAAGCTGGCCATTTGCTCCAGTCGCCGCGTTTGAAACCCGCGGTCGCCTCGGTTGTCGGAGAAATAAATCTGACGGTAGGCTTCCAAGCCAAGCTGAGCGCAGGCTTGAGCCAACTCAAAGGTCGGTTCTTTACGCGCGACGAACTCTCCAATCACGGCCGCGTCATAGTAGTCCCCGTGATGGAAATGGCAGAAGCAAAGGTAGTAACGCGCGTAGTTGGTTTCATCGGCTGTCACAGTTTCTCGGCCGAGCGCCAATGCCAAACGGAAATACTCGATTGCTTTCTCCA
This sequence comes from Pirellulales bacterium, assembly GCA_028066245.1. Classification (GTDB taxonomy): domain Bacteria; phylum Planctomycetota; class Planctomycetia; order Pirellulales; family S012-138; genus CALJLD01. The sequence goes on along the minus strand of JALCBR010000030.1, from coordinate 25,272 downwards.
GGGCTTTGTTCTTCTCGGCTTGGCGCTGGTCCAATTCATCTGGCGTCAATTCTGCCTCAGGTGGCGAGGCGAGTTCTCGAAAATAGTCCAACGCTGATTGACCTCTGCTGCGCGCCTCGATAAAAGTCGTAACTCGAACCTCCTCGTCACCGCGATAGGCAACCAGCAACTCACGCGACTTACGCTGAAACGGACCTCGACGCGAAGCGACAAGCTCGACATGCTTGAGTACCGCTTGACCCAACTCTCGCATCTCACGCTGTCCTGCCTGCGAAGCACTCGCTTCTTCGTCGGCTTTGATTTCTTCGATCCGCATGTTTTGAGCCTGAGCCACCCAATAGTGGACGGCAAGTCCCGTGGGCGTCTGGCCTTCCGCGCCGCGAGCCCCCGTCAGCCAAGTCTCCCCCAAGGCAATGGCGCCGCGGATATCGGCAATCTCCGGGTCACACATCAGTTCAAGGATTTTGGGAACCAAGAGCGATTGCTGGCCGCGGACGTATGGGTCAACGTCGCGCAGAGCAACAAGCGACTGGTAGCCCCCGAGTGCTCTGGGTTTATCGCCCAACGCCAACAGGCATTCGGCACTGCCGCGACGTGCCAGAAAACTTCCAGCTGAGTTTTCAGCGTACTTTTTAGCAATGGCTTCGAATTTGGAACCGGCAGCTTTGATGGCCGTTTCCCACTCATTGGACCCATCGGGGTAACTCTCCGCAGTGGCTTTATGTGCTTCAGCCTCGTAAATCTCTGACCGGACGATTGCGTCTCGGACGGCGTTGCGTTCGGCCAAAAGTTTCCTTTGGCGGGAATCAATGACCTTGGGAAATTCCTCGAGCCTGGCTTCCGCAGCGACGGAAACTTCGGCAAAAACTTTGCCAGCGTCGTCAAACAACTCACGGGCATCAGTACTACGCTTCGACTGCTGCGGGGCAGGCAGTTTCTCGCCGATTCGCAACAGATTTCGTCCCCGCCAAAGCTGGACGACACCCAATTGCATGCGTGCATTTAACGCATGAACGTGCTCCGGTTGGGCTTGCAGGAAAGCGTCAAAGGACTCTTGGGCCGCGACCAGACTTTGCAACTGGTCCGCGGGATCACTGATTGTGATTGCCTGGTCCAAATGAGCCAGTCCAATCTCGTAGTCCACCCGTTCACGCAGGTCCGCAGACAGCTCATTTCCGGATTTCAGATTCTCCAAATAGAGAATTACGACGTCGTGCATCTGGCGAGCACGCAACGCCGAAAGGAACTGATCAACGGGCTCATCGGCATGCAGGCGGCTCGCCGCCGGAAGCGAGAGCGTAAGCAACGCCAACGCCATCAGGCCGATATTCACGCGTTTCATCAACGGGCGGTACAGAATCCCTGCGTGCGACATCCTGGGTCGAACTCTCGTAAAGGGAAACAGAGATGAAAGAAGAGGAACGCTCCAACTGCCGAGCAGTCACGCGCTGAGGACCGCTCGGACCCCACGTCTCGAATGAGAACTTAGCAACCTCGGCCGACCGTGATCACCTTCTTAAACGTATATCTATTCGCAACTTCGAGCAAGTAAATGGTCGTGCAGCCGTGGAGTGCTCCTGTCTGATAGGGCTTCGATCGCTACGGAAACTTCTATCACAAGGGGGTACTATTTCATGAGGAACAGTCGGGCCATGACGTCCACACCGTACCATAGATTGCCCAGGCGGATATTCTCGTTGGGCGCATGCTGATTGTTATCGTGATTGGCAATTGGCACGATGACGACTGGCACGGCCATGCGGTCTGTAATCACCGAAATCGGAAGAGTGCCTCCTAGCGTTGGCACCAGAAGCAATTCCTCATCCGAGGCCAAGTCCGCGGCTGTGATCACATCCTGGACGAGCGGGTGGCCAAGAGGAGTTCGCTCTGCAGGTGTTCCGCCGCCGGATTGAAATTTCACAAGCTTGGGGTACTTGCGGCGAAGCTCATCGCTGGGATCAGAATAGACGATGTGGTAGCCCTGGCGTTGAAGGTGGTTGCGGACAAGTTTGAGCATCTCTCCCGGCTCATTCCCTTTGACCAGGCGAATGTCGAGCGTAGCTGAAGCCTCATTGGGAACAATGTTGCGGGCCGTTTTGCCGACTGTTGCGCTTTGCAGGCCCCGAATGTTAAGCGAGGGAAACATCAGACTCTGGTAGTAGTCGCGAGTGGGATTCTCCCGCTCCGCAAGTCCTAGTTCGGACAACAATCCATCATCGACATTGGGCAACTTGGAGATGGCATCCAATTCTCGCCCACCCAACGGTTCAATCGATTCATAGAAGCCATCAATCAAGATTTCCCCACGAGAATCCTTCATGCTCGCCAACAGCTTGGCCAGGTTCAACGCCGGGTTGGGAGCCCAGTTGCCATAGTGCCCGCTGTGCAAAGGGCGATTGGCGCCGTAGACCGTCAGGTCAAACTGAACGATACCACGAACACCGAACACGAGCTGCGGCTTGCGCGTCTGATGAACGGGGCCATCACAAAACAGCCACAAGTCGGCGTCCAACTCTTGCCGGTGTGATTCCAGATATCGTCGCAGATTTGGCGAACCGATCTCCTCTTCGCCATCAAAGAGAAACTTGATGTTCACTTGGGGAGACAACCCATTTGCCTGCAACGCATCCATCGCCGTCAGCATTGCCATCACGGCAGCTCGATCGTCTGAGGTTCCCCGCCCATACATTCTCCATTCATCCGTGGGAGGTATCTCAAAACCCTCACCTGATTCTGGCCAAGCGATGGCTTCGCCACCGGCACTCTCGTCCGCATTCATCAGCGTTGGCGTGAATGGCGCGTGCAACCACTGCGATTCATCGACAGGCTGTCCATCGAAATGGGCGTAGAAGACAACGGTCCGCGTGGCAGCAGGAGACCTCAACTCGCCGAAGACAACAGGGTTCGCGCCGGGCAGATCCCAGATCTTAGATGCGACGCCTCGCTTCTTGAGTTCGTCACGAATCCAGATTGCATTACGACCAATGTTTGCTCCGTCTGCGCTGACGTTGGGGATCGAAACGAATTCACGAAAGGACTGCAAGATGTCGGTCGCACGGCTCTGGCGGTAGCTCCGCACGCTGTCGCCAACCTCATCGGCGAATACCGGAGCAACGGCGTTGGCGAATGCGATTCCCAATGTCAAAATGGTTTGGATGATGCAGGGTTTCATGGTTTCCACCAATCGAACATATGGTGAGGTTTGAAACGCGAGGTTCTGGTTGTCGCCATTAGAATTTACGCATGAAGCGCACGCCAGCTTGAAGCAGAATTGACGGTCATGAAGATCACAAACCGGTGAACTGAGTCCTGAGGCAGGACTTTCACGTAGTGGAGACGCTGTGACACGGCGAACCTCAAGAATCGCACAAACGGACTTGTCCATGTTCCGACGCATCCTCTTACTCTCAACGCGCCACGGCATCGCATGCCTGTCGTTCGCGTTGGTTTGCGGCTGTGGAGAGGAACCATCTTCACAACAAAGTTCCGATGAGTCCGCCGCGAAGGCTCAAGCAACCCAATCCAGCGACACCAATCAACCGAATCCGGTAAGCGGCAATCGACTTTCGCTCGACTACACGCAATCGACGTTCATGGCGATTGATCTGGTTGACGCGTATGCTGCCGATCCTAATGCTGTGCTGGAGGCACTCGGCGGGCGAACATTGGGAATCTCGGGACAGGTCTCGGATGTCGGACATGAAATAGATCAGGGAACGGATTCTGGACAACTGATCAAAGCGGGAGATCCCTTCATCAAACTCTCTTCCGGATTGAAATGTTTGACCCGGGAGGCAAAACCATGGAAAGAGATTTGGTTTGGCGACCTCGTTCTGGTAAGTGGGCGGATGTCAAAGCATGAACTTGTGATTATAGATGCCACCATCGAATTGGCAGGCAAAGGCAGCATCATTTCCATTCCCGCATCAAACCTAGCAGCGGAATTCTCATTCGACGCAGAATTGGCCACTGCCGCCTACGAAGATACACCCATTCAAGTCACCGGGACCGTTTTGGAAGTCGGCTACAACCAAGCCGGTGATTCGCGCGTCCTGCTGGAGGGTGAAGATGGCCTCCGCATCAGTTGCATTTTCACGGTCTTCGAGGAGTACCGTGTGGCCGAAATGGAAGCTGGCGACGAACTCACGGCCACTGGTGATTTCACGGGCTTCTTTGCCGGGGAGCAGATTGTTGAACTCAGCTATTGCGTACCCGTGAAAGTCGCCAAGTAGATTCTCAATCCGCCATAAATGTGCCCGATTGCGGATCAATCGCGATTCCGTTCGTCAGCTCCGCGAGACGCGCCAGGACCAGCAGCAGGGCGCTGGGGTCAAGCATCTCTTCTTCCTCTTCGTCAAACTCTCGTTCAACCTTCTCAAAGTGCAGCACATCAAAGCGAGCGTCACACTCGTCCAGATGCTTGAGCTTTTCCTTTTGGGCGTCGTTAAGCACCATCCTGTTGACATCGCCTGAAAGCTCTTCGATCTGCTCTGCCACTTCCTCACCGCAAACATACGCAACATCAATGGCGGCGAATGCGTCGGGCGCGTACAGTGTTGCCGATTCAAACTCGCCATCGTCATCGCCACGAACGGATTCATCTTCGAAACCGGAAGGCAACTGTTTGAGAGCTTCACGCATGGCCTTCGTGGAAGGTCGCCGCGCGGTGGGAAACAGGACGAAATATGTCTCGCGCCACTGGTACCGATCATCCTCAAATGTGGACATGGGAACTCCGTTTTACCACGAGGTTTGTGGTGACAAGCGAACGGCGTTGGCCGTCCTCCGACACACTACGGGAAGAGTGACGCCAGGTCGTTGGTGTTGAAATGGACGAGCCGTTTTGCAATGACGATTCCCCTCGTGCCTTGTGTCGCGCGGGTCTCACTTGCTTGTCCGCTGGACCGCATTTGCCTGTTCGGCAAGTTCTCCGGCTCTCCCCGCGGCAGCGTTCACAGCCTCAATCAAAGCTCCACGTAAGCCCCTATTTTCCAGCTCCGCCAGACCGGCAATAGTTGTTCCCGCCGGGCTGGTCACTTGATCTTTAAGGGCTCCCGGATGTTCGCCAGTTTCCATGACCATCCGTGCAGCGCCTGCAACCGTCGCGGCGGCCAGTTGCGTGGCTGCCACCCGCGGTAAACCGGCTTTCACCCCACCGTCGGACATCGCTTCAATCATCGCATAAACAAAGGCCGGGCCCGACCCGGAAAGTCCAGTCACGGCATCCATTAATCGCTCATCCAACGACAAACATGTTCCCACAGCGGACATTAGTTGCTGTACCAGCTGCCCGTCGTCTGCTGTTGTCCCGCGGCCCAGTGAAAAAGCGCTCGCCCCTGCGCCAATCAAGCACGGCGTATTCGGCATGACGCGGACCAGCCGTCCCCCAGGCAATTCGCGGGCAAGAGCTGCTAACGGTAAGCCAGCCACAATGGAAACCAGGAGTTTACTCTCATCCATCTCTTCAGCGATTTCGCTCATCACGCCGGCAGCCATCTGCGGCTTGACTGACAACACAATCACATCGCTGCCAGCGACAAGTTCGCGATTACTTGCCACAGCACGTCCGCCGGTCTGCCCGACAAAAGCGGCCAGCGCTTCGGGAGAAACATCACTGGCGGCAATCTGATCTGAGGAAACTACCCGCGCGGAGGCCAACCCGCCAGCCAATGCGGTGGCCATCCGGCCTGAACCAATGAAGCCGAGACGAAATGATTTGGAATCTGGCAATGTACCAACCGCTAGGCGTAAGTAATGAAGAACTCGCGATCCGAAGCCGTATGCTAGGCGACTTTACGCAAATACTCAACATTCGAGAATTACTCTCACCGCCCAGCTTGCCCGTCGCACAAGAATCATGACTCGGAGACGAGACCGCAAGCAAAGATCGACCGTTACGTTATGATGAAACTGTCATGATGATGGCGTTTTGTCATTCTCGAAAACCCGGCTTGTAAGGCCATTCGTTCAAGCTCGCCAGTCAAAATGCAACAGTACATCCTCGCCTTGGATCAGGGCACGACATCAAGCCGGGCCATCGTTTTTGACCACTCCGGCCAGATAGTTTCCGTTGCGCAACGGGAGTTCCAGCAGATTCTACCTTCGCCTGGGAACGTCGAACACGACGCCGACGAAATCTGGGCCTCGCAGCGGGAAACTGCGCAGCAGGCTTTGGTGATGGCAGAAATTGGTCCGGAGCATCTGGCGGGAATTGGTGTCACCAATCAACGCGAAACGACCGTACTTTGGGAGAAAGAAACCGGGCGCCCAGTGCATCACGCCATCGTCTGGCAAAGCCGCGTCAGCGCACCAATCTGCGAGCGACTCAAACGTGATGGCTGCGAAGAGACCTTTCGCAGCAAAACAGGGCTGTTGCTTGATCCTTATTTCTCCGGGACAAAGATCACGCATTTGCTGGAAAGCGTTAGTGGTCTCCGCAGCCGTGCAGAACGCGGCGAGATCCTCTTTGGCACTATCGACTCGTGGTTGATCTGGAAGGCAACCGGCGGCAAGTTGCATGTGACCGATGCTAGCAACGCCAGCCGCACACTGCTGCTGAACATTCATACGCTCCAGTGGGATGATGAATTACTGAAGCTGCTGGATGTTCCTCGTGCCATGTTGCCGAAGGTGCGGGCATCCAGCGAGATCTACGGGCAAGCTTCGACTGACTTTCTCGGCGCGGAGGTGCCAATCGCCTCATCTGTTGGTGACCAGCAGGCAGCTACCTTCGGCCAATGTTGCTTTGAGCCGGGAAGCGCCAAGAACACATACGGCACCGGCTGCTTCCTACTACTGAATACCGGTGCCGAGGCGGTCGCATCACAAAATCGACTACTGACAACTGTCGGTTGGAAGATTGGGAACGAGACGACCTATTGCCTGGAGGGGAGCGTCTTCATCGGGGGAGCTGTCGTGCAATGGCTCCGAGATGGCTTGCAGATCATCCAGCGCAGTTCTGATGTGGAATCGCTGGCCGCTCAAGTCAGCGATGCTGACGGCGTTTTCTTCGTGCCTGCGTTCGTGGGGTTGGGGGCGCCACATTGGGATCCCTACGCTCGCGGCGCCATCTTTGGCCTCACCCGAGGGACAACGCAAGCTCACATTGCTCGGGCGGCGATGGACTCAATGGCCTACCAGTCACGTGATTTGATCGCCTGCATGCGCAAAGATGCCGGCTTAGAACTGACCGAGTTGAAGGTTGATGGAGGCGCATCGCTCAACAACGCGCTGATGCAGTTTCAAGCTGACATCCTCGACGCATCGGTTCGTCGACCGGTTGTTGCCGAAACCACTGCTCTGGGCGCCGCGTACCTGGCGGGTCTCGCCGTAGGCTATTGGGAAGACCAGGCCGCGATCAGGCAGAACTGGTCGTTGGATCAAGAATTCTTGCCGGACATGGAAAAAGATACACGCAAGAGACTGCTCACCCGTTGGCAACAAGCAGTCGAGCGGACGCTGCAATGGGAGAGTTAGCGTCCGTTGCGGGCTTGCCTGACGGTGAATCGCCGTACAGTTCTCCCGGTTGTCCTGGCTTACCCTTTGTGAAAAACCGGCGGTAAAACGCGGTGATTCATGTCGCGCATGCCGTTTTCTGATTGAGACCGCGCGCGTCCCGATTAGACTCAATTCCAATGCATTGGGGGTCCGCAGTTCCGGGAAAAATCTGGGGACGGCAGGTGGCTCTCCAATCGACAACCGTCGTTCATGCGTTCTTGTGTGTGACGGCAAAGTGCGTGAGGTGATTTGTGAGTGAAAGGACAGCCCTGCTGGAGCGTTTCTACCAGCAGTACTTAATCGATCAGAATTCCACGTCATTCATTCGTCAGATGACGCGGAAGTACTCGATTGGTACGTTGGAACGGCTTGCCCGTTCAGCAGCACGGCGAGAGGTTCGTCGCGCTGCCGCGCTCTCTTTGGGATACGTCGGCAACTATGAAAGCAACGCCGCGTTGGGAATGGCGTTGATCGATGAAGATCGCGGTGTGCGATTGGTCGCCGAGAATGGCATCCGCTCTCTTTGGACACGCGACGGCAACGACTCCCAGCGGCAACTCCTGGGCATTGTGATGCGGCTAATCGCAAGCCGGCAATTTGCCGAAGCGATTGATCGCGCCAGCGAATTGCTAGAGGAAGCTCCTTGGTTTGCCGAAGCTTGGAATCAAAGAGCGATTGCCGCGTATAGCTTGAGCGAATACGAGAGCAGCATCTCTGATTGCCACGAAGCTTTGGAATACAATCCCTATCATTTCGCTGCCGCCAGCGGAATGGGGCAATGCCACCTCCAGTTGAACGACAGGGCCAACGCACTGGAGTGTTTTCGCCGGGCACTCAAGCTCAACCCCAACCTGGAGGGCATCAGGGCCAATATCGTCCACCTGGAACGGGCGATGGAATCGGAGTAGTTGGTGCGAAAGTAGTTTGCGTCAGCACCAAACGGTGACCACTCCAGGCATCGTGAACCTGATGTTTGCCCTATTCGTATTTGCTATAGTGGCCGAGCCAGACAGGCTAGCTTCTGCGCACGTGTCTCTGATGTCCTGTTCTTCAGGCGTTGAGGTGGACTGATCATGTCATCTTCAAACGTTGTTGCTCGTGTTTTGCGATGCTTGTTCATGCCACTGCTGGTGACCGCCATAACCGGTTGTCAGGAGGAAAAATCGCCGCTCGATCCCATGACCGCTCATCCCGGAAAATTTGTTGAACTGACCGACGCGAACTTTGACGACATCGTGATGAAGTCAGACAAGCTCGTCATGATTGACTTCTGGAACCGATCGTGCCAGCCGTGTATCGAGATGGCGCCTTGGGTGGCCGAACTCTCCAACGAATATGAAGGGCGAGTGCTGGTCGGTAAGTTGAACACACGACAAAACAAGGACAAAGCCGGTGAGCACCGCGCCGCCAGCGTTCCCCAGATTTTGTTCTTTAAAGACGGTAAACCGGTCACGTTCCTGGATAGAGAAGGAAGCGAGGTTGATCGGTTGGGCTATGAATCCAAAGCGAGAATGGCGGAAGTGCTGGATGAACTGCTGGCCAGGGAAACGGCGGACGATTTAGCCCCCAAGCCTTCCGGTGGAGACGCGAAGGACGTAGATTCCAACGATGACGTGACCGGTGAAGATACTGGCGGCAATGACTTGTCAGCACGGGCTGCCCTTTAACTCCTCCGCTGAACTCCCAGACAGACCTTCCCAAACGTACGGACCGCTGAATTGCCTGAGTTGCCGGAAGTGGAGACCATGCGGCGAGGCCTGGCGCCGATTGTTGGTGGCGTGATCACAGCAGTTCAAAAGCCGCGCTGCACAGCAAAGCCCATCTCCATCAAGCCTGGCTGGCCACAGATCCGACGGAAGTTGGTTGGAACGCGCGTGGCTCGGATTGACCGTCGTGGCAAACGGTTGATCGTCGTCAACGATGGGGAATTGCGGCTCGTGATCGAGCCCCGCATGACCGGACTTGTCGCGCTGGCAGAAGTTCCCAGCCAAGAACATCTACGGTTGCGACTGCTTGTCGAAGGCGCCAAGGCATCACAAATGCTGTTTTGGGACCGGCGAGGTCTGGGAACCGTGCGGTTGTTGACGCCGGACGAATTTGAGACGCAACTCGGACCAGAACACTTGGGTCCAGATGCGTTGGAATGTTCATTGACGGAGTTCCGAAAGCGTTTGGCGTCTAGCCGGCGGGCCGTGAAAGTTGCCTTGCTTGACCAGAAAGCGATTGCGGGAATCGGGAATCTCTATGCCTCGGAGATGCTCTACTTGGCGCGGATCGGGCCGATGCTAGAGTGCCGAGAACTGGAAACGCCCGATTGGCGACGGCTTCATGCGGCGATGCAGAAGGTCCTACGGACCGCTATCTTGTATGAAGGCTCCACATTGAACGACGGAACCTACCGCAACACGCTCAACAAAGCCGGCGAATATCAGAACCACCACCGGGTCTATGATCGCGCTGGCGAGAGTTGTGCCAGCTGCCAAAATCATAGGATCGTGCGAATTGTTCAGGCACAGCGATCAACGTTCTATTGCCCAGGTTGCCAGCCTTGCTGAAACGCTAAGTTATTGAGTTGGATATATTTCCAACGCGGGGGTGAAGTAACCCCAGCCTCTATAACGTCCGCCCATTTTCACCATCCTATTTACTCCTCCTATCCATCGGCTACGATTTGGGCTCGTGTGCGGGACACACTTCTCCAATCCGTAACCTTTGCGTAGTTAGCGTCAATTCTCACTCATTCTGCGACCGTGCCTGAGCAATCGCTTCAAGGGAGTTGCACGGTTTGCATCGTATCTCTCTGCATGCCTGTTTGGAGTTGTCGATGAATTGGATCGTTACCAGGGGCCAGGTCTTGGGCGTCGTCATATTGGGTTTGATGTTGACGCCAAGTGCGTCCGCCGTCGCGCAAGACAATCAGGAAAAACAAGATAAGGCCGAGTCAAAGAAGTTTGCGATGTGGCCGATTGAGGAACAATTGATCGAGTACACGAACAAGGAACGTGAGCGGCACGGATTGCCACCAATTGCCATGGATGAGAGTCTGGTCAAATCGGCCCGCCAGCATGCTTGGTGGATGGTGCGGGCGAACACCTTACAGCACACGAGTGCCCCTGTCGCTGAGAATATTGCTATGGGCCAACGCACCGCCAGTGAGGTTGTTCGCGACTGGATGAACTCACCGGGACATCGTGCCAACATGCTGGGCAATTACACCCGCATCGGCGCGGCTGCCTACCAAACGAAAGGCGAAACCTGTTACTGGTGCTTGCAGTTCCTGCGATAAGCAATCGTTGAGCCTGAAGACTCAACCGCTTTGATTGAAGATTGACGACCGCCTCCCCGTTCCGAGTCCATTGGACCGGGGAGTTTCTGTGCGCTGGTTGTGCGCTTCCACTCATGGCTTAATCGACTGACGGTGCGGAACCGCCAATAACGCGCCGCACGATCTCGCGATCAAAGTAATTCACTCGCATCCCGGCATCAATCGGGATGCGCTGCGCGTTGATTCCGCTGGAACGTGGTGAAAGCAGGAACGCTACAGGGCCGGCGGCTTCTTCAGTTTGTACGGCTCGTTTCCTTAGCGTGGCATGCTCCGCAAACAAGTACGAATCAACGTAGCCGGGAATCCCGGCACTTGCAGACGTCTTCAACAAACCTGGGCCCACAGCGTTGAATCGCACATCAGAGAATTGACTGAACGACTTGGCCAGGAAGACAACAGTGCTGTCAAGCGCTGCTTTCGCAGGTGCCATAAAGCCGTAATTCTCGGACGCCATCTCGGTGGTGGAGATGGAGATGGTGACCACGCTGCCGTCTTTGGCCAGTAAATCCTTAAAGGCGTTCGCCAACGCAATCAAAGAAAAGCACGAAACGTCAATTGCCCGCAAAAACGCCTCTTTGTCAGTTGCATGAAACGGCTTAGGACCTTCTGAATAATCAGCAAAGGCGATCGAATGCACGATGCCGTGGATGGAGTCGTTGGACTTTGCAACCGATTCCGCCAGGCTTGTGATCTGATCTTCATGCTCGACGTCACAGACGTGGAACTCTGGTGACGGTGCCTGTCGGGAAAACTTGCCAGCCGTCTTTTCCCATAACGCCATGATCTGGTCTCGCCGAGCCTCACTGCGGACGCTGAGGACCACCTTGGCCCCTTCGGCTCTCAGCATCTGCGCGACATGCCAAGCAACGCTTTTTCGGTTGGCGGCGCCAGCGATCAGGATCGCTTTGTCGCGAAGTTGAAGAAAGGACATGAGCAAGAAGAAAGGAAGGAGAGCTGGTAAGAACTAGAGATTGAGGCGAGACAACGATCACCCGTTAAGCAGGGCTCGTTACGCAACAGGCGTCACACACATGAGTGCTACGCTGTAGCAATGGAACCGGCTGGAGTCGATTTGAGCAGGTAGCCGTCAACGTCGTTGGCGACAATCACTCCGTAATTCACGGCACCAAGCCACCCAGACATGATGATCCCCACGCTGCCGGCATGATAGAGCCCACCGATTTGTTCCGGCAACGCACGGCTGACGGCCAAACCTTCAAACTTGGTTCCGAAACTGGCACCGCTTAAGTGACGGGTGTAGTGTTCGAACGTTCGCGGCGTAGATGCTTCCACGTGCGCCAGCCGCGGTCGCAAATTGGGCACGTATCGTTCGCAGGCGACGATTGTGTCTTCGATCAACGCTTCCTTTTGCCGCTGATACTCTTCCTCCGGCAGATTTGCCCAATCCTCGTAGCGTGCGTTGGTGCTGGAGACAACCATGCAGCGGTCGGTACCAGGACGTGTCCGCGGGTAATAAAAGGAAAACGTCCGGCTGGTGATGTCCCGCGAGAGCAACAAGTCGGTGCGGAACAGCGGGGCAGTGGAACTGAACAACAAATCGCCTACGCTTTCATCGATGAGTTCGCCAGGCTGAAGCGCCATGTAAACCTGGCAGCTGGAGTTGTTCAACCGAACTTCCCGAGCGTCATCCAAGAACTGCCCAGAGAACTTATCCTCGCCAACAAGCCGAAACACGGTCTGCTTCAAGTTAGCGTTCGAGATGACACAACGTGTTTTGATCCGTCGCCCATTGATGGTGACGCCGGTTACTTTCCTGTTCTCCACGTGGATCTCTTGGGCTTCGCAGCGAATGCGCAGATCAACGCCATTGGCAATCAGCTCATCCTTCATCAATCCGATCAGGCGATCAGTTCCTCCTTCAAACGTATAGACGCCTTTGGACATGAAGTTGGAGAAGACAATGCCATAGGTCACGGCAGGGTCTTCCAACGTCGATCCGTTGGCATACGTGATCGGCTCCATCAGCAGCCGGATCACATCCTCGCGTCCAGGGAAAAATCGGGCGAAGAACTCACCGACAGTAGCGCCTTCATTGTCATAAAAGTTCATTCCCCGCGCCGCATCAAAGAACGCGACCACGGTCTCTGGCGCGATGCCGAAACTCTCCGTCAGTTGCTGAGTGAAGTCATTGCGGTCAAACGTCGTTCGCAGTGAGAACATTGGGTTATCAAAGCGAATGTTCTTGAGCTGCACGATTGAGTCAGCGATTTCCTTCGTCCAATATCGCTTACAGCTCTTGATCATCCCGATGGGAAACCCGTGTAGCGAGATGTCAAAAATGTGCCCGCCTGAACGGCGAAACCATGTCGCCATCCCGCCGAGTTGATAGTGGTGCTCAATCAACAGCACGCGATGGCCGGCCTTGGCCAGGGAATTGGCTGAAGTCAATCCAGCCAGCCCGCTACCGATGACGATCACGTCGTATTCATCGCGGGCGTCTTTGAGAAAGTCCTTGGCCATGGAAAAGGTGACAAATCAAACGGGGAAGGGCATCGAACCAGCATTCATGATACGGACGCGATGTGCCGCTTCCAACCGGGGCAAGCGGACGGTTCTCAGGAATTCGACGAACGCGAAGATAAAGATCTTGGAGCACAAAAAAGGAGCGCCACCTGCGGAAACATCCTGACGTTCCGCAAGTGGCACTCCAGCACCTTACAGTTGACATTGATCCCACCATGCAAGGTTTGCCGAGATTCCTTCGCGAACTTCAGCTCCCATCCTTAGGAGCCACAAAGCGACGACATGTGGCAGTCATTGTCGCCTTGTTTGACCGACCCTCGCACGGACGCTCGAAGAGAGATTGTGAATTTCTCTCTCCAAGCGGCATTTCAGACCATCAGTTCTCCTCCATGAGCGTCAACGGAAATCTCGGCCAGACGCGGTCCCTGCGGCCGGCGGTGAAGGTGCAACAATTCGGCGATCCGGAGTAGAGGGCGGCGAAACCCCGTCAAGACAAGACCACAAAGGACTAAGGACAGTCCAATCAGAAACATCAACGCCAACCCACGGTCATAAGAAGCAGCGACAAAACCACCTCCCGAGCCCGGCTGTGGGCGAACAGCAGGGCAAACCGGCAGTCCGTGCTCGGCAGCCAGCTCATTGACCTGGACCAGGTGAATCACCGGAACACCATTCGCAGCGAAGCGGGTCATCACCGAATCGATCGATAGGGCATCTGCATCGGGAGTTATCGTTAAGCCGGGCTTGTATTTGTGCTTTCCTTCGGTGCGGCCAACGGACGTCGCGCCCCCACCGATATTCACATAAGCTTGATACGGTTTGCCGCCTGATTCACAACGATAGATTCCCATTCGGCGGTCAATTGCTGCTTCCAGAGACTTGGTTTTCAGTGCTGACAAGTTGTTGCGTGCCAAGGCGTCAGCGATGAGCGATTTCGCCGCGGAGGACATACCCAACCCTCGATCTTCAAATCCGCCGTACGACGCGGCAACGGACCGAAAAGAAATCAGCCCAGCGGTGTGCAACTCGCGCTCCATGTCCACCCACATCAAATCTGGGATGTTTGCACCAAATTGCGACGCCGCAGCGCTAGCGATCACGACAGGCCGAGCTTCCAGCGTTTCCAAAGCCGAATAGACGCAGACGTTCAATGCAGGAAATGATCCCGAACAACCAACGGCAACCAAGTCGCCCTTCCCGACACCGGCGTCTCTTAGCATGCCCACAATCACGGCGGCGAAATTCGGATTGACGGAGGTTTGCTTCGCTCCCAAGTGGCCCGGCACGCTCGTCACCAAGGACATGCTATGCCCAATCAGCCCGGTCTGCGCCGGATCCAACTCCGGAATGATTTCGTGTCCGCGTTTGAGTCTTTCGGTCTTGAGCAGGTCCATTCCGTTCGCGGCCAACTGAGCAGCGGAGAGCTTTTCCGCTATGTGTTCCACCTCGCGGCGTTGCGGAGCCAGCTCCAGCACGGCCATTCCCGCAATGCAGGCAACCGCCAGTACAACCAACGTCCGACGTGATACCTTACGAGGTCGCCAATAAATTCCTTTCATGACAGCACCTCCAGTCCCATTGCAATCAGCACGAGCCGCACGGCGACAGCCGATGTCACCACTGGACATAACGTTTCCACCGTTCCTTGCCGATCCATCCAGACTGCAATCAAGCCGGGAATGATGAACCCGATCACATTGAACAGCGGCTCACTTGTTTCCGTTGCCGTTGGGAAGAACATCAACGCCGAAGAGCGAAAAACCGCGCCGACGCAAAAACCGATAATCACGGCAATCACAATCCGGCGACGACCGTAAATAATTGCCCAACGCGAGATCAACCGCACCAGACCAAACGTAACGGCTGCGGCCAGCAACGTTCCCAACACCCACAAGGGGCGGTCGAGGTTCATCGCCAGATAACCAGGTACGATCATCCCGCCAGCAGCCAGCCCGAATGTCTCAGAAAAGATCAAGCTGACCACCAAACCCACGGCGATCGCCACTGTTGGAACATCCATTTCCATCAGGCCACCTCCTGAGCAGCATATGAGGCCGCGTGTCGCGGCAAATCCCGTTGGCGAAAGAGATCCAAAAGCTCCAACCCTGGACCAGAGATGTTGCCCATCCCCATCGCCAAGGCGGAACGGCCACTGACTCGGCTGAGTGTTTCGTAGAGCTGCCCGACAGGCATGCGCTCCGCGCAAGTTAATCTTTGGCCGTCCATGCCCAAATTGATCGCCCTCTTGGCAAAAGCGTCGGTCGCTGAGCCGATCACCATGTAATGATCGGCAGGCTTCCACTTCAGGCAGGCGTCGGCCAGTTGCGCGGAACGATCCGCACGGTCTGCTCGGCAATTGACTACGGCAATCCTTCGGTCCACGCCATTGAAGCGATCGACCACCATATTCCAGTTTTGTCCGGTCGATTCCGGATCGTTGGCGGCAAATCCATTGACGAAGATGATCCGGCGAGTGGATTCATCGACTTCGTAGAGGTTCATGGCGCCGGGGTCCGGCGTAGCACTCCACATGCCGCGCAGGGCAACCTTGCGATTGATGCCCAGCTCACAGCAGACACGCAGCGCCAGTGCGATATTTTCCGGGTGTTCGATGTATGGGAACGCCTGGACTTCTTCCCAAGTAACCTGTTGGATCTGGTCATCTCCAACAGCCACAAGTTGAGATTGGCGGTCTTGGGCCGCTCTTTGTAACACGTCTAGGCAGCGCCGCTCGGTTGTATACATTCGCCCACGAACGGGCATAGTGCCTGCCAGCGCTTTGGCAACATCGCGGACGGTAGGCCCCATCACGTCCAAGTGATCGGCACGAGCGTTTGTGATTACGCCGTGCGTAGCGCGGACGAGTTGCAACTCACAGAGAGATTGCAGCGCCGGATGCACGGCCATGCATTCAATCACCAGCGCCTCCACTCCATTGGCGACGGCCGTTCGCACGACGCGTTTTTGCTCAATGACGTTCGCCCGAGCTGGACGAAAGATGGGAAACTCCCGCCCGTCAGGCATGATCATCCTTGCCAGCGAGCCGGTTGTTTTGGCACAGGTGCGAATCCCCCCTGCCCGCATTCCCGCGGCAATCAACCGCGTCACGCTCGATTTGCCTCGCGTGCCGTTGACGTGGACGCGAATGGGGATGCGCCGCAAGTTATTGCGGTGCTGCCAGGATTCCAGAAATCCGAGTGAAGCCAGCGCGGCAGCGCCACCGGCAAAGAGCAGTGTTCCGTCCATGGGACACTCCGAGAAAGGTCGTTTCCGTACGTGAGGAGAGCATGCATTCGCTTGCTGCACCAGGCACTTTGGCAAGTCGCGTGCCGAACAGCGCGACATTGGTGAAAACTCCTTGACGACTCCCAACAAGGGATGCGCGAATTGACGCAACCGGCAAAGTTTGACGCTGAATTACCAACTTGCGCTTGCCACCGCCTCCAACTAGGCAAGAGTACGCTCGGAAGCCATACCAAACTCTTCGCGCTGATGCATGAGTGTTGTTGCAAAATTTGTCAGACGAAATGCAATCTTACAAACCACCAGATTTTCATCGTGTGGCACCCAGATTCGAAAGCGACTTGAGAATACCAGCGACTTTTCCTTGGCCGTCCGTGCGGCTATACTCGCGCCGCAATCGTGGCGCTTCGTCGCCGGCACACAACCATTTGTTTTGTAAGATTCATTCGAGTTATGGCTGATTGGATTGAAGCTGGCCAAAAGGCGCCGGCGTTTACGCTCTAGACATATGCCGGAGAGAAAGTCAAACTCAGTGACTTCAAAGGCCAACCGGTTGTCCTCTACTTCTATCCTCGTGACGACACACCCGGCTGCACTCGCGAGGCTTGCGCCTTTCGTGACGCTTCGGCGAAGCTAAAGAAATTGGGTGCCGTTGTCCTCGGCGTAAGCCCTGACAGCGTGGAAAGCCATGAAAAATTCCGGGACAAGTTTGAGATCAACTTCCCGCTGCTGGCGGACCCTGATCACGCCGTAGCAGAAAAATACGGCGCATGGCGGGAGAAAGTCCAATATGGCAAAACGCGGATGGGCATCCAACGCAGCACGTTTGTGATCGGACCCGATGGCAAAGTTTCCAAGATGTGGAAAAGCGTCAAAGTAGATGGTCACGACGAACACGTGCTCAAGGCGCTGCAGAACTTGGAGCAATAACCTCTCGTCGATGGTGACCTGATCCTGGCAAACCCAGATCCTCAGGATGACTGAAGATTCCCAGCGCAATCCGGACTCGACGTTTCTTCAAGGGCTTTTCGGCTTGAAGGATGAAGTCGCCGTGATTGTCGGCGGCGCTGGCAGAATCGGCCGCGCGTTGTGTCAAGCACTCGCTTCCGCTGGCGCAAACATAGCGATTGTCGATATGAATGGCGCATCGGCGGAACAGCTCGCCACGGAGATCAATGCTTCAGGGGGCGAGAACAGAGCTTGGGCCATTCCGCGCGATGTCTCAAAAGCCGATGAGCTGGCGGACGCTGTCGCGGATGTCCAGCGAGCGTGCGGACCGCCGTCGATTTTGATCAACTCCGCTCAGTTTCGCGGAACCGGCTTCTATTCTTCTTCGCCGGAAAATGATCAGACGGAAGCTTGGCGGCAAGTGATTGACGTGAACCTGACAGCCGTCTTTCACACCTGTCAGGCATTTGGAAAAAAGATGATCGAGAATGGGCAGGGAAAAATTATCAACCTCGCCTCCACGTATGGTGTTGTCTCACCGGATCCCCGCGTGTACGGAGATTCCGGTGTAAACTCGCCGCCGGCATATGGAGCTTCCAAAGCAGCCGTGATTCAACTCACCCGTTACTTGGCCGTCCATTGGCGAGAGCACAACATCCGGGTCAACTGCTTGGTTCCTGGCGGCGTGTTCGATAATCAGGGCGATGAATTTGTCCGCGAGTATGAGCGGCGCACGCCACTTGGCCGTATGGCCAAAGCCGAAGACTATCAAGGCGCAGTTCTATTCATGGCGTCTTCCGCCAGTGACTATATGACTGGGGCGGCTGTTACCGTTGACGGCGGGTGGACCGCGTGGTGATGAATTTCGGAATCCACGCCGCGAGATGAAGCGATTTGCAGGCGGCAATTATGATTCTCACCGAGAAACACTCTCAGGGGCAGCGGTTCATCACGGCAAGCAAAGGTTAGTCCGTGTCACAGGTCACGGGTTGTTCGTCATTCTTCACCACCACGGCCAGGAGCGCCGGTAGAAACACCAGATCGCCTAACAGTGCCGCACCCATCGCAGTACAGGCAAGCGACGCGAAAAGCCGACTGGTGGGGATTTCGCTGAAGATCACACTGCCGAAGCCGGCCAGCAGAACCAGCGTGCTCGTTACCAAGGCTGCCCCAACGGAATGTGACGCACGACGCAGAGCCGCGGGAACGTCATTGGATTGGCTCAACTCACGACGAAAGCGATTGAGGTAGTGAATGGTATCATCAACCGCCAGGCCCAAGCAGATCGTAAACACGATCACACTGGCCAACTGGAGCGGTTGGCTGAAGACAACCAGCATCGCAGCGGTTAGCACAAGCGGAAATGAGTTGGGGACCAAGCTCAACAGTCCCAACTTGAGCGATCGAAAGGCGACTGTGATCACGCCAAAGATCACAATGGCCGCCAGTGTCAAACTGGTCGCCAGGTCTACGACCATTTGATTGATGTTTCGCGCGGCCAAAATTGGTGTGCCCGTCATCCTCACGGTGACGCCCGGCTCCACATCCGCGATCTTTTCAAGACGCTGTTCCATCTGCGCAAAAATTTTCAGGTAAGCGGCCGCACCCAGGTCCGGCAGCCGTGCAGTGACAATTGTCCTGTTGGGAGCCGCCATCCGGTACATGCGCCCATACGTCTCCGCAGGCACCATGCTGAAGGCGAGCTTTGCTGCCAAAGAATCAGGATGACCTGAATCAAGCGTCCGCAGAATCGAACGCACGGAAAGCGGATAGTGTAGCTCTTCCGTTTCGAGGATCGTTGCTTCAACCTCCTTCAAGGTTGATTGCACTTCCGGCGACAACAGCGCAAGCTCGTTGGACCAGTCAACAACGACCATCACTGTCAGAACGCCGCCGAACACTTGATCACAGCGTTTGAGCGTCTGGAAGCTTTCGCGCTCTTCCGGAATAGTCTCAGTCAGCTCAGTGTCCGGGTAGAGTTGAGGGAGTAGAGCCGTCGGCAACAGTGTGGCCAGGCAGCCGGCAATGACAACCACCTTGCGGTGGCGAATAATCCAGGCCGTGAAGTGCTCCATGACCACTCCCAGTCGCGCGCGGTCATGCTTGCGCTGAGCATCAACTTCACTTTTCATCAACCACAACATCAGAAGTGGCGCGGTGAGAACGACCGAAGTGAACGAGCAGATCACCCCGCCAGCGCACGCCAGCCCAAACTGTCGCAGGATTTCTGCACTGCTCGTCACCAGCGACGCAAATCCGACCATCGTTGTGAACATTGCCAACGTACAGGCCCCGCCGAGATGCGCGATGGCTAGCCGCACGGCATCCCGTACGGAAGCTCCGTCAGCTAATGACCGGCGCGCATCGACCAGCAAGTGAATGGCGCTGGTAAAGCCGACAACGATCACCAACGTCGGCAGGACAACGTTGAGCACGTTGATCTTCTGACCCAAGAGCCCCATAAATCCAATTGTCCACAAAGCCCCCAGTACGGGGCCAGTGGCTGCAATCATCACCAACCGCAGCCTGCGGAATAGGATGAAGGCCATGGCGAATGCGAGGGTCGAACCGATGATCGTATACTTGCGGTTTTCCGACTCCACAGCGGCAAAGATCTCCACCCGTAACGGCGGAATTCCGGTCATCTCAACCGTGAGGTTTGTTTCATCGGACAGTCGCTTAGCGACATCACGAAGTTCAGCGACGGGCGCTTCAAACTGACCGATGTTCTTTCGCCAGGAATCGAGCCGCACGATTAGTAGCGTTGCCCGTGCGTCTTCTGAGAGAAGCTGCCCTCGGATCAACGGGTTTGTCTGTGCTTTTGCTTGAGCGGCGAGGAGATCAGCTTCTGCCAAGCGCCCGCTGTCCAGACCCAGCAATTGAAGAATCTGCGGGCTGACGAGGCTAACAACTTCCTGCACACCCTCGACTGATGCGGCTTGACGTTCAAGCTCACTCAGCCGTGTCAATCCGCCCTCTGAGAAGATATCCACAGCCTTCTCGGCCGTGACCATCAACAGGCAGTCGTTGTCATCAGCACCGTATTGCGAAAGAACTTCGCTAAGAAATTGGAACTCTGCATCTTCGGTCTTGAAGATGTTGTGAGGGCTGTCATCAAACGCAACACGCGACAGGCCGAACCCAGCGCCGGAACTGATGAGCAGAACGAGAAGAGCCGCAATCCACGGTTTGCGAACAAAGCCATCCGCAACGCTGTTCCAGAAATGTTGCATGCGAGAATCGTAGCCGATGACGGTGAACGCTCCCATGCCCTGAGCATAAGATCACCGCCTGGTGGCACTTGCGAGATCGCTTTGAGCGCTGTCTAACGCAACCGTTTAGGTATCGCATGCGTGTGATCAGGCTGTTCAGCAACAATGGCCGAACGTTCCTGTTGCTGAGGCACTTGCTGGTGGGCTTGCAGTGGTCGATCTTGGACGACTCCACCTTGGCGAGATGCCGTGTACGGAACACCATGGCTATGATGGCTTCCCACGTATCCCGGACCAACCCAGTTGCCGTGGCAATCGCAAGGATCACAGCCGGTGTCCATGTGCCATTCGCCGTAATAGCACCCGCCGCAGCCAGAACATCCAGCGTGTGCAGAGCCGTAATCGCCCCAGCCCCAATTGCAGCCTTGGATGTCGCAATGGCCACACTCGCAGAACATGCAGTCTTCCCAGTAGTGAATGTTCTCCCACAAGTGACAGCACCCACTGAGTGCGGAAGCGATGAAAAGGAATCCTGCGGTAATGACAGCGCGTCTCATGACTTCACCAACTCGATTCAGATGCTTCTCTGTTTAGCTCCACGGAGATTGCCTGGAGCACTAACACATTCTCGGCAGGACTGCTATCGGCCGGAGCAATCGTTAGAATCGAGATATTCCGTACAACCGGAAAGAATTTCCCAAACGGGAATACCGCTGGCGTCGATATCGCGCTGAGGAGCCCGCGCAGCGGTGAGGGCCCGAAATGCTTGCAAACAAGACTACGGAACATCACTGGACGCCCGTGATAGCGTTACGTCCCCAGCGGCGAGCGGAATGGATTGCCATCGTCCTCCCGGACGAGTTCAACCATCTGTTGATTGTTGGCAGGGTGCCGGCCTAATTCCCAGAACTCCTTCGTCACGGCGAAGAAGTGATCCGCCTCCGCTGGCGTGGCGAATGCCCGTTTGGGGATGATGAGGTCAATATGTTGTTTGACCGGGCAAAACAAGATGTAACTCGGCGAACTGCGGATGTCTTCCCACGTTTGCCATGTACTGAATGACTCGTGTGATTCGGTTGTCTGCAACAGCCCCGCCTGAGCGATTGTGACTGTGGTGAGTGGTTGGGTATTTCCAGTTGTCCGACGCGCTAATCGATAGCGCAGGCTCTGCACTGAGAAGATCACGAATGCCCCCCAGGCCACGGTCACGAAAACACCGTGGAGAGCTTGCCCCCAGACCGTCTTCTGACCAATGTCTGCGAGGATGTTGTAGGCAATCAAGATGATGAATCCGATCAAGCAGACGATCTTCAACCAACGCGAATTCCCCGCTTTGACTTCTTGCTTGCCCGAAAACAAATCCTGACCTCGCCGCTCGTCCACATCGTGCATAATGGCCAACTTGTCGGCCGGAGAAGGACGGAATGAGACCTGCAAATGTGAATGTTCTTCAGCTTTGGGCGCGGGAGGAGCTTGAAATTGCTGTGAACCCTGGAGCGCTGCTTGGCGATATTGTTCGGCCAATTCGGTAAAACGCCGCGCTTCTCCCGGAGAAGAAAAATCAGAATCAGAGATAACGTGAGCGGTGACTTCATTGATGAACACCATGACGTGGCCGTCGAAGTGGTCAACCGCGTGAATTGTTGACCAGCCACGACGGCTCCAGCCCCAATCGTCACTGCTGACGAACAGCGCTGGCGAGATCTTGAGCCGAGTTCTTGGCGTTCTCTTGTCGAGAAAGCTTTGCAGGATTTGCGCCATTGAACGCCGTGTAGCGATCAGCGCCCAGATCACACAAGCCAAGACTGCGACCCACCCGCCGATGACTGCGAATGTACTCCCCTTGATCAAGAAGAGTAAACTCGGCGGAATGCCCACTAACGCGATGTACAGGATTCCTATCAAGAAGCGCGAAGTCTTCACGCGTTTGAGGACGACCCGACGCAGTGCGTCGAGCGATTCTGGTGTGATCTGGTATTCAACTTCCATTTCTTCCATCACCGTTACCCAGTTTGGTGTGGGCTCAAGAATGAGCCAGGAATGCGCACTCGCCTCACGTTCTAGCGGCTCGCAACAAGCCATTGAGCCCTGCGGCCACGTGTGCGACATTATCAACTCTCTCCACGCTCTGGCAATTTTCAATCGTTTGATTTAGCACGCGATGAAGCGCCCTTCTCATGGTGGCGGTTGGCAGGCCATTCGCTACGCCTGGCGAAAAGGCCACCAATCTGGTGGCGTGTGGCGCATGTGGAAGGCCATGCGTTCGCGAAACGCCTGCAAGACGTGCGCTGTGGGGATGGGGGGACAGCGAGGCGGCATGGTCAATGAATCCGGCCATCGGCTGGAAGTCTGCAAGAAATCTCTGCAAGCCATGGCCGCGGACATGCAGGGAGCCATCAGTGATGACTTTTGGAGCACGTACAGTATCCAACAGTTGAGAGCCTTCACTCCTCGACAACTGGAAACTTGCGGGCGGCTGGCGCGGCCAGTCATGGCAAAGCGGGGCGAAGGATACTACCAGCCGATCGAGTGGAGTGAAGCGATTGACCGGATCACGGCGCGGCTTCAGCAACTCTCCGCAGATGAGACGTTCTGGTACTTTTCTGGGCGAAGCTCCAACGAAGCCGGATTCTTGCTACAGCTTTTCGCCCGACTGTACGGCACCAACAACGTCAACAATTGCAGTTACTATTGCCATCAGGCGAGCGGTGTCGGACTGACCTCCGTGACTGGCTCCGGCACAGCCACAATTGTGCTGGAAGACCTGGCTGCCGCGGATCTGGTCTTTGTTATCGGTGGCAATCCGCCCAGCAATCACCCGCGGCTGATGACAGAGTTAATGCGCGTCCGCCGCCGCGGCGGCCAAGTGATTGTCGTTAATCCGGCCATCGAAACCGGGCTGGTTAACTTCAAGATCCCCAGCGATGTTCGCAGCCTGCTCTTCGGCTCACCGATTGCCAGCCTGTATGTGCAACCGCACATCGGCGGAGATTTAGCATTCCTGTATGGGGTGATGAAGGGCGTGCTCGAACGTGGCGCAGCAGGTGAGGAATTTCTCGCTCAACACTGCGAAGGTTGGAGCGAACTGCGATCAAAGTTGCAAACGGTGAGCTGGGAAGAGATTACTAGCAAGAGCGGAGTTAGCCGAACTCAAATCGATCAAGTTGTTGGTCTGTATGCAAAATCCCAGCGGACCATTTTCTCTTGGACGATGGGCATCACGCATCACGCTCACGGTGTGCAAAACGTGCAAGCCATCGCAGCGCTGGCGCTGATGCGGGGCATGGTTGGCCAGCCAGGTGCCGGCTTGGCCCCCATTCGTGGACATTCCAACGTGCAGGGAATCGGTTCGGTCGGCGTCACGCCCAAGCTTAAGGACGCCATCTTTGATCGCCTACAGTCTGAGTTCGGCGTGCAACTACCAACAACGGCAGGCTTGGATACGCTGGGTTGCATGGAGGACTCGCACGCGGGCAGACTCAAGTTCGGCTTCTGTTTGGGGGGAAACCTCTACGGCTCCAACCCGGATTCGCAGTTCGCCGAAGAAGCACTGGCTAAGCTCAAGACACTGATCTTCATGAGCACAACGCTCAACACCGGACACGCGCATGGTCTGGCGGAAGAAACAATCATCCTGCCTGTACTGGCTCGCGATGAAGAAGCCGAACCAACAACGCAGGAATCGATGTTTAACTTTGTACGAATGAGCGACGGAGGACCGCGACGGCTACCGGGACCGCGCAGCGAAGTCGAAGTGATTGCCGATATTGCTGCGTCTGTGATGCCGGACAACAGCCCCATCGACTGGAACGAACTCCGGCACACGCGAAACATCCGTCAGATGATTGCTAAGGTTGTGCCCGGTTGGAGCGCGCTGGGAAAGATCGATGAGACTCGGCAGGAATTTCAGATCGAAGGCCGAACTTTTCACGCGCCCAAGTTCGCAACGCCTGACGGTAAAGCACAATTATTCACCCACGATTTGGTTGAGCCACTCGGCGGCGCGGAGATGCCTGCTCGCGAAGGGTTGCGGCTGATGACTGTCCGCAGCGAAGGCCAATTCAACACCGTCGTCTATGAAGAGCATGATCTCTACCGTGGGCAGGATCGCCGGGATGTCATCCTGATCCATCCGGATGACCTGCGAGCACTCGACGTCACAGACAGTCAACAAGTCACCGTCAGCAGTGAGACGGGCGAGATGCGCAGTGTTATCGCCCGGAGCTATGAATGGGTGCGAACTGGCTCCGCGATCATGTACTACCCGGAGGCGAACGTGCTGGTGCCGCGCTCCACCGACCCGCAATCACGCACGCCGGCATTCAAGGGTGTGGTGGTGAAGGTGAACGCCGAATAACGTTTGGCGAGACCATCTCCTTGATTGGTGTTCTGTTCGTCGGCGGTCCTCATCGCTCGCTGGCGCGGGATGGAATTGCCGTGGCGTTGGTGTTCCCGCGCGCCCTGCCTTCACGCGTACGGGCGAAATTGACATTGGTCAAATTTTTCCATCCTCCAGGGGGGTGGCGCAAACGCGTCACGCCCATGCAATGGACCAGCAACGGG
>JALCBR010000168.1 GCA_028066245.1 Pirellulales bacterium | reverse complement strand
CTGGGCCAAGCTCAAACTCTAGCGAGTCCAGTTACTTATGCATGAAGCAATAGAATACACTTCGCCATCGCTCAGTGCTTGACCGCCTTTCCAATCGAATTGACTTCATTTACTACAAGAGCAAGAAGCTCAAGACGCTTAGTTCTGACATGCACTTTGAATACAAAGGTGTATGGCCAAGCGGTCACCCAACCATCGTAACGACGTTCCGTATCAATCAGTGCTGAGATCGCTATTATGCAATCAAAACACGTGACATCCTTCGGCGCTGTCTTTTTGGCACTTCTTTATGGTTTTGTGTGGTGCGACCGTGCATACGGTTACCAGCAACCTTCCCAGCAGGATCGAGAGCTGATCCTCTCGATGGATTTTGAAGGCTCGGACCAATTAGCCGGCCTCTCGTTTGCAACCGGAATTCAGGGAATGGGCTTGGATTTGGAGGCCTCTTCAAATGCAACTCGCGCACTAAGCAAATTGGCGCCACCTTGGTTCTCGGTTGACAAAGATTTCTCGATCTCGATATGGGTACAATCCTCGAAGAAGAGTGAGGATGTAACTGTGATATTGTCGAATGCCGATTTCCGCGCAAACGAGACAAGGCTGTATGGAAAGAGGAGAAACAGAAAAGGGTTGACGTTTTTTTGTGTCGACGGAGCGTGGGGGTGGAATATTGGGAACGGAACTCTTCATTACAATTATGAACCAGTTTATGACGACCAGCCAATTTCAGATGGCCGTTGGCACCAGCTTGTCTTTACGTACAACGCCGAACCAAAGGAGGGGCGTCTCTATTATGATGGAGTCAATCGTGCATCATTTAGCCTGGGCGACCTGAAGAACACCGATTTTTCGGTCGATGCCTCTTTGCGGTTTGGTGCGGAGAATGGTCGTTCGGAGTATGGCACTTTCGCTGGCGTTGTTGACGAACTGAGGGTATGGAGCAAGACCCTATCTTCTCAGCAGGTTGCGGAGCTTTACAGACATCATGCAGTAGCGTCAGCCGAGCCCGTTTTTGACAAGAATACTTTGACTGTTCTCAATTGGAATATCTGGCATGGAGGGACCCATTACACGAAGGAACAAGATGGTTTTGATGGCATCGAGCGAACCATCGAACTAATTCGAGATTCCGGCGCCGATGTCGTGTTGATGCAAGAGACGTACGGAGCAGGCTCTAAGATCTCTAGCAATCTCGGCTTTTACTACTACGAGGCGTGTAGCACTGTTGGAGCAGTTTGGGGAGCTAACCTCTCTGTGATGAGTCGATACCCAATCAAAGATGTATACATGAACGAGAACCGTTCAAATTACGGCAAAAACTACGCGTTCAACAACGGTGGAGCAAGAGTTCAGCTGACGGATGACAAGGACATCTTGGTCTTCTCGAATTGGTACAATGGCAGGAAGCCACAGGACCTTGCAGGCGCGCTTGAGGGCTGGAGGAATCTCGTTGACGGTGCTGATGATCTTCCCATCGTGTGGGCAGGCGATTTCAACTCAGTGTCTCATCTAGATGACGGCAAGGGCAGGTCTGGCCATAGTCGATTGATGACCGATGCCGGCTTTAAGGATTCATACCGGGAAAGATATCCCAACCCAAAAACACACCCGTGCTTGACTTCGCCCGGCTTTGGGGATCGTATCGATTTTATCTACTACAAGGGCGCTGGGCTTGAGCTCGAAGACGCTGGAGCGATTGTCGAAAACTTCAAGGGAAGAGGGGGCACTCCTCGATACCCTTCGGATCACTTAGGAATCATTTCCAAGTTTCGAGTTCGCTAAGTTGCAACAGCCACAGCTTGACCTGGCACTTTTCAAACCAAGAGCTACCCTGATTCGTGGCGACGGAGTGATGGCGTAGCCGAGCGGAGTTGCCGCAATCAGAAGGCCTCGCAAGAGACGTTCTATCGCTACTAGGAGGTGTACGAGGCGGGAGGCGGGAGGCGAAGAGGCGCTCAAGGGCATCTCGCGCCGCAAACCGATTATCAAGAACCGCGTCGAGCCGGAGATCGAAGAAGCCGTCTGTGAACTTACGGTGGAGAATCCAGCGCTCGGGCAAGTAGGGGTTAGCAACGAACTTCGCAAACGCGGATTGTTCGTCTCGCCAGGTGGCGTCCGCGGCATCTGGTTGCGCCACGACTTGGAGACGATGAAGAAACGCCTCAAGGCGTTGGAGGCCAAGGTGGCTCAGGATGGCCGAGTCCTCACGGAAAGCCAGCTCACGACCTTGGAGAAAGCCAAGCAAGAGAAGGAGGCGCATGACGAGATTGAGCTGAACATCCCGGCTATCTCGGGGCGCAAGACATGTTCTACGTCGGAACGATGAAGGGAGTCGGTCGCATTTATCAACAGGCTTTTATCGACACCTATTCGCGTGTTGCGTTCGCTAAGCTCTACACACAGAAGCACGAATGCACGAAGGAAGCGGAATACGCCGGAGCTGGATATCAAGAGCTGCGTGAAGCGGATACGAAGTTGGCGGCCGGTCAGCCAACTTGCCCTATTTTCCTGACTTTTCCACGGAGAATGAGCTACGCTGATACTCGCTGTGTCGCGTGCTGAAGCTTGGCGGACGCGAGCGCGCCAAGCTATAGGATGGAAATAAGGGGATTCAATTTGCTTTCATCAGACTTGAGCTACGAACTGCCCACCTCGGTTCTGCAGACGCCCAAAGACTCACTTGCCACAGAGGATGCGACTTCCGCCGCATTGGTAAGCGGTTCAAGCGCAACACGACGAATTGCAATAATTGCTCTCGCGTGCTCTGGCGTGGTTTTCTCATGTGTAGCTTGTACGAATACTGAGAGTTCGCCTGGGCTACAGGCGGATCAGTCTCCGTCACCAACTGGCATGGTTTGGGTGCCTGCTGGCGAATTCACGATGGGGTGGGATGGTCCAGAGGGCCGGTATGACGAGCGTCCAGCACACCGCGTGCGTGTCGATGGCTTTTGGATCGACGAGACCGAGGTCACTAATGCTCAATTTCGCTCATTTGTCGAAGCGACGGGCTATGCCACGACGGCCGAGCAAACGCCTGTGTGGGACGACTTGAAGGCTCAACTACCCCCGGGTACGCCAAAGCCCGACGACAGCTTCTTTGTTCCGGGGTCGCTGGTATTCACGCCCCCTAAGGGAAAAGTCGACCTGCGGGACTACACCCAGTGGTGGACATGGATGCCCGGTGCATGCTGGCGTTGTCCCAACGGCCCCAGTAGTTCTATCGAAGGTAAAGGCGACCTGCCTGTCGTGCACGTGTCGTGGGATGACGCGAGAGCATATGCAACTTGGGCTGGAAAACGTCTGCCAACTGAAGCGGAGTGGGAGCGTGCCGCGCGCTTCGGACTTGATGGCCAGCGATTTATTTGGGGCGATGAACTTGAACCGAATGGTCAGCACATGGCAAATATCTGGCAAGGCGAGTTTCCGCACGCGAACACTAAGGAGGATCAGTTTGCGGGGCCGGCGCCAGTCAGGTCGTTTCCGCCAAGCGCACTTGGACTCTACGATATGGCTGGAAACATATGGGAATGGACCGAGGACCGGTTCCACCCTGATGCGTACTCGACACGAGCCAACGGCATCCCGCCCGGCGGGTGCTGTGTCAACCCGTCTGGGCCTACGACGGCCGCCGACCCAAGAAACCCATACGCGTCAGATTCTCGCGTGCAAAAAGGCGGTTCATTCCTTTGCAACGCAAGTTACTGTGAAAGCTATCGTCCAAGCGCGAAGATGGCCGCACCGCCCGACACTGGAATGAGTCATCTCGGTTTCCGATGTGTTTCTGATGCATCTCCACCAACGCCAAAGGAGTAATGGTCAGCCATGCGCTACTTAGCCTTGGTGTTTGGCACTAGTTCTAGCCTTATTGCTTCATGCATAAGTAACTGGACTCGCTAGAGTTTGAGCTTGGCCCAG
>JALCBR010000167.1 GCA_028066245.1 Pirellulales bacterium | reverse complement strand
ACTCGAAGTGATCGCCTGAAGGCGAGGGTTTTTAGATCCCAAAGTGAGACAATAATAGGACCAAGCTTTCTTTCTGGTCTATCACCACGGCTCCGTCACTCCAAGCTTGCCAACGACGGCCACGAGACACGTGCCATCCAGCAAACCTCGGCAAAAAAACGTAGTGCCCATACGTTCGACGCGCTGATTGACTGAACGCCGCAAGCTGGCCTATAAAACCGCGGAAAAACTTGGCGGAGGGGCCCTTCCCGACCGTATCAGGCAGTCGCCCCTACGGGAACAGGCGCGGTATTTGGCACAGTTGGTTGCCAAGGGAAAAATCTTGGCGTCTTCCTTTCGGACGCGCCGTTTTGGTACGGGCGGCACTTGGCGATGGCTTGGAGGTCTCTGCCACTGCCACCGGCCATCACCCGGCTATTGGCCAGTCCCCGTTTGTGGCGTTTTTGAATCTCGACTCATAATCTTCACCTCAAGAAGTAAGGATGCTGATGGATCAATGCTCCGTCGCCTCTCTAGCCCGCCTTGTGTACGACGACCGTGCATTCGGTCCAGTCGACTTTCTTGCACGTTGGCTTTCGAGGTGACGGGTGCTTTGCGATGATCGCTTTCACAGCTTTGTGGGGGCAGCCGTTTTTGCCTTGGCTGCAGGCTGATCTCGACCCTGCAAAACCTGACGATACTGACCTATCAGTTCTGCTTGTCCGAGAACAATTCTCGATGAGAGTCTACTTCCGACCGTTGATCGGAACGTCTTGAAAGCGCTGGTTAACAGCGATTTGAAGCCAAACCTAGCATGAGCCACCTATCGTCTCATCGCCTCTTTTAACAGCTGGGATGAAGTACACACAGAACTGTTACTTGCGCGGCGCTCGCTAAGAAACGCAAGCGATGACGAAAGCTAATCTCTGCTGGCGTCCAGTAACAGAAATCATCGGAACATGTCTTTGAGGGTGACAACTCTCGGCCTGTGAGTAAACCTCGTTCGTGAGGGCGTAGTTCAGGGAAATCGAGGTGAACCGAAGTTCGCCCTTATGGCCCAAACTCCTTTGCAAAAATCGGACTTGTGTGATTCTCGCATTCCGGATGGACCAGATTCGGGGAAGGCAACTCGTCGCGTGCTTGTCCCTTTGGCCGCCCAGGAGATTCGGAGTCTCGCAAGATATTGAATTGAACGGAGTGCCGGTTGCAACTTGCACAATCTGCTCACGCTGTGCGCTCGCTGTATCGATTATCGGGGCGATACGACTTGATGGGCGGGGCTATTGAAATGGTCTGGGGTGGATTAATTGAAACGCCACAATCGCCTTGCCGAGCGCAAATATTGTCGTATTTCAAAGATGAACAGATCCGTTTCCTCCCAGGCGGTCACAGCTATGGCATCGCTCTCTATTCTGCATCTAGAAGACCAGCGAGTTTGCGCCGTTAAGACACGAGATGACCTTGCCTCTGCCAAAGCGGATACACACCTGTCGTTCGAGGTGACGCACGTTGAAACACTCAAAGAAGCCCTCGATGCCTTGTCTGAGCGCAAGTTTGATGCAATTCTTGCCGACCTTGGGCTCCCCGACAGTCGAGGAACGGAAACTGTCACCGCACTTCGACGGGCGGCCGCCACGTCCCCGATTGTCGCATTCACAGCAGAAGACTCCACTCGCCACATGCTGGCGTGCTCAAGGGCCGGCGCGGACGACTACCTGGTCAAAGGGCAGTCGCCTTCCTCGCTGATTGTGCGCGCATTGCTCAATGCCATTGAGCGTCGGAAAACGCGATCTCGGCTAAGAACTGCCCAGGCGAAGTCCACTGCCATCGTTAAAACGGTCGTCGATGCGATCATCACGTTCGACACCGGGGGTATCATTCTCTCGGCCAATCCTAGCGCTGAGAAAATGTATGGACTACGCTCAGATGAGTTGATTGGACGGGGTCTCGGAACTCTGATCTCTCCTGCCCAGCGTAGTGCCTATACGCAGAAAATTCGGCAGCTTACCGAACAACGAACGTCACATGCCGAATCAATTCGTTTTGAGAGCGAGGGGATTCACGGTTCCGGAAAGACGTTTCCCGTGAATTGCACTTTCTGCGAGATTACTGACGGTGGCCCTACCAACACCTACTGCGCCGTTGTGCGAGATACCTCTGAGGAGAAGGCCAGAATTCTCGAAATTCGCGAAGCGTGCGAAAGGGCGGAAGCAGCGACAAAGTCAAAGAGCGAATTTCTGGCGAACATGAGCCATGAACTGAGGACTCCTCTGACGGCCATCTTGGGCTTCGCGGAATCGTTGCTTGTTGACCACCGGTCTCCCGACACAGAATTTGTTGAATCGGTTCAGACGATCCTGCGCAATGGTGAGCATCTCACGGGATTGATCAATGATCTTCTGGATCTTTCCAAAATTGAAGCCGGTCATCTTTCCATCGTCACGGACAAGTGCCACCCCTTTCAATTGACGAATGATGTCCTCAAGCTCCTCGATGTGCGTGCGCAGACCAAGGCGATTTCGCTGTCAGCAGATTGGCCTGATGAGTTACCCAGGCAGATATTGATTGATGAAACGCGGCTCCGACAAGTGCTGATCAATCTGATTGGCAATGCAATCAAATTCACCAGCACAGGCGGCGTGACAGTTGCGCCCAGACTTCACCAGACACCAAACTCGCCGCCAGTTCTCAGTTGGGAAATCAGAGATACGGGAATTGGCATGGACGAGAAAGCTTGCGCCAAAATTTTTGAACCATTTGTACAGGCCGAAAAAACAACTTCGCGTCGATTCGGCGGAACGGGACTTGGCTTGACGATCACGAAACGGCTCGTCGATATGATGGGCGGCAATCTCTCCGTTTCCAGTAAACCAGGTGTCGGGAGCACTTTCACCATCAACTTCCCGCTTCTCGATGATTCGATCGATCGAGTTCCCGTCTCGAAGTTGCAAACGCACGCTGATAAAAGATGTAACTCAACAGATGGTCCAGCTCGGAGTGAAGAACCACTGTCGATCGACAACAAATTGGTACTGCTGGCGGAAGATGGTGTCGACAACCAGCGCTTGATCTCCTTCATCTTGAAGAAACATGGAGCTGTGGTGGACGTCGTCGACAACGGCGCCCGAGCGTTCGAGGCCGCGACGCAGGCGGTCTCAGCCGGAAAGCCATACGACATCATCCTCATGGACATGCAAATGCCCGTGCTGGACGGTTACGGAGCTACCCGCAAACTTCGCCGCGAAGGGTACACCGGCCCAATCATTGCGTTAACCGCACACGCCATGAAAGGCGATCGCGAAGCGTGTCTGGACGCAGGATGCAATGAATACGCGACGAAACCGATTGACCGTGACGTACTGGTTCGTACGGTGGCGGCTTTTTCAAACCACGCAGACCCCATGCAAGTTCAAAGCAACGAGGCTCGTTTATCATGAAGACGGCGAAAGACATCATGTCCCGCACAGTTGTTTCCATCTCTCCTGAAGCGCTGCTCCAGGACGCGATGGATTTGATCCTGGAATGCGGCGTCAGCGGATTGCCCGTTGTCGATAGTCAGGGTGACCTCGTCGGGATAATTTCCGAAGCGGACCTTTGTCTACAAGGCGTACAAAACTCCGCGGTCACGCAAAGTGTTGAAGAGTGCATGACGCGAGTGGTTTCGACCGTGGATGAAAATGCTCATGTGGACACGATTGTCGAGATGCTCCTTGGGAAGAACATTCGCCGTGTGCCGGTCGTGGCAAATCAAAAGATTGTAGGCATCGTCAGTCGGCGAGATATTGTGCGCGCGATGAGCGAAGCGGGTGATGCTCTGCCAGATCGCGTATGAAGATGCTCTGTCAGGCTCAGCGTGCAACCGGCGATCGATCCCGCTAGGCGTGTATCTTCACACGCTGCTGGTTGGCGTTTCAAAGACTATCGACAGCCACGCGGTCATTGGCCACTGGATTCGGGCTCGGTACTACCGCATTCTTCTACGTGGCGTACTCTCATGACTTCGTTGAGCCGCTGATGATTCCAAAGAACTAGAGCGTTTTTCTTGTTGACGTCCCATCGCCAACATTGACGACTTCAGATACTGCTGAGGTGTTGAACGACACCGACTGCC
>JALCBR010000166.1 GCA_028066245.1 Pirellulales bacterium | reverse complement strand
TGTTTCATGGCTATTGTAGCCGCGAATTCGGCGACGATGCGTTCTCCGTGTCGCGGATCATCTCTCGTGACCTTAGCGAAGCTGGGAGCACCGACTGCTGATCAGGAAAAGGAGTGAGGGAATAGACATGGTTGCTTTGAGAGGCCAAGAGGATCCATCGAAAGACGGACATGTCCGAATTCGGGAATTCTCGATTACGGAGATAAAACCATCTCCGGAGAATGACTTCATCTACCGACCAGTCAGCGAATCCGACCCAGAGATCATTGCGCTCGCAAAGAGCATTGAGACACACGGCATTCGTGAACCGCTCGTCATTACAAGTGACCAGTACATTCTCAGTGGTCATCGCCGCCACGCTGCGGCCAAGGTTGCAGGTCTTTCGGTTGCTCCGTGTCGGATCGAAAACATAAGTCGCGAGGCTAATCCTGACATTCATTTAGCACTTCTACGAGAATACAACCGCCAGCGGGAGAAAACGCTTACGGAGAAGTTGCGAGAGGAACTCGTCACGGCAAATCCGGAGGATGCCTATGTATCACTGATCGCTCACCGGGAAAGCGCCGCTCAGGTCTCTGCCGAGAAACTCAACCTCCGAGGTCGCAAACGTCGGTCGCAGATTTCGGCAGCGAAGCTTCCGTTCTCAAGAGCCGTACAGCGGGTTCTGAAAGATCAGCGATCGTATTGGCCTATCTCTCTACGGCGATTGCATTACTCGCTTCTGAACGACCCACCGCTCAAGCACGCGAGCAAACCCGATTCACGTTACGACAATACGCAGCGCAGCTACAAAGCGTTGTCGGATTTGCTCACAAGGATGCGACTGGAGGGACGCATAGCGATGGAGTGTATTAGCGACGAGACGCGTCCCGTTCGCACCTGGAAGGTCTATCAGGATTCACAGACTTTCATTCGGGAGCAAGTCGATCAGTTCCTGAAAGGCTATTGGCGTGATCTGCTGCAATCGCAACCAAACCACATCGAGATCGTCTACGAGAAAAACACGCTTGACGCGACGATCAAACCGGTAGCGATGGAGTTCTGCATTCCGATGACGAGCGGACGGGGTTACGCCTCACTCCCCCCACGCGCTCAGATGGCCCAACGATATGAGGAGAGTGGCAAGGACAAGCTCATCGTCCTGATCCTCTCAGACCATGATCCTGACGGCGAGGAAATCGCCCATTCGTTTGCTCGTTCCATGCGGGACGACTTTGGAATTGATGATATCCACCCAATCAAAGTTGCATTGACGGCAGATCAGGCCGTTAAATTCGACTTGCCACCGATCCTCACGGCGAAGAAGACATCCACGAATTACAGGAAGTTCGTTGCTGCACATGGTTCTACGGTTCACGAACTGGAAGCCTTGGAACCGGCACGGTTGCAGCAGATTCTTCGCGAAACGATAGACGGCGTGCTAGATCGGGAAGCCTTCAACAAGGAACTGGATTTGGAGAAGCAGGACGCAGCCTTTCTGGAGTCCGTCCGCCGCACGACATACGTAGCGCTTAAGGAACTGCATCTCTCTTAGCATTCACGATCAGCAGCAGGCTAACGATCGCACCGGGTTGAATCGGCTGTTGATCAGCTCCATTTCCAACACGACACGGTTGGACACGCTATGCAACACATTTCCTTGCTGCCTTCAAGCTTTGATGCTGCTGAAGTCCTTCCACGGAGACTCGCCCGCTATCGGGATGATGCCAATTACTTCGTCAATGCAATCGTGCGCAAGAATGTACGTAACCGCTGTGACAAGCGAGGCCGCGCCGGATTGAGAGCTGAATACCTGCGTAAGATCATGAGTTTTCGCCATTACCACGATGTCATTGAATCTTTGCTCGAAGCTGGCGTCATTCACCGTGCGCCGTACTGGGTAGGAAAATACCCTTTCCGCTACTGGCTCGATTATCGCTTTCGAGGGGACAAGCATGTTCGAGTTCCCGTCGAGAACAAACGATTACAGCGAAAGATCGGTGATGCCATCGCTCGAACGAAGGCTCGCACTGAGAAACGTTTGCTGCCCATCCATCGCAAGCTGAAGCGGATTCAGCGCCGTCTTTCGATAGATCCAGACCAAGCCCAATGCGTCCTTCAAGACCTCCCAGAGGATTCCAATCCCTTCGACGCACAGGGCATTCAGGTGGCGGATATCCAGGAGCAGCGGTTTCGGCTCACAGTTGGCAATTGTGGTCGCGTTTTCAACAACATCACGAGCTTGAAGCGGGACTTGCGCCGAACGCTGCGCTGCGACGGGAACCCCCTGGTCGGCTTAGATATCTCATGCTGCCAACCTTCACTACTTGCGCTGTTGATGTTGAGGTTCACCCCACCAGGGAAGGGTAAAAATGTCACATCATATAAAGCATCTCTCTGTCTCCCTCCTCTCCCGTTGCTTTCGTCTGTTTCGGGTCGCTTGTCTGATTGTTGCTCTTTTCCTTCTGTTGAGAGGTTTGCCGACCTTTGCCTATCTGGATCCCTGTATCAGTTTCTAAGTAAAGCGCTTGCTGAAAACGGACACCCAGCAACCCTCTCACAAGTGAAGCAACGCTTCCTATGCGACGTGCTGGCCAAGCGAAAAGCGAATCGTCTTGGAGCTGAGTATCCCTCGGAGATCGAGCAGATCTTCAAAGGCGAGTTTCCCAGTGTTTGGCAGTTCATCCGCATTGTGAATGGCCAGGGGTGGCAGCACTGGGAACTGATCCGCATCCTTCAGCAAGTGGAAAGCTGGCTCGTGATCCAAAACGTGTGCCAGCGGTTCGTAGACAAACACCCCGAGGAATTCTTGATCACGCTGCATGACGCGATCTACGTGCGACCAGATGCCGTGGAGTTGGCCCGCACGGCATTCGAGGATGTTTTTGCGGACTTGGACTTTCCGATGACACTGAAAGTCGGCTCGGGATGATGACTGAGAACGGTGCGAACTCAGGTAAGGCCGCTGCGACTGTCCCGGGAACGTCCTGGTACGCGCCCGGCGAGACGAAGACGTTTCTCGTTGGTGACGAGATCGTCGCTGTGCGGTTTGTCGGACGGAAAGGCCGGCGGGGCCGAATTGCGATTGAGCGCGTGCACATTGGACACGCAAATTCCGAGGATTCGACGAGACGTCCGCGTAGAATATGAGAGTATCCAGTGGCCGTGACATCCTGGCGCCTCGGCCCGCCGCTCACACGAGCCGCACTCCGCTTCTCGGAGCCCGCCAGCACGAACCTCGTGCACAAGGTGCGCTCCAATGAAAACAGCTCTCTGGTCACTCGACCGCATCAAGCCCTACGACAAGAACCCCCGCCTCAATGATCAAGCCGTGGATGCTGTGGCAGCTTCCATCAAGGAGTTTGGGGTTAGGCAGCCGCTTGTTGTGGATGAAGACGGAGTCATTGTCGTCGGCCACACGCGCTACAAGGCAGCTCAGAAGCTTGGCATGGCGAAGGTCCCGGTGCACGTGGCAACGGGGCTGACCCCTGAACAGATTAAAGCCTACCGAATCGCGGACAACCAATCAGCATCTCTCTCGGATTGGAATCACGATCTGTTAGCTTTAGAACTTTCCGACTTAAGAGACCTGGACTTCGACATCGACCTATTGGGCTTCGGTGAGGACGAACTCGCAAAACTGTTTGGCAACGACATCGAAGAAGGTCTCACCGATCCGGACGCCGTTCCCGAACCACCGGACAATCCCGTTACCAAACCAGGTGACCTGTGGATCCTCGGCAATCATCGTTTGCTGTGCGGTGATAGTTCCAAACCTGAAGATGTGGATCGACTGCTGGATGATGCGAAGGTGCATCTGGTGAACACCGATCCACCTTACAATGTCCGCGTCGAACCTCGCAGCAACAACGCCATCAGCGCTGGGCTGTCGTCGTTCTCCAATCACAATAAGAAACCAACGAAGAAGAACAACCACAAGCAGTTCGATCTGGCGCGGCATCCGGAGAAGGCGAATCCAACATCGAAGACGATGCGGGCTAAGGACCGCCCCTTGGTCAACGATTACCTCTCCGACGACGAGTTCGACAAACTCCTGGACGCATGGTTTGGGAACATCGCCCGTGTTCTTCAGCCAGGCCGTGCGTTCTACATCTGGGGCGGCTATGGCAACCTCGGTAACTACCCGCCGTTTCTTATTGACCGCTGCGCAGTCGTTGGACCTGAGTCCCGCTAGCAGCGTATGATTG
>JALCBR010000029.1:35259-46726 GCA_028066245.1 Pirellulales bacterium | reverse complement strand
ACTTGCGGGGCGTTTGCATGCGCAAAAGGCGGCAACACACAATTAGGACACCACCCTGTCGTAAGCCCTCTTTAACAGTGGCTTTACGTTCCGTATAATGGGCGGTCCTGTTGATCCGCTGAGCGTCCAATATTGGTCGTAAGTGGTTATCTAGCAATCACTTCCATTCACCGGTGTCCAGAGCCATGCCCAAGCAAAAAACGCACAAAGGAATCAAGAAGCGGTTCCGCGTCACCGCCAAAGGCAAAGTGAAGCACCGTGGCGCTGGTACCAGCCACCTTGCGGCCCGCATGTCGCACAAGCGAAAGCGAAACCTGCGGGGGACACGCGTGCTGGCAGAGGAAGAAGCGGTCAAGATCCGCAAGGCGCTGGGTGTCAACTAAGCCACCGAGCGCGGAAGCTGTTCCCATTGAGACCAGACTTCCGGAAATCGATCGGGACGGGCACCAACCAACACTTTCCCATGCGGGAGAGGGCCTGGATTCCGAAGACGAGGTATCACGATGAGAACAACCAAAGGCGCAGCGCGCAATAAGGCGAAAAATAGGCTCTTCAAGAAGGTCAAGGGCTATGTCGGCGGACGCCGCCGCCTGACGCGCACCGCCAAGGAAACCCTTCTGCGTGCCGGTGCTTTCGCCTTTCGTGATCGCCGGGCTCGCAAGCGAGAATTCCGCAAGCTGTGGATTATTCGCATCAATGCCGCCTGCCGTGAACGCGGGCTACGCTACGGCGAGTTTATCCACGGTCTCAACAAAGCCAACATCGAACTCGATCGTAAGAGCCTCTCTGAGTTGGCCATTCATGATCCCAGGGCGTTTGACGCCGTGGTGGAACAGGTCAAAGCAGCGCTCGCAGCTTGACGGAAACTGTTCGCTTGTTTGCCACCAATAGCCTGAGAATCACCAAGAGAGGCGGGCCAAGTGCTCGGCTCTCTTTCGTTATGGTCAGCATGGTTGGGTCGATCTTCCCATGAACGCCCGCTTGCGGTCGCCTTCTCCAACAACAGCATCTCCAGCCCACTGCGGGTGATCCCATGGACCTGGCAACTTATCTCGCCGAGTTGGATGCAACGGCCGCTGCTGCCGAAAATGCGTTGGAGAGCGCAGCTTCAGCGGATGATGTCGAAGCGGCGCGAATCGAATTCCTGGGTGCGAAAGCTGGCCGGATTAAGTCCCTGCAGAAGGGGTTGGGGCAAATCGACAAGGCTGACAAACCCGAGGCCGGCAAACGATTCCAGGCGCTTAAATCACAGATTGACGCCGCGCTTTCGGCCGCCAAAGACAAACTTGGGGACAATCAACAAGCGGCCTCGCCGAAAAAGCCTAAGTCGCAGAAGGAATCAGTCGCGGCCGTACCCGGCGCATTCGACCCCACCGCCGATCCCCCGGAAGCGCGAATGCGGCTGGGGCACATTCATCCGATCACGCAGACGATCACCGCTTTGCAGGAGATCATGGGGCGGCTGGGATTCAGCGTTGCCGAAGGACCCGAAGTTGAGGATGAGTGGCATAACTTTGAGGCGCTCAACATCGCGGCCTCTCACCCAGCTCGTGATCCACTGGAGAACTTCTACCTGCACACAGCGTCTGCCGCCGCTGGCCAACCGGGCAAGAGCGACAAGCCGCTGTTGCTCCGCAGCCAGACCAGCACGGTACAAATCCGCGTGATGGAAACCGTTCCGCCGCCGGTCCGCGTAATCTCATTAGGCCGCGTCTATCGACCGGACACGGCCGATGCCACGCATTATCCCATGTTCCATCAAATCGAGGGTTTGATGGTTGATCGCGGCGTGACCATGGCCGATCTCAAGAGTGTGCTCAGGTTGTTCGCCATGAGCTATTTTGGCGGCGACGTGCATATTCGCTTCCGCCCTTCCTTCTTCCCGTTCACAGAGCCGAGCGTGGAAGTGGACATGAGTTGGAAAGATGGCTGGATGGAGATGGGCGGCGCCGGCATGGTTGATCCCCACGTGCTCAAGTCGGTCGGCTATGATCCAGACGAAGTCACCGGCTTCGCCTTCGGGCTGGGCGTGGAACGTGTCTGCATGCGGCGACACGGGATCGATGATATTCGGGAGTTATATCGCAACGATGTGCGATTCCTGGAGCAATTTTGACGACTCGGCAATTGTGGAAATCTCTCTGCGGGCTACTCCATCGCCCTAATCAACCGCCCTAATCAACCGTGCGTTGAGCCAATTCGCGTAGTCTTGCTGATCGCCTGACTCGCCAAAATCCACAATCAACCTGATCCCTACG
Source organism: Pirellulales bacterium (assembly GCA_028066245.1). GTDB lineage: Bacteria > Planctomycetota > Planctomycetia > Pirellulales > S012-138 > CALJLD01. Next base: position 44,468 of record JALCBR010000029.1, on the reverse strand, counting down.
GCACCGTCCAGATCGATGCTGACAGCAATCGGGGCATCGCCGTTGCGAATGATGGGACTGACGAAACGCTCCTTGCGGACTGTCTCTCCTTCCAGGCGATGAAACGTGACAACGCGGAAGACCACACTCCCCAATGTGCTCACATCATCCAAGGCGATCTCAGCCTGGAATCTGGTGACTGGCTCCCGCAGGGCGTAAGTCAACTGGCTAGCGCTGTGTGTCCCCAGCCCGTGCGCGAAACGCTGCTGCTCGCATCGCAGTTGTCCTCCCAACGCGTTGCGTTTTGGCAACCAGTCCCACTCGCCCGTCAAGAACGGAACGTGCTGATACTGATCCGGTACTCGATCTTCCAGCCAGTTCACGCGAGGATTCGCGTAGTCCACGTAGACCGTTTTTTCCGCCGCGGCGCTCCAGGTCGTGCCAGAGAATGGAGTGAATGTCGCCTTTCCGTTCTCGATCAGAAACTCGGCAGCGTTGACCAAGCTCCCGTCAGAGAACCCAATGCGATACCGTTCCGCTGACTGTCTGGCGTTGAGCGTCCGGGGGTCGAACGTTATCGCATTCACGTTAGTGAAGGGTATCGATAGGCGACGGCCATCATTTTCCAGCGCGATCGTGGAATTCGCCCCGTCAATGTCAATAGCCGTGATGGCCCCTGTGATTGCGTCACCATTGGTCATGCCCAATTGATCCGCCGCGATATCGCGTTCCAGCAATGTCGCCACAAGTTCATCGCATCGCTTCGCGCTCGTTGGTGGAGCAAGCAGAATCGCGGCGATTTGCGATAGCGGAATCTCCACAGCTCCCAGCAACCGGGACTCCGTTTTGACCGACTCCATATCGCAGGCGATGAGATCGGCCGTAATGAACCCACCGCTGGCGAGTATGATCCTGGCCGATTCATTCACGGCCAATCGTGAAAATGCAGGCGGATCGACTGGCGCACCCCACAAAACGAAGTCGTCCAGTGCAAGCTCATGGGTCAGCGTATTGTGCTCTTCGCCCTCTTGGACGATCACCAATTGGCCAGCCGCATCTAAGCTGACGAGCCGGCCGAGCACATCCTCGCCGTCCACCAAGATCGCCCGGCGAACAACGTCTTGCGAATCGCCTGCACCTGTCGAAATGGCCGCTGAGAGATGAGCGGAAATCGCCAAGGCGATCACCAGCGGAGCGCCCATGACGGTGCAAAGTCGAGAAATCATCGCTCGTGCAAGTTGCAGACAGAAGAAAAACGCCGTTGCCACCGGAGCATCAACTCACCTCGGTGATTATAGGTCGATGCTGCCGACAGGTCGAAGTGTTTTCACGTGTGCAGGAGTGCTCTCTGTCGCAAGAAAAGAGTTCTTGCCCACTTGCTATCTCGAGCACCTGCCTGATTGCTGTTTCGCTCGCCCGTACGCTGTCGAGTCACTCCGCGATGGAAGCTTACACGCCTGCTCTCACGCGTACGGGCGAAATTGACATTGTCCCTATTCGGTCGTCTCTATGAGACCGCTTGCGGTGAGTTACTTGTTGAGACCATTCCATCTGTGAGTGGGCTTCCTCCCGCAGTTGGTTTGCGAACGGTGCTCGCACCATTTTTTGCCGTGACGTCTTCGCGAGTGGCCACCGCGGAATCCTGTGGAGAATCCGACGTGGGTTGAAGCGGCAGCTTGAGCGTGAACGCAGTTCCTTTACCAACGGTGCTCTCAACACGGATGCGGCCTCCGTGCGCTTCCATAATTTCTCTCGCCAGAGAAAGACCGAGCCCTGTTCCCCCTTTACCGCTGGCGTCTGGGCCGGATTTCGTGGAATAGAACGCATCAAAGATGCGGGGGAGCTTGTCTTCAGGAATGCCGGAACCATTGTCGCGGACCGTCAAATCGACGTACGGCGCGTGCTGATCTCGGGCGATTTTGATAATCACGCGTCCGCCACCAGGCATTGCTTGTCGCGCGTTGATCAAGAGGTTGAGCAAGATCTGTTGGATCTGGTTAGAATTGGCGCGAACGTCGGGAGCCTCCTTGAAGTATCTCTCGATGACAATCTTGTACTTGTTCAACTCTCGTTCCAGCAGAATCAGCGTTTCCTCAACAAGCGATTCCAGGCTGGTGGCCTCAAAGCGATCGCCCCGGTTACGAGCCAGGCCCAACACGCTGTTGGTGATCTTGGATGCTCTTTCGCTGGCGGCCAGGATTTTCTGCAGCGCTTTGTCCCGCGTCCCTTCATCTTTGTGGCGGATGCCGAGCTTGGCGTAGTTGATAATGGTGGTTAGGACGTTGTTGAATTCATGCGTGGTGGTTCCAACCAGCTGCCCGAGAGCTGTCAGTTTTTGAGCGTGCGCTAGCTGCTGCTTGAGATATTCCAATTCGTTTTGGCAAGCTGTCATGCCGGATCTCTTTCTTCCTTAACTTTGGGTCTGTTTGGGCGGAGCGCGCCAGCGGCAATCTTTACCTAAGGGCTATGTATCCCGTTAGCTGTGTGAACTGCGTGATTCACTTGACTTAAACCACTATAGAGAAGGGTTTTGCTGGTCACATCCTGGGATATCGTCGCTCTCGACCGCGAACTAAAATCGAAGCCGAAAATGGCTAACCACCGAGCAAACGCCAGAGAGTGCAGGCAGTCAGTGACCTTCGGCAGCAGTTCCTTTGCTTGCACATCAACAACGCGACAGGCGGCAACTTCTCTTCTGGTCTCTGTCAGCCGCAAAACATACAATCTCTCGCCAGTTTGCCTGGTATTGATCGCTGCGCAAACGACAGCACGACATCGCAGGTTCTCTTGTGCAGAGCTGAAATATGGCAATTGTCGAGCAACTGAATGAAGCCGTCCGGCGCGCTCAGCAATTGGGCGCTGATGTCAGAATGGAGTACTTGGGGGAAACTCCTGGCGGCTTGTGTAGACTGGGAGGGCAAGTGCGGATTTACCTGGATCTCGCCGCGTCCCCCGCAGAACAGCTAGAAATGGTGACCAGCGCACTGACCGCACTCGAATCGCACTCGCGCGATGCAGTGACGCCGTTGTCTGCTGAAAAGCGGTCCCGCCGCGCAGCTTAGGTTTGTGCTGAGTCAACATGCAAGCAGTCCGGCGCGATATCACAAAGCCTCTGTCGAGCATGCCGTGCTGCCAGATCATCTTGCCAAGTTCGACAGCCCCCGGGACGAAAGTGATTGCGGTCTCGAAGTTCTGTTTTTGCATGCGGACTGCCTGGTCGTGAACAAGCCATCGGGCCTGTTGACGCAGGCACCGCCGGGCATCGACAGTCTAGAATTCCGCATCCGATGTTTCCTGGCTGCCCAGCGGGGAGTTCCGCTTGAGGATGTCTACCTCGGAATTCCGCATCGCCTTGATCGACCGGCCTCGGGAGCCATGCTATTCGCGCTACGGAAACGCATGGCTCGCAAACTTTCCAAGCAGTTTGAACGCAGGCAGATCAAGAAAACCTACTGGGCGTGTGCGACAGGTGAAGTGAAGCCGCCAGCGGGAATCTGGGAAGATTTTATGCGAAAGCTGCCGGGAGTCGCCGAAGCGGAGATTGTACCCCGGGAACATCCGCAAGCCCAAAGAGCACGCCTGAGATATCGCACTTTGGCGGCCACATGGCGCCAATCCTGGCTGGAAATTCAATTGGAGACGGGGCGCACGCACCAGATTCGCGTGCAAGCCGCTTGGCGAGGATATCCGCTGCTGGGCGATCGGCAATACGGCAGCGTGTTGGGATTCGGAGCCCAACTCGAGGATCCACGCGAGCGTGCCATCGCACTCCATGCACATTCGATCCAGTTTCGTCACCCCGGTCTCGCGCGAGTCGAGGGAAAGAGCGGTCCGACAAGCATTTCGCAGACACGACCCTCAGCAGGCGGCACGTCAGCCTGGACGATCGCGGGAGAGATCGTGACTGTCGTAGCCCCGCCTCCAGCGTCATGGCGAGATCTAGGCTCCGAAGAATCGTAGCGGTCGCGCCAGCTTCGCTCGTCACCTCCTGCCAAAATATGATCTTGCAGGTTCGGCGTGCCGAGAAATTGATCCGGCGACAACGCTGCGCGCTTGCACCAGATACCTACTAAGCAAGATCTCCGGATGCGAACGCCGACAGTGTGAAGTGCTTCGTTGTCAGCGGCCGCCACTCTGGCTATCCTGCACATTCTGCCCAATTTGGGCAGACATGCTCTCTTCCGCCGTGAATCCCGCCCGCGGCTCCCCCATTCACCTCACTTGAATTCATTGGTTGTTGCCATGAAACAGACGTCCACGCGTAGGGTTCTGGTGGCGCTCACGGCGCTTTGCATCACAGCCTCATTGACGCCTCCCGCCAGAGCACAGGTCACTTCAGACCAGTTGAAAGCATTCCAATGGCGCGCGATTGGTCCCGCGGCGACCGGTGGCCGGATCTTGGACGTGGACGTTGATCCACGAAATCCGTATGTGATCTACGCCGCATCCGCCTCCGCTGGACTCTGGAAGACAACTAACAACGGAACGACCTGGACATGCGTCTTCGAAAAAGAAGGCACCCTGAGCATCGGCGACATCGCCGTAGATCCCAGCAATCCGGACACCATCTGGGTGGGGACCGGTGAAGCCAATAACCAACGGAGCTCCCTCTATGGAGATGGGATCTACAAGTCAACTGACGGCGGTAAAACCTGGGAACACAAAGGCCTCAGAGATACGCAGCACATCGGCCGCGTAGTCGTCCATCCGCAAGACTCCAACACAGTCTACGTGGCTTCGCCTGGCAATGAATATTCCTTCAGCGAGGCGCGCGGAGTCTTCAAGACGACAGACGGTGGTGAGTCTTGGGAGAAAGTGCTGTATGTCAACCCGGCCGTTGGCGTGATTGACCTGGTCATTGATCCGAAGGATCCGAACACACTCTTTGCCGCCAGCTATGAACGGCTGCGACGCGCGTGGGATTTCGATGGCTCTGGCCCCGGCTCCGGCATCTACCGTACTCAGGATGGTGGCGAGAATTGGGAACGCTTGAGGGGTGGGCTCCCCTCCGGCGAGATTGGCCGCATTGGCCTGACGATCTACCCACCTGACCCCAAGATTGTTTACGCCACGGTTCCCAACAACAACACCTCACCCCAAGCGCCGGGAATTCCGGACGACGACGAGTTCGTGATCAACGACGACGGATTACGGACGCCGTATGGGGTGTTCCTGATTGAAGAAGGATTGCCGCGTGTCGTCAGCCTTGAGCGAAACAGCGTGGCGTCCGGAGCTGGCTTGCGAGCCGATGACATCGTCGAGAGTTTCGGTGGTGAAAAGATCACTGACTTGACGACCTTGATGAACCGGCTCAAAGCTGCCCGGCCCGGAGATAACGCGCGCTGGGTCGTCCGCCGGGGAGAGAATACCCGCGAGGTTAACTTCACCGTGCCAAGATCACAGGGGCGAAGCGTAGGCGGCGAGATCTACAAGACCGAAGACGGAGGAGAGACCTGGACCAAAGTTAATGAACGGCCCGTCAGCGGATCCCCGGACTACTACTACGGACAAATCCGCGTTGATCCACTGGATGTCAATCGACTGTACCTGCTTTCCGTGCCTGTTCATTTCTCCGATGACGGCGGCAAGACTTGGAGTCAAGGCGGCGCGTCATCCGTACATGTTGATCATCATGCACTGTGGATTAACCCCAATGATTCCAATCACGTCATCCTGGGAAATGATGGCGGATTTCACGTCAGTTACGACCGTTGCGTCACATGGGACCGGGTGAACAACATCCCGCTGGCCCAGTTTTACGCCATCGGCTACGACATGCAGGATCCGTATCACGTCTTTGGCGGAACGCAGGATAACGGAACGTGGGGCGGACCGTCTTCAGGCGGAGTGACCAACGAAGACTGGTATCGCGTCAGCGGCGGAGATGGGTTTTATGTGCAGCCTGATCCGACTAACCATAACATCATCATCTCGGAATCGCAGTTTGGCGCGATTGGCCGATCAAACAGAGCCACCGGTCAGCGGGTTTCGATTCGCCCGCCCGCCAGCGATCCCGGCGGCGTTCCCGATCGCTACAACTGGAGCTCGCCGATTCTGCTTTCACATGCCGATCCACGCGTCGTTTACTTCGGCGGCAACAAGCTGTTCAAATCTTTCAACCGCGGTGATGACTGGCTGGTTATCAGCCCGGACCTAACCACAGCCGATCCGGCGCGGATCGTTGGCAACGTTCCCTATTGCACCATCACCACAATTGCGGAATCGCCGTTGGACAGGGATGTCTTGCTAGTCGGGACGGACGACGGCAACGTGCAATGGACAAATGACGGCGGCGAAAACTGGACCAACATGGCCAGACGTTTTCCACTCCGTCCTACGGATTGGTGGTGCACGCGCGTGGAGCTGTCCCACCACGATCGCGACACAGCCTATGTCTCGTTCAGCGGCTATCGTGACGACGACTTCCGCCCCTTTGTCTTCAAGACGACTGACGGGGGCGACACCTGGCAAACAATCATCAGCGGACTTCCTTCCTTCGGTCCGGTGAACGTTGTCAAAGAAGACGCGAAGAATCCTAACCTGCTGTATTGCGGAACGGATTTCGGCACGTTTGTTTCTCTCGACGCTGGTGAACATTGGGCCGAGATTACGAACAACTGCCCACGCGTGGCCGTGCACGATCTCTTCGTGCATCCACGCGAAAACGAACTGGTCATCGGCACCCACGGACGCGGGTTCTTCATTGTTGATGTTTCTCCATTGCAGACGCTAACCGCCACCGCACTACGGGCGTCAGCTCATTTGAATCCCATCGCCGACATTGACGGTCCAGTTTCTGCTGGAGGTTTCCGCGGAGGCGGCGGAGGCTTTGGCGATGGCGACAAGCCGTTTGTAGCGCCTGGCGCACCGGGGGGTATTGTCCTCTCGTACTATCTCCAGAAAGCGAGTGAGGACGATGTCACTCTCCGTATTGTCAATCGTGAAGGCAGAGCAGTGCGTACACTGCAAGCCAGCAATGCGGCCGGCGTTAACATCGTCCGCTGGGATGGTCGCGGAAGGGCCCCCCGAGGAGGTGGACAAGGCCGTGGCGGCCGCAGAGGGCGAGGTCGCGGCGGCGCAGGTCAACGGTTGCCTGCTGGTGACTACGCGGTGGAACTAATCGTGGGCGAGGAAACCTACCGTCGGGAATTTGACGTTCGGTAGCAACGACGTTGTTGCTGAATTCATGCGGCGTTCAAAAGAACAGCCAGCGGCGGAACATGCTTTCCGCCGCTGGCTGTGTTTCTTGACGCGGGATTGTGAGTCCTGCTTATAACTTGGCCATTCGCGCCATCAAATCAGCACTACGACAACTGTACCCCCACTCGTTGTCGTACCAGCTCACGATCTTGACGAGATTGCCGTCGATGACCTGAGTAAAATCGGCGACAAAGATTGAGCTGTACGGGTTGCCAATGATATCTGATGAGACGAGGGGGTCTTCCGTGTATTGCAAGATCCCCTTGAGGGGCCCTTCGGCTGCTGACTTCATCGCTCCATTGACATCTTCCACCGTGACATTCTTGTTCAGCACGGTTGTTAGATCCACGGCGCTGCCATCTGCTACTGGCACGCGGAACGCCATTCCAGTCAGCTTGCCTTTGAGTTCCGGGATCACCAGGCCCACAGCTTTCGCCGCTCCGGTGCTGGTGGGAATGATGTTTTGTGCCGCACCGCGGGCTCGGTACATATCGCTGTGCGGAAGATCCTGCACCCGCTGATCATTGGTGTAGGCGTGGACCGTGGTCATCAGGCCCTTCTCAATCCCAAAGCTCTCGTTCAAAACCTTGGCGACCGGGGCCAGGCAATTCGTAGTACAGCTGGCGTTAGAGACTGTCTTCATGTCGGCGGTCAACTGATTGTCATTGACACCCAACACACAGGTCAGATCAGGCGCGTCTTTAGCCGGAGCGGATAGCACGACGCGTTCTGCGCCGGCGGCGAGGTGGGAATCATATCCCGGTTTGTCGTTCTTGGCCCGAGACGTAAAGACGCCCGTGCTCTCCAAGACGATTTGCACGCCCAAATCTTTCCAAGGAAGTTCGCGTGGATCGCGAGCGGCCAGCGCATGAACTTTCACACCATCGACAATCAGGTGCTTGTCGTCATGTTGCACATCCCCCGGATAGCGGCTATGCGTGCTGTCATACTTCAGCAGCATCGCCAAAGTGTGGTTGTCCGTAAGATCGTTGACGGCTACGACTTCAAACTCGTCTCGCCGAGCCATCAGATTGCGGAATACCAAGCGACCGATACGACCAAACCCATTAATGGCGACGCGGACTGCCACGGCCAGACTCCAAAGAGAAGAGGAACGTCAGAGGTCGAGCGCGGCGCGAAATAAAGCACGCGACCTTGCCAAAGCGCGCGATTATAGCGGTGGTCTGCCGTACTCACAACGGGCTGGTGCTGGCATCGCTGCCGACCGCGCTCGCCTTGACGCTTGCCGTGGTTTCTCGTAGTTACCGCCCCGGCGGGATGCGCTTTGTCAACGACACGTCATCCCCGGCTTCATCGCTCCGCCAGTAAAGGCAGACATCATGAATCGTCGTTTTTGCGCCGCGTTGTTGTTGCTGTTTCTCTCAGGCGCCGTGGGAGCCATTCCAATACTCCGAGCGGAATTGGAACCGCAGGCATCGACGCAGTCGCCTCCAGCGAGCGCCGACACATCGGCTGGGAAATCCTCGCAGTCGGCAGATGCGCCTCTTCCGCCGCTCCCCCGTGCTAGCGCTACGGCCGGCGTCTCAAGTGCTAGATCGGCAACGCTTCCTTGGGCGTCTTCAACTGGCGCTCAAGCCGCCCAGCACACATCCACGACGGAAACTAGTCAATCTCGGCAGCAAGTTCTCCTGCACCGCAATGGGCGAATGTTCCAGGGTGAGATCGTGGATCAGGGGGAGCGTTATCTGATCCAACTCCCCTATGGCGAAGTGGAACTGAAGAAAACCGAGGTCGAGTTTGTCGGCGAGGACGTTGTCGCCGTGTATCGTCATCGTCGCTCTCAGGTTGAGCCGGGAAGCGTCGATCGACGCCTGGAACTGGCATCGTGGTGCGCCGCTGAGAAATTGCTCGAAGAAGCAAAGCAGGAACTAGCTACCGCAAGTGGTTTGGCCCCAACACACCCCAGGATTCCACTCATTGTCAGGCAGATCGAGCTGGCCCGCCGCGAACTGGAATCGCCACCGTCCCTTTCCACGACCCAAGGACCGGGAATCGCCGCACCACAAGCT
>JALCBR010000029.1:24007-35249 GCA_028066245.1 Pirellulales bacterium | reverse complement strand
CCACAAGCTCGCATGGCGGAGCTCACAGGTAAGCTTCTGGAAGGATCTGTCGAAGCGTTCACCGAACACGTGCAACCACTGCTGCTGAATTCATGCGCCACCGCAGGCTGCCACGCTCAGGGAAGCAAAGCCAGCACGTTTCAGATTCAGCGTTATTCGCCATCGCAAGGAGCTTCGCAACGTCTGACCCAGCAAAACCTGCGCTCCACCTTGCGGTACGTCGATCCGGACGCCGTCGAGACCAGCGAGTTGCTGACCAAAGCCGTCGTCGAACACGGCGGCTCCCGCTCTGCCCCGGTTGGTTCCACGGATTCTGCGCAATTCAAAACGCTGGCCAATTGGGTCTTGCAAATTGCCGGAAAAAAGGAAAAAGCCCAGCAAGATGCGGCGGACCGAACACGGCAGGCAGCTCCAAATGTCGAACACCAACCAGTGCCTGCCCGAGGGCTTCCCTCACAGCAAGCCGTTGTTCGGACTTCGGATGAAATCCGGGCGTTGTTTTCCGGGCACTCGTTTGTCGAGCAGTATGATCAGCGGCATCCACAGCAAGAAATGGTGCAGTATGGATTGATGGGCAAACGGCCTGCCGCTGACTTCCCCGGGATGCAACTAACGCCTGAGGGCTCACGTGAAGGAGTCGAGCAGACTCAAGACTCGGAATCGTATGGTCCAAACGTGGCAAAGGGCAGAGAACAAATCTCTGGAGTAGATTCGCTGCCTTCGCAACAGACGAACGACCTTGCTGCAAGGGCTGCCGAAAATGACGTCACGAAAGAAGATCAGATCTTGATTGACCAGGTGAGCAACCTCCCTCCCAATCGTATTCGTGTGGGGGCTGGCGACCCTCTGAACCAGGATGAACGGCGGATCGAAGCTAACTTGGGAACGTACCAACCACGCGATCCGTTCGATCCAGAGGTTTTCAATCGCCGCTTTGCGACGCGAGCCACTCCCAGACACAACAGGGTCCCGTCTTCAACCTTTCCTCCAGCCAACATGCAGATTGGCACCGAGCCGCCACGACCTTTGAATGCGAACGGGAGTGGAAATGGCGGGACGGTCACCAGGCAAGACGATCAATTTCTCCCGCAGCGGTAACGGTCACTCGCCCAATCTGCTTTCGCGCAGCACTTGCAAGAACTCGCGGTTGCTCTCCAAGACATCCGCGCGTGCGGCCATCTCGTTCAGGTTGAGCCACAGAACGGATTCCACTTCTTGCGGATTGGGATTGATCTCTTGGCCCGCGATAATCTTTGCCGACCAGAAAGCCAGATCGACGCCCCAGGGGGTAACGGTTCGCCAGAGATACTCGCCTGAGATAATCTTCAGGCGCAATTCCTCTCGCAATTCCCGTTTGAGCGCCGTGGGTTCATCCTCGCCTTCTTCCAAACCGCCGCCTGGGAAGCATAGTTTGCCGGGGGCGGCCACAAATTGGGAACGGCGGATCGTCAGCATTCGCTCATCTTCGCGGTGGATGACAGCCACCACGCCGTAGCGGCGGATTTCAATCTCGCCTGACGGCTCATCGGAGTTCGGCAAGGTCATACGGTCGCCATGAGCTATTGATGCTGCTGGTCGATCTTTCGCAACAGTCCGATCATCCCCAGTGCTGCTTCAGCGCACTCGGCGCCCTTGTTCCCTTTGGTGCCGCCAGCGCGATTGATGGCCTGCGCGACGGAATCACAGGTCAGCACGCCGAACATCACAGGAACGCCCGTGCGAACGGAGATCTCCACAAACTGGCGGCTGATTGACTGATTGATGTGCTGGTCGTGTGTGGTTTCGCCACGAATGACAGCACCCAAACAAAGGATGGCATCAAACGTTCCCTGCGTGATGAGCCGCTGCGCCACCATGGGAAGCTCAAACGCCCCCGGCGTCCAGGCGACGAGGACATCATCATCCGCAACGCCTGCTGACTGCAAGCAATCCAACGCTCCTTGAAGCAGTTTGCTGGTGATGGATTGGTTGAACCGGGAAACCGCAATCGCGATTCGCGCGTCAGCCGGTTGCTCCGAGTTGTCAAGAATCCGTGCCACGTGAAATCAATGAATCTTAGGTTCCTTGGGTACCGAAACGATGGGCAGCACGAACGATCCTTCCTGGCTACTTAGCTTTGGTAGGGCGTTTGGTCTGTGCTTTTCTCGCACCACCTCGACGGGCGGATTTGCGCTCCGATTCAACCTCCAGGAGCCGGAGCTTGGTTCGCAGTCCCCCTCGGGCAGAGAATCCGCCCATCCCACCGGACGCAACCACACGGTGGCATGGCACAACGAGTGGCATCCGGTTTTGCGCCATGACAGTTCCCACGGCCCGAGCTGCGCGAGGCGAACCAGCCGCAGCAGCAATCTGTCCGTATGTTCGTGTTTCGCCCAGTGGGATCTTCCTGACCGCTTTGATGACCGCCAATTGGAATGGCGTACACCACGATTCATCGATGTGGACGTCCGCAAGTTGATCCGGGCTGCCTGCGAGGAAGCGCTCCAAACGCCTGACTAATGGCGTCGTTCGACTCGTAATTGTCAGCGCGTCTCCGAACGGGTGGACACCACCGCTGCGTTCCGGAAATCCTTCGTCAGCACCAAGCTTGTCCATTACTGTACGAGGCAATGCGCGGACGGCCGCCTGAGGTGACGGATGGGCGAACGTCAGTGCCAGCAAAGTGTCACTCTTGGTAACAACGGCCAGCCACCCCAAGGGTGTTTTCCGCGTAACCACAGTGGCAGCTTCAGTTAGTGACGTCGGCACCGCGCCTCTCCGTGCACGAGTTTCCGTTGGGTTTACACTGACTTCCGCGGCATTCTATACTGAAGAAGATGTGGCACAAGCAGCGGCACTCGCCTGCAATACGGCCACTTTTGATCTTTGATTCTTGATAGCGAAGGAACGTCGAATGAATCCTTACGGATCACTTTGCGACGATTTCTACATCAATATGACCCTAAGTACGGAGATGGATCTCCCCAGCGCCCGGGAAACCGTGCTGCATTATTTTGAACGCATGCAACGGGAATACCCGACCATGCGGAATTTCTACAGTCGGGATAAAGGTGACTTTGTCCTGGAAGAAGACAAGGAACGTGGCCACTATCGCTGGGCAACCGTTGAGAGCCGTCGCGTCTGTTCCGGTCATGTCAATCCGCAGACTGTTGAGCAGGCATTGGGCCAACATCAACTTGTTTTGGAGTTGATTCCCTACATGCTCTCGGTCAGTCCCATTGACTGTGAGGCGCTCGACCTGCTGTTTGGTTTTGACTTCACCTATCGCGGCAACCACAACGCACTGGTGACTGAAGCGCTCGGCATTCACCCGGCCTTGGAGCGGCTCGCGGATTATCCCGGCGGTACAGTGATTAGCCATGAACCGTTGGTCCGCATGGCGTTGGATGAAGAATGCCGCATGCAGTGCCAGGTCAATATCGAAACTCGGACCAGTGCGTACCATATTCGCACGGGCGAATTCCCCGAAGAGCAGCTCAGTGTTTATGTCACTGCTCGGCAGTACGGCAGCTTGGAGCCAGGCTCTACCTTTGGCGCAACGATTGAGCGGCTCTTGCACATCTGCCGCGATTTGACCGATGACTACGTGGCTGATGGAGTGCTCCGTCCGCTGCAAAAGACCATCGCGCTCAAGTAGCAACGGTACCAATTGGTAAGCATTCTAGCGCAGACCAGTTGAAGACCTGATTGCAATCGCGCATTGATTGCACAATCGCCAGCCAGATTGCCTCAAGGAGATTCGCCATGAAGATGTTTATGGCCGCAGTTTGCGTAGTCTGCCTGGGACTACTGATTGCTCGACAGATTTCGCACGGGAAAGAAGTCGTCATCGCCACCATGGCACCAGAGGGAGTTCTGCATGTTACTCATGCACAAGATAATGGCAGGCAGGATGTCGCCGACCGGAATAACACGGCCCGACAGTCAGCCGAGCAGTTTCAACGAGAGATCAAATTGGACTACCTGCTTGCCCTGCCAGAGGCTTATGAATCGCAAGATTCCTGGCCGCTGGTTTTGTTTCTGCACGGAGCGGGCGAGCGCGGCAGCGACCTGAATCAAGTCAAAGTTCATGGTCCCCCCAAATTGATAGAAAGTGGTAAGCGGTTTTCGTTTATTCTGGTCTCGCCGCAATGTCCTCGGACAATCAAAGACCACAACGGCAACCAGCGGCGCGGCTGGTGGGAACCCCTGGCACTAACAGCGTTGCTGGATGAGGTGGTCGCCAAACACAACGTGGATAAAAATAGGATCTACGTGACGGGGCTAAGCATGGGCGGATTTGGGACGTGGGCACTGGCAGCCCATACGCCTCACCGCTTTGCCGCGATCGCACCCATCTGCGGAGGTGGCGACCCTCAAACGTGTGTGCGTATTGCCGGAATCCCCGCCTGGGTTTTCCACGGTGACCAAGATACCGTCGTACCACTGGAACGCTCTCAAGCGATGGTTGACGGCTTGCAATCGGCCGGGAATGAAGCTCGCTTCACCACCTACGAAGGCGTAGGTCACGATTCCTGGACGGAGACGTACGCGAACCCTGAGCTGTACGAGTGGTTGTTGAGCCATTCATTGGATTCGCGCGAGTAGTGCGCCGGCCATAGGCTGTTTCGTCTAATGTGGATTTGGCGGACGTGAGTGTCCAGTTCATGCAGGTATGCAGACCTTTGAGCAATTTTTCGATGTTGGTTTCGCGGGAGCCTGTAGAGTTCTTGTCGGTGGCCATCTGAGCTTTATAATCTCGTGATTCCCGGACGATCTTCCCGATGCCATGATTCATGAGATGGCTGATTAGGGTCAGGTCGCAGTTTCTGTCACGTCCTGGCTTCCATGCCATCTTTTGTGCTGTTGGAGAATTTGTCATGTCAGACGTCGCCACTTTCACCGACGAGAACTTTGACGCAGAGGTCCTTGGCGCTGACCAACCGGTCCTGGTTGATTTTTGGGCCCCCTGGTGTGGTCCCTGCCGGCAGATCGCTCCCCTCGTCGACGAAATCGCCAAAGAGCAAGCCGACATCAAGGTTGGCAAGATGAATATTGACGAAAGCCCAAAGTCTTCACAGAACTATGGCGTCACAGCCATCCCCACATTGATGATCTTCAAGGGAGGCGAAGTGGTCGAGAAGTTCACCGGCATCCAATCCAAGCAACGCTTGGAACAAGCCCTGCAGGCGGCGCGATAGTTCTCTCTATTGCTCCCTGGGGAATCCATCGACAGTACAACGTCACCCTAGCGAAGGTGGACATGCCAGTTGTCTGTCTGGACGGTGAGTTTTTGTCCTTAAATTGGTCTGTCCCCTGCCATTCGTCATTTTTCTTTGCTCCTCGATGGTAGGTCCACACTGGGGTGGACTGCGGTTAAGTTCATGTGAAACACCCCACTTATACGGTCACGATTTGTCCAGATTCAGAAATCTCGGGCATTTTGGGTGGTTGATCCTCGGCCGGGGTTAAAGGATCGTAGTAGTTGCGTGGTGGGTGTTCGCCCTGCCGTTTGAACGCAATCGCCCTCCGCTCCATCTCTCGCCTTGCCGTTACCCCGCCTCCATGTCGTTTGATTTCTCCCCGCAGACGCGAATTGTGTCCGGCTCAGGTCGCGTTGATGATTTGGGTCCGTTGGCCGCCGAGCTTGGCGTCAAGCGGGCGTTGGTCGTTAGCGATTCAGGCATCATTGCCGCAGGACATACGGAACGAGGAAGCGAATCACTTCGTAAATCCGGCTTAGAGGTGGCCGTGTTTGACGGTGTCATTGAAAACCCTACGACGCACACTGTTCGGCAAGGCGTCGAATTCGCCCGTGACTTTCGTCCCGATGTGTTGATCGGCCTGGGCGGCGGCAGTTCCATGGACACCGCCAAGGGAATCAATTTCCTGTACTCGTGCGGCGGACAGATGAGCGACTATTGGGGCGTTGGCAAAGCGACCGGCCCCATGCTCGCTTCCATCGGAGTGCCGACCACGGCGGGAACGGGAAGTGAAGCGCAATCGTTCGCGCTCATCTCGGACGAAGTGACACATGTCAAAATGGCCTGCGGTGACAAGCGAGCCGCATTCCGCTTGGCCGTGCTCGATCCGCATTTGACAGTGACTCAGCCCCGCAGCGTAACAGCCCTGACGGGCATCGACGCACTCTCACATGCCTTAGAGTCTTTCGTAAGCACTAAGCGGACGGCTCTATCCCAGATGTTTAGCCGCGAGTCTTGGCGCAATCTGGAGCCTAACTTCTCTACCGTGTTGAGAAATCCTGAGGACATCGCAGCTCGGAGTGCCATGCAGTGGGGCGCCTGCCTTGCCGGGATGGCGATTGAAAATTCTATGCTTGGGGCAGCACACGCTCTGGCCAATCCGTTGACGCAGAGTTTTGACATCGTTCACGGCCAGGCGATCGCCTTAACGTTGCCGCACGTGGTGCGCTTCAATGCTGTAGAACGTGAAGCAGATTACGCAAAACTGGAGTTTTCTTCCAACAACGGTACAGCCGCGCCACCGGGCGATTTGAAGGCTGGCGAGCGGCTAGCCCGTCGTGTTGAAGCCTTGCGTAAAGATGCAGGTCTTTTGGGACAGCTTTCGGAATTTGACATCTCTCGCGAGCAAATCCCCGAGTTGGCAGGGAATGCCGCCAAACAATGGACGGCCACGTTCAATCCCCGTAGAGTGGAGGAGTCGGATCTGGCTCAACTGTACGAAGATGCCTATTAGTCATGGGTCACTCGTCAGCGATACGGGTCCTAGTGGTGACGGAGAGTAGGTCACGTGATTGTGGATCTTCTGGCAGGGGCCTGCAACGCAATCCACGGAGTCAGCTGACGAAAGACTGTGGTTTTTCAAAGATCGCCATTGTTTCCAAATGGGTGAGTTCATGTCATTGAATCCTTGTGCGCGATTGCAGAACCGTCGTTCGAGGAGCGCGAAGAGTGGGCTCCTCGTGATGGCAGTGTTTTCCACAGCAGCTATTGTCGGCTGCTCGCGCAATCATGATGCGAGTGCGCTTGCAGCGGCGGTACAGTCTCAAGATGAACCTTCGCTTTCCGTCCGCGCCGCTGATGGCGACTTGCCCTACCCAACCAAAGACTGGCCGCTGTTCCGCGGTGACGCATTGGCGCGCGGCGTCTCTGGTTCAACATTGCCCGAAGCTCCGGAAGTGGTTTGGAATGTCGAATATCCGGAGCAGTCGTTCTTCGCGACGGCTGTCGTTGCTGATGGGACGATCTACCTTGGCAGCATACTTGGCCCGTTCTATGCATTCAGCCTGGCTGATGGCAGCGAAAAATGGAAACGTGAGGACTTGGAGGACGGGTTCGAAGCCACTGCCGCAGTCAAGGACGGGCTCGTGTATGTTGGCGATGCGATGGGTACGTTCCACTGTCTGGACGATAAGACCGGTGAGACCAAGTGGAGCCACGAAACTTTGGGGCCCATCAACAACGGAGCGAATTTCTACAAGGACACCATCATCTTTGGCTCGCAGGATGCATACCTCTATTGCCTGAATGCAACGACCGGCGAAGAGGTCTGGAAACTCCAGCTTGCTGATCAAATTCGCTGCTTCCCATCGGTAGTCGGCAATCGGACGTTTGTCGCCGGTTGTGACGGCGAGCTGCACGTGATCGATCTTGATCTCGGCAAAGAGGTTGGCAAGGTACCAGTAGAAGGCCCAACGGGATGCTCGCCAGCAGTGATGGGAGATTCACTGTTCGTTGGAAACATGGACAGTTCGTTGTTCAGAATCAACTGGAAAAACATCAAACTGGATTGGAAATACCAACACGCCAAACGAAAGTTCGAGTATCGCTCATCCGCCGCGGTGACCAAGAACGTCGTTGTCGTCGGAAACCAAGGCAAGATGGTGCTGGGCTTGAACCCTGAGTCTGGGGAAGAGAAGTGGGTTCACAACACGCGCGCTGGCGTTGACAGTTCACCAGTCATTGTCGGCAGCCGCGCTTATTTTGGAGGGATTCGGGGCAAACTCTCGGCGCTCGATATCGCTTCTGGCGAGGAGGTGTGGTCCTATGAAACCGGCGGCCAGTTCGATGCGTCCCCGATTGTTGCAGATGGCAAGCTGATTATCGGCAACGCGGATGGTACGCTGTACTGCTTCGGCAGCAAGTAATGTGGAAGCCGGCATCGCGCGGAACAACCAATCGCCCAAATCCCACAACCCTCCATGGCAACAGACACGAGCAAGAAGACGGAAGTCGGCAACTACTTCATTTCCAACTATCCACCGTTTTCGCAGTGGACTGCCGAGGCGTTGCCGGAGATTCAGCAAGCGATGAACTCTCCGCCGGCGGACGTCCCGTTGGGGCTCTACTTGCATATTCCATTCTGCCGCAAACGCTGCAAGTTTTGCTACTTCCGTGTTTATACGGACAAGAACTCAAAAGAAGTGGAACAGTACGTTGCGGCGCTCTCGAAGGAAATTGAGCTGGTCAGCAAGTTGCCCGTGATGGGAGAACGCCCGTTCCGATTTGTGTACTTTGGCGGCGGGACTCCATCCTTCTTAAGCGGGAAACAACTCACATCACTTGTTGACCGCTTGCGCGCGAACATTAGTTGGGAGCTAGCGGAAGAGGTCACGTTTGAATGTGAGCCTGGAACGCTGTCTGAAGCGAAAGTAAAGACACTCAAAGAACTAGGTGTGACCCGGATCTCGTTGGGCGTTGAGCATTTTGATGACGCCGTGCTGGAGGAGAATGGGCGTGCACATCTCTCGGCGGAGATTTTTCGAGCCTGGAAATGGATACAGAACGTCGGTTTTCAGAATGTGAATATCGACCTGATTGCCGGCATGGTTGGCGAGACCTGGGACAAGTGGAAGGACTGCGTCCAGCGTACGATCGAGTTTTCTCCGGACAGCGTAACCATCTACCAAATGGAACTGCCTTTTAACACTGTGTATTCACAGGACAAGTTGGGGAATCAGGTGGAGGTCGCCGTCGCTGATTGGCCGACCAAGCGCGCCTGGGTGGAATACGCATTCAGTGCGCTAGCGGAAGTCGGCTATTCCGTTTCGTCCGCCTACACGATGGTCAAAGACAAGTCCAAAGTGAATTTCAGCTATCGTGACAACGTTTGGGGGGGCGCGGATATGCTCGCCACCGGCGTCGCCAGCTTTGGCTTTGTTTCCGGCGTGCACTACCAGAACCACCCTGAATGGCAAGCATACATCGGCGCGCTCGAACAAGGTGAGGTTCCGCTCTTCCGTGGAATGCGTTCGACACGGCATCAATTGTTGATTCGTGAAATGATTCTCAATTTGAAGACCGGCGCCATCAACGCCGGCCATTACCGCGAGAAGTTTTCCACGGATATCCTGGAAGAGTGGGCTGACGTTTGGAAACAACACGAAGAAGATGGCGCGGTGGTCATTACAGGAGACGAAATCCGCGTCACACCACAAGGCTTGTTGCGCGTCGACAGCTTGCTGTCGCCCTTCTTCGAGCCTGAACACCAGGGAGTTCGCTACACCTGATGTCCGCGAATGAACTTGTGTTCATGATGGGAAAGTTCGAGGCTCGCTTTCCCACCGACCGGCTCTATGCCAAGAACCACATGTGGGCCCAACCGGATACGGATCAGCCGGAAACTTACCGATTCGGTTTTTCGGCATACGCGGTCCGACTGCTGCAGGATATCTATTTCCTGGATTGGATTCGGGATGCTGGGGAGGCGTTGCAGGAACGGCAGCAGGTCGGCGGAATCGAGAGTTCCAAAGCGGAGAGCGATCTGTATGCACCATTCACCGGCACGTTGACGGAGTTCAATCCGGCATTGCTCTCTGATCCCAGCGCAATCAATATCGACATGTACGGAGCCGGGTGGCTGTTTAAGATGGCAGGGACAGGAACTTCGCTGCTTAATCCACAACAATACCTGGAACACTTGCAGGATGCATGGAAAGTCGCCGAACGAACACTGAAAGGGCAGTTCAATGACTAGCGTTAGCGTTGGTCATGAGTTCGTCAAGCGATTGAAGATGACTCCAACCTCGCGATAACATCATGGCTCGATTGACCGTTGTCGTCTCGCAAGGCCAAAGCGCGAATCCCAAGAAACGCGCCTTGGAAGAGGAGATTGTGACCTCACTCTTGTTTGAAAAGGGGATTGAGGTGACGGTCGTTCCAAACCTGTACGACCTCAAGCCTGACGGCACCGGCATGCTGTGTCTCAAGGGCATCTCCGGTAATTTTGTCATCGCTAGTTGGCTTTATCCGCGTGCGGCACATTGGGTACTGGACCGTAACGGAGTCAAAGGCCAATTTGGCAAGACGCTGCTGCGGCATGAAGATGAAGACGATGAAGAGTTCGGCGAAGGACCTCCGTCTTTAGCTGAGGAATCCGCCAGTGAGGATGTCATTGGCCCGCGCGATGTACCAAGCCGGCATATCTACTGTTTGGACTTGAGGGCGTACGAGACGGCAGGCCCGTACGTCGACGAGATCAAGCGAATCGCCAATGAGTCAACCGTGCAAACGGTCGACCTGATGGGATTCCTGGGCGGCAATCAGGCATCGGCAGAGCAAACAGCACGGTTCCTTGATCCCGCTCCTGGGAACGTCCACAGCACTGCTAACGGTAGCGAAAAGAACGAGATCTCTGGCGGTAACGGGCATGAGCCTTTTGACCTTGACCTCGTCGGTGGTGCTCAAACAGATGATTCCGGTGGAGAGTCCGCCGATGCAACAACTCTCCACAATGAACCGCTCCGTATTGATGAAGAAACGGGCCGCCGCTGGTATCCGGTCATCGATTTCAGCCGCTGTACGAATTGTATGGAGTGCTTGGACTTCTGCCTGTTTGGTGTTTATGGAGTTGACCGGTTTGAGACGATCCTGGTTGAGCAGCCGGACAACTGCCGTAAGGGGTGTCCAGCCTGCAGTCGAGTTTGTCCCGAGAACGCAATCATCTTCCCACAACACAAGACGCCAGCGATCGCCGGCAGTCCGGAAGTCGGTGGCGCTGCCGCTTTCAAGATTGATCTCTCCAAGCTTTTTGGCGCTCCAGAAGGATTGGATGCGGCTGTCCAGGAAAGGGATGCTGAGCTTGTCGCTGCTGGGCGAGATGCCGTTGGCATGAGTGTCGGAATTCCTAAACGTCAACAAGACAAGCCGGATGGTCCCAAGGACAAGCTCGACAACCTCATGGATCAGTTGGACGACCTCGATTTATAGCGCACAAATGTCCGCAAAGACGGAGAGTGCAAGCAGATTGTGAGTTCTCCCTTCGCATCCTGTTCGTGAGCGGC
>JALCBR010000029.1:0-23907 GCA_028066245.1 Pirellulales bacterium | reverse complement strand
ACCCACAAGCCCTATAGCGACTGAGTTGGAGCCCCTCCCCACTTATCGGCCACTGCCGCGCCTTGTCGTGATACAGCTATGCACCTAGACTGCATGAAGAGCGTGCGTGCTCGCTCAACTCATCAATTTCCACTGTGGATTGTCTGCCCCGCGGCGCCGGCCAGTTCGGCACCACGTCTTCATCCGACGAATGAACGAAGAAGAAATCTATCAGGAGCACGTCCTCGACCACTATGAGGACCCGTATCAAAAGGGAACATGCCCGGGAGCGACCCACGCTCACGAGGAAGATAACCCTTTGTGCGGAGACGTTGTTCGCATGGAACTGAAGATAGATGACGAAGGCAAGATTGCTGACGTCTGGTTTGATGGCACAGGGTGCTGCATCAGCCTGGCGTCAGCTTCCATGTTGACGGAGAAGCTGCACGGCAAATCCGTCGACGAGGCCAAGGCATTCGCCGCGGATGACATGCTAACGTTGTTCGGTGCGCGGTTGACGCCCAACCGGCAAAAGTGCTGTTTGCTCCCTTGGCGCGCCCTGCAGGCGGCCATGTTCTCGCCAACCACAGATGAGAGTCAGAAGTGAATGCCAATCGTCGTATCTGGCGCGAGTTGCCCCCTGCATCCGCGGGCATCATTCTCCCAACTTGAAAAACCTTATGGCGACGATGCATTTTGACCCCGCCACCCTGTTGGCTGATTTTCCCATCCTCGCACAGGAAGTGCATCCAGGTGTTTCGCTGAGATATCTGGACAATGCTGCCACCACGCATGCTCCGCGACAGGTGCTGGATTCCATCCGAGACACCATGGAACGGCACTACGCAAACGTCCACCGCGGCATTCATGCTCTGAGCGAGCAAAGCACGGAACTATACGAAAATGCTCGCGGCAAACTGCAAGCATTTTTGGGAGCAGAGCACGCGGAAGAAATCATCTTCACGCGCGGTACCACAGAGAGCATCAATCTCGTTGCACGCAGTTGGGGCGATGCCAATCTCAAGCCAGGTGATGAAATTCTACTGACGGAAATGGAGCACCATGCCAATCTGGTGCCGTGGTTTCAGGCAGCGGAGAGAACGGGAGCAACAGTGCGATGCGCACCCATCACGGATGATGGCCAGTTGGACATGGAGGCATTTAAAAGCATGCTGACAACCAAGACAAAGGTCGTCGGCGTTGTTGCGATCTCTAACGTACTGGGAACTATTAATCCCCTAGAAGAAATTATCGCCACTGCACATGCGGTCGGATCGGTTGTCATTGTTGATGGCGCGCAACAAGCCCCTCACCAACATGTCAATCTGGCCGAACTGGATACCGATTTCTACGCAGCCAGCGGCCATAAAATGTTGGGCCCTTCAGGAATTGGCATCTTGTACGGTAAGCGTGAGTTGCTGCAAACCATGCCGCCATTTCTGGGCGGTGGATCAATGATCCGTCGTGTGACAACCGAAGGTTTCGAGCCGGCTGAACTCCCCACACGATTTGAAGCCGGAACTCCACCGATCGTCGCGGCCATCGCGCTGGGCGTAGCAATTGACTATCTGAAAAAGATCGACCTGAATGCCGTTGAGGAACACGAACGGACGCTTACAGTTGCAGCGCAAGACCGGCTTCAAGCTCTCGGTGGGGTTCGTATTTTGGGACCGAGCCCTGATAAGAAAGTGGGCATTGTCAGTTTTGTCGTTGACGGTGTTCACGCCCACGATATTGCTCAACGGTTGGATTCACACGGAATCGCGGTTAGGGCCGGGCATCATTGCACGATGCCGCTCCACAAGCGGTTAGGTGTGGCAGCGAGTTCCCGCGCCAGCTTCTACATCTATAACACTCAGGAAGATGTGGACTGCTTGGTGAGCGCTGTCGAAGACACGCAGCGCTTCTTTCGGAAGAGAAAATAGCTCCCGGCACGAACTTAGCCAGCTTGGTGAGATGAGCCCAATCGAGTTCTGGATAAACTATCCGAGTTGAGCCATCTTACGGCGCACTATAGTAGATGCCAAAGCTCTCTAGAGCGTTCTTCTTGTTGACGTTCTGCCACCAACATCGACATCGCGGGTGACTTGACGCCCCCCCTGGACAAGCGGAACAGCAATCAAAGAGCCGCTCTAGCGTAGATTTCGGAGCTTCCGCAGCATATCTGCGGCGGCCGATTCACTGCTTTCCGTACTCGTCTTCGGCACAGGTGGCAGTTTGCCTGGCTCTTTCTTTTTCTTGGCGGACCCTTGACGTTCCTCAGAGTCATCAACCACTTCGCCGGACAATTGGGCCGTCTGTGAGGCCTCCATCATCAGTTCGATCGTTTCCTGATCCGGCAAAGAACGGGTGGAGCCGTCCATCATGGTGGAATCCGATAGCCAGTCAGAAATATCAGCATCACTGCTGGAGCTGCCGTCAACTACCGGCTTTTTAGCACCGATAACCTGGACCTCAAAGTTCAGCGGCCCAGCTGATAATTGATCACCATCAGCAAGTTCTAATTCGCCTTCGACCCGACGGTCATTGACCTGCGTGCCGTTCTTGGAGCCGAAATCACGAATTGCGACATAGTCCCCTTCAACAATCAGCGCGCAATGCTGCCGACTAATCAGGTCACTCCGTGGCCGAAGGTGACAATCGTCCGCGCGTCCGATTACGAACTTGGGGCCAGCAATGCGAATGACCTGCCCTGCATTCTTGCCGACCAGAACCTTCAAACGAACTTCCATTACCATGACTCCAAGGGGATGCAAAACTGGCTCGGCAAATCGCGCAAGAGTAGGAAATAAGAATCGCGATGATTGCAGATGTGTGCGGGCCAGTCCGCAGCGCTCTCCCTTTTTAGATCAGTTCACCCCAAATATCGAGAGGATTCTACCCCACGAAGCGCCTGGGTCAGCATATCAATGGCATCGAGGGCGCGTCAAATGAAATTCATGGGAATCTCCTGTTGACGCTTTCGCTAGCTCCTACCAAATGGAACTTCTCGCGTCACGGGCTACACGGGGCTTCACTCGGGCTTCCAGGACAGAACGGGCGTGCGTGCTGCGGCGACCTCGTCCGGACGGCTTGTCGATGTCGTATGCGGGGCGTCGTGCAGGAACTCCGCGTCTTCCTCGGTGATTCGGAACAACGTAGCCGTAAGAGCATCGAGTGATGCCTTGCTTTCAGTTTCCGTCGGCTCCACCATCATCGCCTCCTTAACAATTGGAGGAAAATAAACGGTGGGAGCATGGAAACCGTGATCCAGCAAACGCTTACCAATATCCATTGCTGAGATGCCCTTGTCGGCCTTGAGTTGGCCAGCACTGGCCACGAACTCGTGCATGCAGCGGTCTCCCTGCGGCACCGGAAAAATGTGCTTCACACGGCTGAGCAGGTAATTGGCATTCAACACGGCATTCTCTGCGACTCGCTTGAGCCCGTCTGGACCGTGCGTACAGATATAGGAATAAGCCCTGACCAGCACCCCCGTGTTGCCAAAAAAGCTGCGGACGCGGCCGATGGACTTGGGCCGATCATAGGCTAACCGATAGCCGCTTGGTGTTTTCTCGACGACCGGACTGGGGAGATACGGCTCCAGCTTAGCCCGGACGGCAATCGGACCTGCGCCAGGTCCCCCACCACCATGAGGCCCACTGAAGGTCTTATGGGGATTGTAGTGCATCATATCCGCGCCGAAGTCACCCGGCCGGGTAACGCCCAAGATGGCGTTCATATTGGCGCCATCCAGGTAGATCATTCCCCCCGCTTCGTGAACCTCATCGGCAATCCGTTTGATCTCACGATCAAACATGCCCAACGTGTTGGGGTTGGTGATCATGAACACGGCGACTGTCTCATCCAGCTTGGAGCGGAAGTCATCCATGTCAACATAACCCTTGGGCGTGCTCTTGACGGTGACCGTGTCAAAACCGGCCATCGCTGCGCTGGCTGGGTTGGTGCCGTGGGCACTATCCGGGATGAGCACTTTGCGACGCGATTCTTGGTGGGTATCGCGATAGTACGCCGCCGCAACAAGTAACGCTGTGAGTTCTCCCTGCGCACCGGCGGCGGGCTGTAGGCTGACCGCGTCCAGCCCCCCAATTTCCGCCAAGATCTCTTGCATCTCATACAAGAGTTGCAGCATACCCTGCAAGGATTCATCGGGCTGATACGGATGGACGTTGGCCATGCCGGGAAGCGCGGCAAAGCGTTCATTCCGCTTAGGGTTGTACTTCATCGTGCAGGAGCCCAATGGATACGTGTGGGTATCCACGGACATATTCTGCTGTGACAGATTCGCGTAATGCCGGACAACATCCGGCTCAGCCAATTCTGGCAGCGGCGGGGGCTTCACAGCCACGCACTCACCAGGCAACAACTCCTCGGCAGGCCGCTCCGGCACATCGCACGCTGGCATTAAGCCCGCACGTCGTCCTGGTTGCGAGAGTTCAAACAACAGCTTCGTGGCGAGTGTGTTTCGCATGGGATGTGATCGATGTATTTTGTTGACCTTCTCGTCAATCGACTTGACAACACGTCTTGCCGAGAGATGCATAGCGAGTCTTTATAGCCGAGAAGTGCCGCGCCTTGAAGTTCTCCAACATGGGACAATCTTGAACAATTCCGTAAAGGCATTCACCGGAACCAGAAGTGCCCAACGGGCTGAGCCGGGTCTGAAGATTGTGGCAGATGAGCACTTGCTCGCACACGGATCAATGGCGTTCAGTCGGACGTTGTTGACGAGAATCGCCGCAATTACAATTTATTTTGAACTGGAGGTGAAAACTCGAATGTTATCGGAGCTCCTTTGATGACCCCCCTTCGCACGTCACCGTGGTCAACAACGATTTGCACCCTGTTGGTCATGATTGTTCAGTTTTGGCACTTCCCGATTCCCGAGAGCCAAGCTCAAGAAGCAAGACCAGCAGATTTGGCGGAGGAAGCCGGCTCCGAAAACCAGCAATCCAATTCGCGCGAAATCCCGGTTGAAACACGCGTTGTTACACATCACGAAGTTACGATCAAAGGAAAACGAGTCCCGTATGAGGCAACGGCCGGTACACAGCCGGTCTGGGACGAAAAGGGCCATCCGCAGGCAACGCTTTTCTACACGTATTATCGCCGTACCGACGTCGAAAAGACAGATCGCCGACCACTCTTGATCTCATTCAACGGTGGTCCTGGCTCTGCGTCGGTCTGGATGCACTTGGCCTACACCGGACCTCGGATTCTAAAGATTGATGATGAAGGCTATCCAGTCCAACCCTATGGAGTTCGCGAGAATCCACATTCGATTCTGGACGTCGCCGACATCGTATACGTCAATCCAGTCAACACCGGTTATTCGAGAATTGTCGATGACGAAGCGGACCCTTCACAGTTCTTTGGTGTCAACCAGGACATCGAGTATTTGGCCGAATGGATTAACACGTTCGTGACTCGTGCGAATCGTTGGTCATCCCCCAAGTATCTCATTGGTGAAAGCTACGGAACCACACGCGTGTCCGGCCTGTCCTATGAGCTGCAAGACAATCATTGGATGTATCTCAATGGTGTGATTCTGGTTTCTCCAACAGGCTTGGGAATTGATCGGTCGGGGCCAGTTGATGCAGCCAATCGGCTGCCGTACTTTGCCGCGGCGGCTTGGTTTCATAAGAAGTTGCCAAACGAACTACAACAACAAGATCTGCCAGAAGTGCTGGATCAGGCTGAGCGATTCACGATCGACCGTCTGCTCCCCACAATGACTCGTGGTGCGTGGGCCAGTAAACAAGCTCAAAGTGAAGCAATCGAGGGCTTTGCAAAGTTCTCGGGCCTCAGCAAGACCGTCATTGCACAGCACAATTTGGATGTTCCAACGCGATTCTTCTGGAAAGAACTTTTGCGAGATGAAGGGCGAACGATCGGTCGGTTGGATTCACGCTACAAAGGCATCGACCGCCAGGACGCAGGTGACTCGCCCGATTTCAATTCCGAAATCGCCTCTTGGCTGCACTCATTCACACCTGCGATCAATTGGTACTTTCCCAATGAACTCAAGTTCAAGACCGACATCAAATACAACATGTTCGGTCGAGTTTCACCTTGGGACCGAGACGGTGATCAAACAGGAGAGAACTTACGCCAAGCGATGGCCATGAATCCGTACCTGAACGTCATGATCCAATCAGGTTACTACGACGGGGCAACCACCTACTTCAACGCCAAATATACAATGTGGCACTTAGACCCCAGCGGCAAGATGAAAGACCGGCTGAGTTTCAAAGGCTATCGCAGTGGGCATATGATGTATCTCCGCAAGGAAGACCTTCGTCAGGCAAATGAGGATATTCGGGAGTTCATCAATCGGTCATTGCCACCCGGAGGAACCCCAGCTCGGTACAAATAAGCTCCACCTTGGACATCTCAACAGGGCAAAGACAAACTTTTGCCAAGCTTGCCTAAAACAAATCGGCCTCCTGAGCGTACTCGGGAGGCCGATTTGTGTTACGTCAAGTTGTTTGCCCGATCACGGAGGCAGCAAACGGAATGGTGCGGCGCCTGCGGCACAGGTCCCAAGCGCCACTTGTGTGACCCCTGAAGCTCCACCTGCGGTGAATCCAGGCACATTGGTGCCATCGTCTTCAAATTGAAATGTGGCCATTTCCGGTGGCATTGTCGTAGGATCGGCATTGTTGTTCAGCACGTAGTTTGAGGTGGCAATATTCTGGGAGAACGACAGGCAGAGTAAGGTGCCTGCGTGCAGCGGTGGATTGCCGCCAACATCCACTTGTGCGAGGAAATCCTGTGGGCCGCCATTGTTGAGGAACACGTTGTTGTTAAAGAATCCGAAGAATTGCGGTGCGGCTGGTGTGGCGTGCAGCTCAAAGCCATGATCGCCATTGTTGTTGAAGGCGCTGTTGTTAACTGTCAAAACGTGAACGCCTGCGCCGGACAACATCACATTGGCGCCATCTGCGGTATTGTTGCTGAAGATGCTGTTGTCGATATGCACATCAAGAACTCCGCTCGCGGCAGTCGTCGTGATTCCCGTCCCATTGTTCATGGCCACAACACTGGAGATTTGTACCGCACCGAGTCCACCAGTGCTGAAGCTCATTGCAGAGTTCGTTACGCCGGAGAACATTGAATTCGCAAGCGTGACAGTACTGGCAACGCCATTTGTGTTGCCGAAGGTCGCGGCCAAACCTGAACCAATGCTTCCTAGTCCGGCAGTATCTGTCACAGTGAGCTGATCGATATTGGCGAAGAAGTTCGCGTTGCCAACGTCCGACAAAAGGATTCCCGCCGCAGGACCAGCACCACCGCCGCCAACGTCGATGTTAACATTCGAGATCGTGACGTTAGCTGTCGACGCCTGTCCCATTGCCACCGGGTTAGTGGCGACAACTCGAATGGCGATTCCGCCGTTGGTACCGTTGTTTGAGAACGAGTCATCGAAGATGTTGATGTTGCTCGTTGATCCGGAACTGGCGATGAATTGCAACGCGTCGATGATCGTGCGAGAGAAGTTATTGTTGGTCACGGTTGTATTCAACACTGTGCCAACATTGAAGCTCTGGAAAGTGGCGCCCACGGTATCACCAACAACCGTGTTTTCCGAGAACAAGACGTTCATCGTGCCGGCAGTGGCGGTGACGCGGAAGCCGGTACCGTTTGGCATCGGGGCTTGTGCGCTTGAGCCAAAGCGGTTGCCCATGACAAACGCGTTACCGTTTGTGGATAGTAGGTGGCCGCCATTGCCATTGATGTTGTTGATGAACGTGTTGTCAAAGATATTGAATGTTCCAGTGGAGTTCGAAATGTTGAACCCATCTGCGCCTACACCATTGAACGTATTCCGCTGTATCAGCAATACGCCTGTCGAATTCTGAATCGTCGCTCCGTTGAGCGTGTTACCCAGGAAGGTGTTGGCCACCAAGCTGGTGTTGTTGATGCCAGTTCCGATGATACCTGACTGACCCGTAAAGGTGTTGCGGGCAACCAGATTGTCATTGGCGAGGAAGACGCTAGGTCCAAGCGGTGTTCCGAGGACCGGATTCACATCCGTAATTGACGGAACGATAAAATCGCCAACTTCCACGGTGGGGACTGTCACGAGACCTGGACCACTCCCGATCAAGGCCTGGCGATCTTTCAATTGAATTGTGTTGGAGTACGTGACTCCGGTGCCATGGACGTAGATCAAATCGTCCACCATCGACAAAGTTTGAGCGTCCGTCAGGTTGTCAAGCGGCGCTTCAAACGTGCCGTCTCCACCAGGGTTTGCCAGGTTGTTGACGTGAAGGACGTTGTAGACCAAGCCTGTACGCGGATTGGTAGCAATGATGGGTTCCTGGTGCATACGCACAATATGCGCGTTGCGGACGGACGGCTGCAGCGTCTTGCTGCTTGCAGCCGGATGCCTGCCACCAAAGAAGTGCCAGTTGACGTTCAGGAACCCGGTCGTGTCGAACGTGTCGTCGTGATTGACTTGCAGGTTGAAAGACACCCGATGGTGTGGCGAGAATTCAAAGCGAACTCGGGCACCGCCAAATCCATCAACCGGTGAGACTCGCTCCAGCGGATCGTAGAAGTAGTAGCCCGCGAATGCTTTTGCCGCCCAGTGTTCCATGCCCGGAAGTGCGAAGCCGAACTCGCCGTCAAGTCCAGAAAGTGCGATGTCATACCCCGGTTGGATCAGCATCAGGTTGCCCACAAAAGGCGTAGTGTCTGAGCCAATCTGATAGTCAGTATTACTGATGGGGAGGTAACCGTTGAAGTTGAACTCGTAGTCATCGTTGGTGATGTTCAGGCCGCCCGAGAGTTGATGGAACTCATGGCCGAAGACGTCTGCCTTATCGCGGTCATAGTCGTAGCCGAAAATGAAGCCGTGAACGGTCTCGCCGATGATCTGCCGGCGGCCAATCAAAAAGTTTCCAAAGAAGCCACCCTCCTCGGAAACATGCAATCGATCATCGGAAAACCAAGTGCCATCAAAACCGTCATGGTAGAACGGAAACAAGCCACCAAGCGTGAAGAAGCTGCCCTCAAATCCCAAACCTTCATCAACGCCTGTAAAGCCTAGGTATAAGTGTTCCATCGTACCCGGTAGCGTCGTCCGCATGGCTCCGCTGCCGCCTCCATATCCTCCGACATAGGAGCCTTGACCTTCAAAGTAGCTCTGCGGATAGTTGCCCGGGTATTGGCCCCGTGGCTGCGCGTGAGCCGCGCCGGCAAAGGCGCTGAGGATAAAGGCGCCACACAATATCGCAGTGATGATTCTTTTCATGGATCTCGGCTCGCCGCATCGTTGGTTCGAGGCGCCTCCACACACCATATCCTGAGTCCCGGCTTGTGTTGTCTTCGTGGTGTCCACGTCGTCCCCCGATATCTGGATGTACGCACAGCCGCTACAGGTGGTATCAGCGTTAGAACCCATCGTCACGGTAAGTCTTGCCAATTGAGTGAATTCCCGTAATTAACAGGACAACCGCGATAGCTTTCCCAATCTATGCTAGCGGTCTATTCCGAACGACTGCACCCTGGTGACGATGGGCAAGAACCTTGTCGACCGCGCATGACCGCTGTCAGATGGGCCGCCCCGTGTGAAGGTGCCGAGACGGTGTGAAGACGACGCCAATGTGAAAACTATGAGTGCTGGCAGAGAGTCAATGGCGGTAACTCTCAACGAGCGCTCGCGCTATGATGCGTCGTATGCTTTCGGCTGCTTGCGAAGCAAGCAGCCGACCCGCGGTCGTAGTGAGGGGTGTAAAGGACCTATGAAGTCTGCTTATCTGATTGATCAGCGCCAGCACTAGCGCTCGCTCTCAATCCCGCTTCTAAGTTGGCAAGCCGCTGGTCAATCGACTCCATCGCACGAATGTGTTCATTGAAGTCCAGCTGCAAAAAGGGCGCTGATTCGGTAGAGAAAGAACACAATACCACCGAGGGCACTGAGACCAAGTGTCAAAACCCAATCCAGCCCTATGCTCATAATCGCTCCTCTTGATTGTTTGCTATTTCACCGCGTCAGCTGGCAGATAGCCCGTTTGGACCATCGAATCGACCAGCCAAGGATGTGTCCATGGATTGTTTGCGTTGTAGGTGACCGCAAAGACGGACGCAATCAGCAAGAGCAATGCCACAAAGCGCAGGACTCGGCTCTTATTGAACAAGTCTGCCGCCGGCAACAGGAATACCAGGAAGATCGGAATTAACCAGTGAGCGTGACGGAACCCTGCAGAGTGGCCTCCATAGTTTCGTGCTTCGCCAGGCAGATAAAACAGCCAAAACGACAACACCACACCAGCCACCGCCAGCAATAGCAATGCCAGCAGTCGCCTTCTTCCAGTTCCAGAAAACAGCATGATCAGGAAGCCCAGCAGGGAAAGTCCCCAGATCGGCGTCAGCGAAAAGACACCGTGATGGCCAATTGTGGCATGGAACACGTAGGTTCGCATGTCACTCTCGCCGGCATCAAACTCTTTAGCTATTTGGGGTGACCTTTTTTCGGCTCCATCTTTCTGGAGTCGCTCGGGATTGGCCCAATAACTCCCTTCAAAGTTGTACCAATTGTCCGGGTCCTCGAGATCCATCGTACGATGCATGTACGGTGGTCTCCAAGTATCGTGCGCGGCGTAGTTGCTGGCGAAAAACCCGCCCACAACCAGCGCCGCCGCAGGCAATCCCACAAGCAGCGTGCGACCGGGGGCGCGAATCAAACACAGCAAGCCCAGCACGCCTAACAGCGCCAACCCTGGCAACTCAAACGCTGCTGTGAAGGCGGCAAACAAACCCGCCAGGAAGAAGTACCGTAGCTTTGTCTGCCCATCGATCCAGATGCGGCAAGTGGCGTAGATGGCAATAGCAGCAGAAGCTGCTGCAGGTAGGTGGTTGTTCAGCACGATGGAAAACGTGGACAAGTATGTGCCGAACGCCGCCGTGGCGACCACAAACATCCGCCCCCAGGTTGAAGTTCCGTAGCGATCGGCAAACTTGGCAACCGCCACTAAGAACACGAACCAAGGAATCAGATTCGTAAAGATCAAAATAATGGCGGACACATCGTACGGGTAATCCTCAAAGCGGAACCGATGTCCGTTCTCGGCCGCGTCCGTGGCGGCAGAGATCGTCGACGCGTCCGCATTCGCCGCGCTGTTCTCCTCAGTTGTGTGGTTTCCGTCCGCATCTTTGCTTTTGTCTCCGGTCACCCAGCCCTTGAGTTCATCGTAGTGGTAAATTGGCCAGTAGATGCCGGCGGCCATCGTAGCCAGGATCGGTGGTTTGCTGGAGTAGAATGCATCGACGCCGTGTCTATTCTTGTGCTGGACCTTATCGATTGTGTCCCAATCTTTGTCAGCGATGATCTCGTCAATTTCGTAGGTCTTGTTCTCAACGAGTGCCCGTACTGTCGCCCAGCGGCTCTTGTCGTTTGAGGACTTGAACGGGTGCGGCTGCTCCTTGTCGTACTGCATGAAGATTCGCGCTGTGGAACTTCCCAGCGCCACGGCAATCATCAACATATAGACACTCCAGCGGAGCGGTCGGTTGTTGTCGCGGCGTCGCTTTTGCTCAAGAGGCGTTGCGTTCATGGTGGCGCTCATCAGGTAATCGTTCCGGCGTTTCTGCGGCAATCGAGTACGTATCGGAATCGTGACTGTGGTGGGCGATCAGCAGTTCCGCCAGAAAGCCCACAGACATCAACTGCCCCCCAAAGAGGAGAAACCCGAGCGAATAAAAGAATACGGCTCGCTCATGCAGATGGATGGGCGTCCAACCCGGCAGGTTGCGAGACAAGACCCACCATACCGCCAGCACGGTCAGCATCACTGCACCGAACCCAAAGCTCAACAGGCCGACCGAGCCTAGCCAGTGCTGCGGACGCTTACCGTAGCCGACAATGAACTTCACTGTCATTAAGTCGAGAAAGCCCTTAAGCATTCGTGACATGCCGAACTTCGAACGGCCAAACTTGCGAGGACGGTGGTTGATCTCAACCTCAGCAACTTTGAATCCTCGCGCTTGAGCCAGCACCGGCACAAAACGGTGCAGTTCTCCGTATAAGCGGATCTCGCGCAGCACTTCGCTGCGATAGCACTTCATTCCACAATTGTGATCGTGTAACGGCACGCCCGTCACCACACGGACCATCCAGTTGAAAATCCGCGATGGGATCACCTTATGCCAGGGATCATGCCGCGTCCGCTTCCACCCACTGACCACGTCGCACGGATCCAGGCTTTCACCGTTTGCCATAGCAGCGTCATGCTCCGAGTTGGCACCAGCGGCAATTCGGGGCGTTTCACCATCCAGCCGCGCTAAAAGCTTGGGGATCTCCGCGGGGTCATCCTGTAGGTCAGCGTCCATCGTAAAGATTCGCGTTCCGCGCGCGGCGGAAAATCCAACAGACAGCGCCGCCGCCTTGCCGAAGTTGCGTCGAAAGCGAATCCCGCGAACTCGAGCATCTTCCACCGCCAAGGATTCGATCACCCCCCACGATCCATCGTCGGAACCATCATCGACAAAGATCAACTCGATAGTGTAGTCCTGCTGTTTCGCAACTGTGTCAATCTGCTCGTACAGCGCGCGGAGAGATTCTTCCTCATCCAGAACAGGGACGACGACGGAAATCAGATCGGATGAATGGCGTGATGCTGGGGACAATGTGCTTGAGCGGCCAAAAGAACAAGCACGGACAACCCGCCAAGACTGAAGGCAAAGCCACCGCGTCATTCACTTGGCTGAAGTTGTGCAAAGTGACAAGATTGACGTCGTAGCGGAGCAACACCGAGAGAGAACTAGTCTGCCGTTTTAGTTGCTACGCTTCCTCTAACGGTAGCATAGAGCACACCGGAAATCACCAATTCTGCCACCAGCCAAACCAATCGCAAGACAACAGCAGCGAGCATCGCGTTGGACTGACCGTAGACAGGAGTCAGCACGACCAGGATCATTGATTCTCGCACCAGCACCCCAGCGGGAATCAATGACAGGAATCCCGCCACCATGGCCAGGCTTGCCGCCGCTGTACAAATGGCAAGTTGCAGCGGCCAGTTTGCGTAGCTCTCGGAGGGCTGTATTTCCAGCCCCTGGCAAACAGCCCATAGGCTGCCGCCAAGGATGATCCAACCAATCACGTGGGCGAGCCAACCCGCCAACATGACGCTCGTATCGAGTTTGCGAGTGGAATTGGCCAAGGGCTTGAGCGGAGCGTCCTTACTGAAACTGGAACTCAGTACATGACTGGTGTCCAGGTTCTGCGGATCCGGTGTGTTGTCGTCTGAATTGGCGTCCGTTTCGCCATTCAGCTTCTTCAACAGCCAGCCGAAGACAGGCGGCAGCGTTGGCCCTAAAGATGCAACGGCCATGACAGTAGCCAACAACACATACCACCACCTGTCGCGAAACAGCACAGCAATGATGCCAGCGCCCAAAAACCCGCCCACGCCCATCATGGTCAAAGTTTCATAAAACACGCTCGCCGCAGCGGTGCGGAGAGTGCAGACCCTATTCCGCAGAAAGGCAACACGTAACACAATGACCATCGCCTTGCCAGGGATATACTTCCCTAAGTTGCCGATGAAGTATGCTGCGGAAAGCGACAGGGCTGGCTGTGGCTGTCCAAGTCGAGCCAGCACCTGCCGCCAGAACCAGATCGCCGGGATTAAGCCAACAAGATAAATGACTGCCGAGGCCACCAGTGGCAGCCAGCTGACGTTATCCACCGCACGACGTGTCCGAATCTCATCCCAAGAACTGACAACGTTGCGGAAGATGAAATACGTCACGGCGGCAAGCACCGCCACCTGCAGGATTCGAATCAGCCGACGATGAATGATGGGGTGAGGCATGCCCCGCGAGCAACGACGCGCGAATTGCGTTGGAACTTGGTGAAGGTCGTGCAGGTTGCGGACCATAGTTCGCAATCGGAAATCCAGATATACTCGCAATATGGGCGCATGGCCAGCATTGGCGCGTTCTTGCCCCGTAGTTCAATTCTCCAAGCTCATGACAACAATTGCCATCATCGGGGCCACCGGTTACTCGGCCTTGGAAGTTATCAAGATTCTGCTGCGGCACCCCCAAGCGGAAATCACAACGGTCACCAGCCGTCAGGAAGAAAAGCCGCATATCGCCGCGGTGCATCCTTTGCTCGCCGGTCGCTTGGATTTGACGTGCGACAATCCATCGGCAGAGACGATTGCACGTCGCGCGGAGTTTGCCTTTTGCTGTTTGCCGCATGCGGTCTCAGCGTCGTTTGTGCCGCAACTGTTGGATGCCGGCTGCAAAGTCATCGATTTGAGCGCGGACTACCGGCTGGATGATCCAGAGCAGTACGAACAGTGGTACGGTGGGAAGCATCCAGACGCCGCTCGATTGCCGGAGACAGTGTACGGGTTGCCGGAGTTGTTTCGCGATCAGATTCGTCCAGCGCAGCTCGTCGCCAACCCTGGTTGTTATCCCACGTCGACCATCCTGGCTTTGGCGCCTCTATTAAAACAAAAGCTCATCGATCATCAGTCGATCATCATCGACAGCAAGAGCGGCGTCTCTGGGGCAGGCCGCCAGCCTAAACTGACCACGCACTATCCGGAATGCAATGAGAGCGTGTCCGCGTACAACGTCGGCCGCCATCGTCACACGCCGGAGATTGAGCTGATCCTTGGCAAAGCGGCCGAACAAGACGTGCGCGTGATCTTCACGCCGCACCTGATTCCCATGGATCGTGGCATCCTGTCAACGACGTATTCTGACCCGTTGGGCACATCACTCCCCACAGAAGACGTGCTGTTGACAACACTCCGAGAGTTCTATCATGATCACCCGTTCGTTCGCGTGGTGGATCATTTGCCGGCCACCAAGGATACGCTGGGAACGAACTTCTGTGATGTGACCGTTCGTGTGGTTCGGGGTAAGGTGCTGACGATCAGTTGCCTGGACAATCTTATTAAGGGCGCCTCCGGCGCAGCGGTGCAGAATTTCAACTTGATGACTGGTGTGCCCGAGACCACGGCACTCTAGCACGTTCTGATTGGCGGTTGAGAACGCCGGGTAGCCGCGTGTTTGAAGTGAGCCACGGACGCAGCTGTTCCCGTTGGAGTGTCTGTAGCCGCAGGTGATTTCCTGTCGAGAATCGCCTGCGGTAAACGAAGCACCATCGAGACACGCAGGCGTCAAAAAGTTCGATCTTGCCTTCTTAATCCGTACGATCCATAGAGCCGCGCTTGTCCAGTTGCATCGCGATGTCCGAGTTTTCCTGATCGCCATCGCTCGATCTATGATTGAGCGGATCAATCTCAGATCACTCCTCCCCATGTCCGATGAATTCCGCCAATGGTCAGAGTATGTCGTCCGCTTGCATCGGGCGCTGGTCGACCTGCGCGCGGACGCGGATTTTCTGGGTGTGCCGTGGCCGGATGATTTTGAATGGTTCCAGTTGTTGGAACGCAAACTGTTACCTCAGCTGACGGACGACCCTTGGCTGATCGTCGCGGTTGTTGGCGGAACCAACATCGGCAAATCTGTCATCTTCAATCATCTGGCAGGCGAAAATGCCTCGGGCGTAAGCCCTCTGGCTGCCGGAACCAAGCATCCAGTTTGCCTGGTCCCGGAGAAGTTTTCTGAGCAAACTACATTAACGCGACTCTTTCCCGGCTTTGACTTACGTGGCTGGCAAGACGCGAAAGACCCGCTGGCCGCGGCCGAGGAAGACCTGCTTTTCTGGCGCACAGGGCAGAGCGTGTCCAAGCGACTGCTGCTTTTAGACACGCCAGACGTGGATTCCGACGCACCCGTCAACTGGCGGAGAGCGGATCACATTCGCCGGACGGCAGACGTGTTGATCGCTGTGTTGACGCAACAGAAGTACAACGACGCCGCGGTGAAGCGGTTCTTCCGCGCTGCTGCAGAAGCCGGCAAACCGGTGATCGCCGTCTTCAACCAATGTGATCTAAGCGATGACCGTGAGTTCTGGCCGCTTTGGCTAGAGACGTTCCGTCGCGAGACCGGAGCCGAGATCGAGTTGGTCTACGTTGTTCCCTATGACCGGCAAAGTTCCGTGCAGCTTGCGCTTCCGTTTTACGCAGCGGGCGTGGACGGCAAGCAACTGAGTGAAACGCCCAGTTCGCTGCGCGACGATCTGGCTTCTTTGAAATTCGACACGATCAAAATCCGCACTCTGCACGGAGCCATGTCCGAGGTGCTGGATAGCGAGCAGAGTGTCGGCGGTTACTTGGAAACTCTGCGGAAAGCCTCCGGAGAGTTTCATTCGGCCGCTGCCGCGCTGGCCGGAACGGAAATGGCGCGCGTCGTCTGGCCGTCTCTCCCGTCAGAGGTCTTGATTGACGAAATCCGCGATTGGTGGGACCAGAGCCGAAGCGGCTGGTCTCGGGGACTGCACGGCTTCTACCGCAAATTGGGAAGTGGCATCACGTGGCCGGTGCGTAAAGCCTGGTCAGCCGTAGCTGGACCGGGAACCGATCCCGTTGAAGACTTTCGACGTCGAGAACGGACAGCGGTGGTACGGTCCGTGGAAGCAATGATCATGGAGCTG
The DNA here is from genome assembly GCA_028066245.1 of Pirellulales bacterium. Lineage (GTDB taxonomy): Bacteria > Planctomycetota > Planctomycetia > Pirellulales > S012-138 > CALJLD01. Next base: position 7,406 of record JALCBR010000029.1, on the reverse strand, counting down.
GAACGGTTGGCCAAAGTTGGTAATGCCATGCTCCGCCCGAGATTGGAAACGCTGCTTTCTGGGTCGTCTCGCGCGGACCTGCTCGCCCGCGCGGAGGTAGCTCATGAATCGCTTTCCCCGATTGATGACGATTTTCGAAAGATCGCCCGAAGGGAGCTAGAAGAATGGTCTGAAGGAAACCCGCGGGTGACCAGTGTACTGCGACGTTTGGATACAGCCGTGGCTTTGGCAAGACCGGCGATCACGGTTTCCTTAGCCGTCAGCGGTTGGATGGTGGCCGGCGGTCTGGTGCATGACGCGGCCGTGCAAGCGGCAGGACACACCGCTGGGCAGCTGGCCACAGAGGCGGCCATCACTGGTGGAATCACCGGCGGCGGCGAGGCGATTGTCGATACGACCGGTGCCGGACTGCGCCGCGCCGCTGCCCAACTCTTCCGCCGACTGCAGGAAGAATACGCTGCCAGCCGCGCCGCATGGCTTGCCGGCTGGTTGGAAGAGGAGTTCCTGGGCGACCTGCTGAACGATCTCAAACGAGGCGCGCAGACGACCGATTCGGAAGCCGTTGCGACTGCGGATGCCGCGATTCGGGCGCTGACAGGCGAATGACAGCAACTCACCGGCCTTGCAGTGCCGTGGAGCATCGCTGAAGTCGGAACAACTCAGGCTGCTTGCCGCACGGGAACGGGATCCTGGCCCAGATTGACGGTGCGGAGCATCACGCCGTCTTCATCGTAGAACTGGATCATCTGCATCGATGCCAGCCACATGGCCATATACCCGGCGGTACGATATGAGCGCCCGTAGCAACGGCCATCTTGGACCAGCAGGCATTCGCTCAGCTCCGCCAAATGCCGCATGGTGAGGCCAAATTCGACAAGAGTCCGCTTAACGATACGACGGACTTCTCCGGGGTAGATAGGGGCGTCCATGCCCAAGCTCCTGGTAAGTACAATGTGCGGGTCTCGCGTCTTTCATGGCAAACTGCCAGCGCGCGAGCCTGCGTATCTCTTATCGACCTCGCAGCCGCAATCCCTTGCAGGCGCGCGATCACTTTCCGGACAAAGCTCCCGCTTTACCCCATTTGCCTGATGCGTTCGAGCCTCGCAAGCAACACTTCAGCTCTCTGTTGAGTGTCGGCGTCTTCTTGCTGGAGTTGTTGTACAAATGCGTGGCGATCGAAGGAACCCCGGACAGCGCGAAAGTCATCGCGCCGCGCCTGGTCATCGCCATCAAGGCCGAAGGCGACCGATCCCCGCTCGCTGAATTCACTTTCGGCGTCTCGCAGTACGATCTTGTTCGACTGGGCCGTAGCGGCCTGCCAAACCGTGATGCAAGCAATGACATCATCCAGATCAATCGCTCCCGGTAACTTGCCAATTCGCGCCGTCCAAGTGGAAAGCACCCAGTCCCATTCCCATTGCTCGGTCTTGGGGCCCAGTTCATTGACTGCTTGGCTCCACTCATCCAACGTGTGGAATTCGCCGCATGTCAGCCGCTCCAGTACGTGCTCCAACTGAGCCTGTGGCGTGTAAAGTCCGGCAATATCCACCCACTTGCCGGTGCCGCCACGGGTATGTTGTTTGAATTTCTCCAGCAGTGTTCGTAGCGAATCGAACTTGCCCATCTTGGCCAACACAGATTCCAGTCGGGAGGCGACGACATCGCCCAGGTACCGCTGGATAGCCATCTCATAGGTCCGTGTGGCCTTATGCAATCTCGACCGCTGAATGCGGACGCCGCCGTGAGAGATCGTTCTGGAATCAGCCGGACTGCTAGCATCCAGGCTGCGGAGCAGGTCCACCGCGCGAATCATCCGCGCAGCTGTGTAGGGAGTATGCGTCCGCGCGTTAATTAGGTCCAGTTGATCCGGGTCTGTGCGACGGTCACGGCGTCGCCACTTGTCTTCATCGCGCCGTGGACCAACAGTTGTCAAGTTCGCCGCAGGCACCAGCAACGTCTTCCCATCAACCTCAAACAGGTACGAGAAAGGAAAGTCTGACGTATTGAATCTTCCCGAGTGCCGTCCTAAGACGACGCTGAATGCACCCACCCGCGCCGGCCACATCACATAGCATGAGGAGCCAGTCTTGACGCCGCGTTCCAGGATACCTTCATGCAGCGGGCCTAGCTTGTAGAGATGGTTGCTCTGGTTGGAGCCGCTGCCAGCGTTAGAGAATGAGAACAGCCCGGCAATTAACAGGGACGCTTTATGATGCGTGGTGGTAAATGGCCCTGCGAATAGCGAGCAGGCTTCCCCATGCTTCAATTCACTATTGGCGAAGATCAAGCTATGGTCCGCGGAGAAGCCGCGCGCGATCACCACACCTTGTCCTGCAAAGCAGTGATCCAGTCGCGCGCCACTGTCAATCAGGCTGCCGCTGGCGGCAATGAAGTTTTCTGCAATGACGCCATCACCAATGGTCGTTGGCGCGGCGGCGTTGCTGTGGATGGTTCCATTAGCAAGACGCGCGGCGCCGCTAATGGTCGCGGCTTCGCCAACGCGAACATTCTGAAGCGCCCCACAATTCACCAGCTGGGATTCCGCGCCGACGAAACCGATTTGCGAGCGAGATTCCTGCACATAACAATCAATCAACGCGCGGAGTTGTTGCTGAAGATCATCCCGGTGGCGATAAAACGCTAGCACGTACGCGAGCTGCGCGGAGAGTCGGTCAACCAATGGAACGCCGCGGCCACCGACTTCGTTGACGACGTTGACCATGGTCCCGTTGCCGAATGTCGACTTGCCTTCGGTCACCAACAGATCGACATGGTCGATCAGAGCGCGGTTGCCGATCTCGTAGTTGGCGATGTGTCGACCAACGTTGCGGACGAGAACATTGTCGCCAAGTGAAACGTTGTACAAGGCGGCTCGATAGACGCCACTTTGATGCTCCCATCCCCCAGGCAGTCGGTGAGTTTCTGTAAACTCTCCCAACGAGACGCGACCAGAGAAAGTGACATCGCGGACGCATTCGGGGCGGAAGTTCTCGGCCACGGTGACGTTAGACCAATCAGACGCTATGCAACCATTGGATCGCAAGCAGCTGATTTCGTCTGCTGATAGAGCGCGACGTGCACGAGATAGAGTGCTGACGCTGGTCACGCGAAATCCTCGTATGCACTGGAATACGGATCGGCTCCCGCTTCGCTCAAACTGTCTTCAATGTCCTTGAAGTACTTAACTGTGCTGGTGGACAAGGCCGCTGTGGCAGCTTCATCACAGACGATCACGGCTCGCCGATGCATTTGCAGAATGGAACCGGTCCACATGTGGTTGATGCCATCTTCCACGATCTTCCGCAGAGCTCTCGCCTTGGCATCACCACTGACCAGGAGCAACACTTCGTCCGCGTCCATCAGTGTGGCAAGCCCGACAGTGATTGCCTGCTTGGGCACGCTTTTGGCATCATTATCAAAGAACCGCGCGTTGGCGCGGCGTGTCTCCATGGTTAGAGTTTTTACGCGTGTACGGCTTTGCAAGCTAGAGCCGGGTTCGTTGAACGCCACGTGGCCGTCATGGCCCAGACCTCCGACAAAAAGTCGTATGCCGCCGCGTTCAACGATTACCCGTTCATAAGCTGCGCATTCACGTTGCAAGTTTTCGGCGTTGCCGTCAGGAATATGGACATTGTCTGAGTTGATGTCGACGTGCGAGAACAGTTTCTCATTCATGAACGTGTGATAGCTCTGCGGATGTTGTTCCGGCAGGCCGACGTACTCGTCCATGTTGAACGTCGAGACGCCGCGAAAAGAAACGCGACCGTCACGGTAGAACTGCGCCAGATACTCGTACGTTTTAAGCGGCGTGCCACCGGTGGGCAATCCAAGCGTGAACAGCCGGTCAGCGGAAGTAGGAAATTGCTGGATCCTTCGGGTAATGTATTCAGCCGCCCAATGGCTCATCCGATCGTAGTCGGGCAGGATGACGATTCTCACGTTTGACCTGGTAAAAGAACGAAATCAATGAGGAAGGTGTTGCTCAACGTTTGTGAGCGGCAGGCGCGAGATTGACTGCCACAGCAGCGAACAACTTGCATGATGGCGTGACGCTGCACTAGGCCGCTTGAGCCGTAGGAGTCGATTTTACTGTCCTGCCGAGAGCATCCCAGCGCCCATCATGGCATTGGCTGGCAAATTGGCGCAGTGCATCCCCAAAAAGTAAGGGACGCCAGCCTACGAGATCGCACGCTCGACGAGAACACAGCGACGTTTCGCGATGATGAGTCGCCGCAAAGTTTGGGTAAGCCAACAGTTCCTCGAGTGATTCAGCCTGGTCAAGCTCTGTGGCCAAGCTGCGCACGAAACGCAATTGGCCGACGCGTTCACTGCCTGCCAGATGCAGAACGCCGCGGAGCTGTCGGTCGAAGGCTCTCAGCCAGCCTTCGGCAAGGTCATCGACAAGAACGGGCGTTGCATAGGCCGCCGGATTGACAGACAACGCTGTACGATGGTGCAGCGATTCGTAAAGGCGCTCGCTCAGCGTTGCGGATGGCGTGGCACTCCATGCCAGAGCATGTGTTCGCAGGACGAGGCCACCCCATTCCAAAGCCGCTGATTCCAAACTGTGAATCCAAGGGGCATCCGTCGACTCCGCGCGACTCCCTTCTTTGTGGAAGAGGTGGGGTCGATCGAATACCGCGTCTGTTGAGATGAGCGTGAAATGTGCCTCCACGTGACAGGCAGCTTGGGCCGCTGAGCAGATGAAGGCGCTGTCCGAGTTGGCATTGAATTCAGTTGCCTCCCAAGCGCTTGCAGAAAGGCCGCCACAATGGATCACCGCCTGAGGCCCAATTCCGTGAATCAGATCAGCGGCATCCTGAGCGTTGGCCGCGAGCGTGACTTGGCAGCCTTGGAGACGGGGGAGCGTCGTCTTCGCCTGTCTGCGTGGAGGCAGTGCATCACAAACGGCCACAACGTCAAACGCGGATGAAAGCACCACGGCCAAGTTGGCCGCAACAGGCCGCTGAGCGCCGGTGATAAGGAGCGTCGCCATCCTTTGCCTCCCTGCAAATGATCCACGGAATCTCATCCACTCACATGAAGATACAGTGAGCATTCTATGACGATTGTCGCGCTTCCGCCAAGTCGAGATTGCCCGTGGATGGGCGAAGCGAGCCGAATGCTCAAAGGGCACAACATGCTGGAGGGATACTCACGATAGTGGATTTGGGGACACCATGTCCTGTTCCGCAATTGTTCCGTAATGCCGCTTGGCAGTTTCTCTCAGAAAATCGAGGAAGCCTGTAACGACTCTCACTCGTTGTCGCTTGGCTACGTAGAAAGTCGCCGCCACTGCGGCGGGACAACAAAATCGTCAACTGATCCCAGGAGGGTCGAAAATGTTCAAGCTCACGAAGATGTTGTTGGTTGCAGGTCTGTTGGTCGCAGTCTTTGGCATGGCGACCGCCACGGACGCAGAGGCCGGAAACCACGGTTGGGGCGGCTATGGTTACGGCTACGGATACAGCTGCTTTAAGCCATATTACCCCACGTACTATCCGACCTACCACTACCCGACATACACCTACTACAGACCGTACTTCTACGGAGGCTACTGCTGGTAAGGACAGGTGTTGTGTAACGCTCTTGGCCGCCGGGCACATGCTGCTCGGCGGCCAATCATCTTTTGCGCAACACTTGTTCCGCAATCGCTTGCCTTGCTCAGTGACATTCCATGACCGCCGGCATCGCGAGAAGCAGTCAATTCCGCGCAGGCTTTGCTTTTGAGAAGAACACCAGCAAATCCAGATCTTCTTGAATGTCTTCAAATCGGTGTTCGTCACCTGCGGCAACAAAAATGATTGAACCTTCCTTCACGTCATGCGCTGTTCCTTTGATCCGGATTTTGGCCTTACCGGCAAGCACATAGTAGATTTCATCCTTGTCGTGTGGCGATTGCCCATCGGTGCCACCTTTGGGCAGAGAGTAGATGCCCAGGTCCATGGTGGCGACATCCAAAAACGGCAGATATGCTCTTCCGCGGTCCGCGCGTTTTTTGACCAGCTCTTCCGCTTCATAAATAGGTAACGGATCGACAAACGCACCAGTCAAACTGACTTCTGCTGCGTCTGCTGAAGATGTCAGCCACAAAGATGTACGGTCTAGGTTCTGGACGGCAAGCACCGCCACCAGCAAAGCGCATAAGGACCATGGAAGTAGATTTCGATTCATAAAATTCCTTCGCCTGAACGGAGAGGGGAAGCAGCCCAGTAAGAGCGAATTCTCTATGGTCACCTGACCTGCGCAGTAGCGCCGTGTATTGGCTCACAAAGTGCGGAATCGCCAGTGAGAGTCTGTGCCAGGCAAAATGTGCGCGGCGAGCGCCTATCGCGCGGGGATCACAATCGTTGCCCCCAGCGGCAAGACATCCGCTGCTGGTAATTGATCACGATTGTGTTCAAAGATCTCTTCCGCCCGTCCCGCGTCACCGAGGTAGAGCTCGGCCAGATCAGCCAGTGTGTCGCCATCAGCGATCAGATGCTTCCGCGCTCTGGTGGCGCGGAAGCCGTTCATATCTGGCGGTTGAGGTGGATTCGCCGACAACACAGGTTGGTTGATTGAACCGCTTGCTCCAGCGCTAATCGGCGGAATTCGCCGCGCCGTGTGAGCGATGGCATCACCGCCATGGACCTCTCTGCTGCGCGGTACAACGTTGATCAAACCATCTGACGATGCCGCGGCGAACGTACGTTGCATGTGAGCCGGTTCAGCAGACGGGAGAGAAGCTTCCTCCGTTGATGTTCCGGGCAATGGATTGCGCACGGACAGATGCGCAGTGGGAACCGGCGGCGGAGGAGACTCTCGGTAGACAATCCCTCGGGAAATGTTCGAACTCTGCTCAACCGCAGAATCCGGCTGGCGGAACGCCCACGCAAGCGCAGCGCCTGCGGCGACAACAAGAAAGGCGATGGCCAGACGACCGTTGGAACTTGGCATTGGAGGAGTTCAACATGTTGTGTGGTCCTCCAATGACCACCGCAGCACATCCGGGAGGGTGAGTCGGCTGCCTGGTGGCAGCCGCTACGGTCTCAAGCCATTCTTCGGCTTTCTAACGCCCCGGCGAGTAGAAAACTGCCCACTTCTCACGCTAGCAGCGTAACCATCGCACTAGTTGTAACGATTAGGCAAGCCTTCCGTAGTCAGCGATACGGCGATCCGCCAGCTTGGGAGCTACCCCTGGAGTCCTCTATACAGATTCCAAATGTGGCAAACTGGGCGCCGCGAAGCGAGAACACCTGGCCGGTTGCCGGTCCGCTAGCCCAACGGACACGGTCAAGTCATCCCGCGATGGAAATCCACACGCCCTGCTCTCATGCGTACGGGCGAAATTGACATTGGTCAAATTTGAGGGGTGTTTCGTGCCGCCCTGCGCGCTGCCGAGCGCCATAGGGGGTTGACGGTTA
>JALCBR010000165.1 GCA_028066245.1 Pirellulales bacterium | reverse complement strand
CTTCCTCCCTGTGCATTGGCGGGATGACGAAGCGATCTTCAAAGGTGCAAAGAGCTGTTAGCTTGTAGATTGCCTCGGCCTCTTCCGGCGTGCAGTTGGCTTCACGAAGCATTTGGTTTGCTGTTTCCCGATCGACATCACCCACCGTCTCAGCGCGGCGATGCCACCGGACCGCTTTTTGTTTCGCCAAGGCAGACCGGACCGGCCCTTCATGGCCAGCGCCGAAGAGGTTGGCCAGAAAACGCATCGGAACGCGCGAGGAATCGATGTCGTGAAACAGAGAATCCCCACTGTGGCCAATCGTGTCCCCATCCTTTGTCGCCTGCACAGGCGAGAGGGGAGGAACATAAAACAGCATGGGGAGGGTGCGGTATTCGACATGTGGCGGAAGCGCGATCTTCCAGTCCATGACGAACTTGTAAACGGGCGAATTCTGCGCGGACTCGATCACTCCATCAGAGATCCCATTTCTTTGTGCTGCCTCGATGACAGCCGGATCATGGGGATTGAGAATGAGGGACCGCTGGCCTTCCACAAGTTGGTCATCCGGCAGCTTGGCAACTTCTTCCAATCGCTCCGCGTCGTAGAGTAAAACGCCCAGATAGCGAATTCGCCCAACGCAGGAATGGAAACAAGCCGGAGCTTGCCCAGTCTCCAAACGCGGGAAGCAGAGGATGCACTTTTCGCTCTTGCCAGTGAACCAATTGAAGTACGTCTTCTTGTAAGGGCAGGCAGCGACACAAGAACGCCATGCCCGGCACTTCTTTTGGTCAATCAAGACGATCCCATCTTCGCCTCGCTTGTATAAAGCACCCGACGGACACGAAGCGACACAGCAGGGATTCAGACAGTGGTTACAGATTCTCGGGAGATAGAAGAAGACGAGCCGTTCGACACTAGAAAGTTGCAGGCGTTGCTGTTCTGTCAGCCCTTCGAGGTTTGGATCGTTTTCGGCATAGAGCGGTGATCCGCCCAAGTCATCATCCCAATTGGGGCCGGACTGCACATCGATCTTTTCGCCATCGACCATCGAGATCGGCTCAGCGGTCGGCTGGTCTGACCCTTCCGGAGCATTAAAGAGGTGTTGATAGTCGTATGTCCACGGCTCGTAGTAGTCATCCATGCTAGGCATGTGCGGGTTGTGGAAGATATTTGGCACGACCCGCAGCTTGCCGGTGGAGGAGATTGTCAGTTGGCCGTTCCCGTTGGACTGCCAGCCTCCCTTGTATTTGGTTTGGTCCTCCCACTTTGTGGGATAGCCAGTTCCCGGCTTGGTCTCGACATTGTTCCACCACATGTATTCCGCGCCCTTGCGGTCCGTCCACACGTTCTTGCAGGCAACGCTGCATGTGTGGCAGCCAATGCACTTGTCCAAGTGAAAGACCATCGAAACTTGTGATCGGACTTGCATGTCCACGCTCCACCAAAAGAACGAGTTACCAACAATCCTGCGATTCACTCTTGTGCCGTTCGGACATCCATTCAATACACCGGTTCACCTGGTAGCTTGCGGACCAGCAAGTGCGTGTCCCGGTTGCAGCCGACCGGCCCCCAATAGTTGAAGTGGTAGGTAAACTGCCCATACCCCCCGATCATGAAGTTCGGCTTGAGCCTGGTCCGCGTCAGACTGTTGTGGCCGCCAGCGCGCCGATTGCCTCGCAGTGGTGATTTTGGAATCCCATGCGTTCTTTCAGGCGAGTGGTATTGCATGCAGATGCCTGGAGGAATTCGCGAGCTGACAACTGCGCGAGTAACGATCACACCGTGATCGTTAAACACCTCGATCCAGTCGTTGTCTTTGATGTCGTGCGCAGCCGCGTCGCGATCATTCATCCAAAGTGGGTACACGCCGCGTGACAGAGTCGTCATTCGCTGATTGTCGCCGTAGGTCGAGTGGATATGCCACTTCCCGTGCGGCGTCAGGAAATTCAGCATGAGTTCTGATTGCTCGTTTTCACTGAATTGCAGATCGGCGTACTCGGTTGGCAGGGGCTTTGGTTTGTAAGTGGGCAAGTGCTCGCCAAAGTCCACATACACCGGATGGTCCAAGTACAGTGATTGCCGTCCCGTCAAAGTCCGCCAAGGAATGTCGTTCTCCACGTTGTAGGTAAATGGTGCATAGGATCGGCCGTCTTCAATCAAGCCCGACCACATCGGACTGTTGATGAATCGTCGCGGCTGGCTTTGGATGTCCGCAAAAGATGTGCGGAATCCGCGGTTCTTCTCCGCAAGATGAGCAAGCGGAACACCGGTCTTGGTTTCCATGTCTTGGTAAGACCGGTAGGCCATCTCGCCATTTGTGACCGTGGCGAAGTTCAAGATCACATTACAGGCATCGATGTCTTGCTTGAGCGAAGGATATGTGTTCCCGCCCCAGGTTTCCGTGCGATGGTTCTCGGCGTACTTGTCGTATTCATCGGCAACGTCGTAATGCGTTCCGTGTGCCCCCAAACCGTTGCTCCGGACATTAGGTCCGTAAGAAATGAATTGGTTGTAGACATTCGCGTAGTCGCGTTTGACGACCTTAAACGCGGGCATGTTCTTCCCTGGAACCGGCTCGCATTCACCGTTGATCCATTGCTTCATATCCGGTTGGGCGACCTCGGCAGGCGTATCATGGGCCAGCGCCGCGGCGACAAGATCCTCGACCGGTTCTGGGAAGTGTTGGGGGCATAGCTCCGAGAACTTCTTGGCAAGCGAACGGAAGATGGCCCAGTCGCTCTTGGATTCCCAGCATGGCGGCACAGCGGGAGAGAGCGGGTGAATAAAGCTGTGCATGTCCGTGGAATTGAGATCCGCCTTTTCGTACCACGTCGCCGCGGGCAGAACGATGTCCGAGTAAAGAGCGGACGTATCCATGCGGAAATTCAAATCAACGACCAGATCCATCTTGCCGGTGGGCGCGGACTCGTGCCATTTCACTTCTTTGACGGAATCTTGCCCCAGGTCTTTGCAGACAGCGTTGTCATGCGTGCCGAGATAGTGTCGCAGAAAATACTCGTGCCCTTTTGCGCTGGCCATGATGGCGTTACCGCGCCAGATAAACCAAACTCGGGGCCAATTTTCCTGAGCGTCAGGGTCTTCGACGCTGAAGTGCATTTCACGGTCGCGGAGCTTTTTGGCCACCCATTTCGAGATGTCATCGGGCGTTTCTGCCCCTTCGGCACGCGCTTGCTTGACAACATCGATCGGGTTTTCTGGGAACTGCGGATAGAACGGAAGCCAGCCTTGTCGAACAGCACGAACCTGCATGTCCATCGTGTGGCCGCGGGCGGTTGTCTTCTCGTGCTTTCTCTGTGGTACCGTGTGGTAGTCCGTGAAATCGCGCTCATAGCGCCACTGGTCGGAATGGACGTAGTGCCAACTTGGCGTGTTTTGCACGCGAGACGGCGGGAACCAATCCTTTGCCAGCGCAATGGACGACCACGATTCCATCGGCGCGAGCTTCTCTTGTCCGACATAGTGCGCTAAACCGCCACCATTGACGCCAACGCAGCCACAGAAGACGAGCGCGTGAATGCCAGCTCGATACATCAGGTTGGCGTGGTACCAGTGATTGATCCCGGCGCCGATCAAGATCGTGCACTTACCACGAGTATGCTCCGCCGTGGTTGCCCATTCGCGGGCGAACCGGATCAAGACATCGCGGCTGATGCCCGTGTATTTTTCGCTCCAAGCTGGGGTGTAGGGCGCATTCTCATCGTCGTAACTCTCGGGATAATCACCGGCGAGACCGCGATTGACGCCGTACTGCGCCATGAGGAGGTCATAGACCGTTGCAACAAAGACAGTCTCGCCTTCCGCAATGGTCAGCTTGCGGACGGGTACTCCGCGTGACACCGTAGATCCGGCGGCAAAGTCGTCGAACTCAGTCAGCACAACTTCATCGTTGGCTTCAAGGAAGCTCAAGCGAGGCTTAATCTCGGAACCATCCTGGCCGTCAACCAGGCGCAGGTTCCATTGGCCCTTCTTGCTTGCCCAACGAAAGCCGCTGCTGCCTTGGGGCATCTTCGGCGCGTCGGTCGCCTCATCCCACATCAAGAACTTCCATTCGCCATGCTCTTGATCTGAGTAAGCATCAAGTCGCCCCGCTCGCAGGAGTTGTCCGGCAGAGTAGCTGCCGTCATCGTTTGCTTTTAGTTCAACGAGGAAAGGGGAGTCGCTGAATTTACGACAATAGTTGACGAAGTAATCCGATGGTTGCTTGTGATGAAACTCCGTCAGCAGGACATGATTGACTGCCATCCACCAGGCGCCATCCTGGCCGGCGTTGACATCGATCCATTCATCGGCG
>JALCBR010000028.1 GCA_028066245.1 Pirellulales bacterium | reverse complement strand
GAGAGAGATTGTCCTGCTGGATGATGTCTATGCTCTTGCATTTCTCACGATCCATAATCGACCAAAGCCGTTGACAAAACGCGGTTACCCCAACACGAACCGCTCAGAATTGGCCCTGTTGGTCTATTCGCCCGACAAACACCGTCATCTGTCGACAATTCGCCGAGTGACAATTCAAGTTGATTCGACAATAGAATCATTGGTGAACGTTGCGCGACGACTTGGCACGCAACTAGCGACGGCGCAGAAGATTCCCACGTTTCGTGTTTTCAATCATGAAGTCCGCGTCTGGAATCACATCTGGGAGTCCGGCGGGCGGCTCTACAACGGCGGTTAAGGCCAGGCAATGGAGCAACAGCAAGAAATTGACATTCCACGTCAATCTGGAAAACGAAATCGATCGGGCGTTTCTTCCGCTTCCGCCTGAGAACACTCAACCTGCGCCGGTGTGGGTCAATCTCTTCATGCGCGACGATGAAGTTTGTATTCTGGCAAAGGTCGACCTGAGCGCGTGTGGGGACACACTGTCCCGCTTGGCGAGCTCCACCAGTATAGAGCTCTCAGCGGGCGAGCCTGGTGTGGTTTTCGCTAACGGTTGACGCGGAGAAGTCATTGCCCGATGGCGGCGAACTCTTCCGCAAACTCAAGTTTCATCCCAAGCAACATCGGACAACCCTCAACTCGCTACGGGAGTTTTGAACCTCTCGCCATGCAATCGTGTCCGTATAATGTTTGGGTGTATTGGTCCCTCCAATTTGCCTGAAGTGGACCGGGCGGTCGCTGTCGGCCATGCTGGTCGGCGGAGGAAAGTCCGGGCGCCGGAGGACAGGGTGGTGGGTAACGCCCACCGGTCGTGAGACCCGGGAAAGTGCAACAGAAAGCAAACCGCCTAAGGCAGCCGTGGGTGAAGCAATTTGTCGGCGGCGGCCCGGTAAGGGTGAAACGGTGAGGTAAGAGCTCACCAGCGAGCCAGGTGACTGGTTCGGCTAGGTAAACCCCACCCGGCGCAAGGCCGAATAAGGACGTCGTGGCGTTTTCGTCCCCAGGCTGGTCCGGCCTGGCGTTGAAATCAACGGGACGTCCGGGTAGGCCGCTGCCGTGCGGTCGCACGGTGAGGCGGCGAGCAATCGTCGCTTGAGAGAAATGATCGCCCTCGGCGATTTAATTCGCGGGGACAAAACCCGGCTTATAGGTCCACTTCAGGCTTTGTTGGGGCTCGGCCACTGATACTGCAATCCCATTTGGCCGAGCGGCTATAAGAAGATGTAGCCAAATGATTGCCAAGCAGAGCAATTCGACTGCGTTTCTAACCGCTGATCTTTGTCACGCGGATGCGGTTATGCCATTGGCGATGTCCAGTCTTGCGACGGGAGTTTTTACGGCGGCGTAACTTCTGGATCACCAACTTGGGACCACGGGATTTAGCGATCACTTCCGCAGTCACGCTAGCCCCGTCCACCAGCGGCGAACCGACTTTCACACCGTCATCGCTACCACAACAGAGCACTTCAGAGAACGTCACGGTATCCCCCACTGCCACGCTGTTATCTAGATCGAGTTCGAGTTCATCTCCCTCGCTGGCACGATACTGGCGACCATGATCCTTGAAAATGGCGTACATTGTCCGGGTCCTTATCTCTATCTCTCTCGTCTGTTGATTATCGCTTATGCAAGCCTTGATCTTTGTGGCCAATCGTTTGAAGTGTTCCGCTGCTAGCCTTCCAGAAGACCTCGGTAGTTTCGCATCACGAGGTGGCTATCGACTTTCTGCACGAAATCAAACGCGACGCTGACAGCGATCAGCAGGCTGGTTCCGCCGTAGAAGCTGGCCAAGGCCAGGTCAATGGACATGAACTCTGCCACAACGGTGGGGATAATGGCGATGGCAGCCAAGAACCCAGCTCCCACATATGTGATGCGGAGCATAACCTTCTCCAAGTACTCGGACGTTCTGCGGCCAGGCCGCAGCCCCGGGATGAAGGAGCCGTGATCCTTGAGGTTGTTGGCGATATCTTTGGGATTAAACGTGATGGCAGTCCAGAAATAGCAGAAAAAGTAGATCATTCCGACATACAGCAGGTTGTAGAGCAGAGATGATCCGCGCTCGAACTCTTGGGCCAGAGATTGCCACGGCCCTGCCACCCCCCAGTTAGCGATCTGGCTGAAAATCATCGACGGGAACAGCAGCAAACTACTGGCAAAGATGATGGGCATGACGCCAGCTTGATTAACCCGCAAAGGCAAATACTGCCGAGTTCCGCCGTACACCTTAGTGCCGCGAACATGCTTGGCGCTTTGCGTGGGTATCTGCCGCTGTCCACGAGAGACAAAAACGACGCCAGCCACAACGGCAACAAAGAACGCCGCCAACACAATGATCTTGTCAATTCCAACAGTCGTGGAATCTCCGCTAAGTTGGACACCCTCAGTCACCAAGGGAGTGAACAGCTTGATGAGCGCTTCAGGCATTCTGGCCAGGATACCGGCCATGATGAGCAAGCTGATACCGTTCCCGATGCCGTATTGATCGATCTGTTCGCCTAGCCACATCAAGAAGATGGTGCCGCAAGTCATCGTAATCACACAGATCAACTGCCAACCAAAGGGCAGCGAACCTCCTGCGCCGCCGGTCAAGAAACTCTCGCGCACAATCCCTGCGCCGGCCAGAACGCTGATATAAACCCAGCTCTGGAACAGGCAGATCACAACAGTCGCATAGCGTGTGTACTCGTTGATCTTCTTGCGACCACTTTCACCCTCTTTTTGCAGCCGCTCCAACGGACCCCAAACGGAAGCCAGTAACTGGAAGATAATGGAAGCGGAGATATAAGGCATAATGCCCAGGCCGAAGATCGTCGCCTGCCCAAGACTACTGGCGCTAAAAATGGACAACTGATCCAACATTCCGGCAAAGCCGCCGGTGTCCGGAAGCGTTTTGTTGATATCTGTGATCGGCAGTGGAACGTGCCAGCCGATGCGATAGACGGCCAGGAAAAACAGCGTCAGCAAGATCTTCTGACGGAGTTCCGGAATGGTGAAGATGACGCGCAGTTTTTCAAACATAACGGTCCGCGCTACGGTCACGCGCCTCCGGCATTGATTGCGCTGAAAAGAGGCGCCATCCCAGGCGCCCGATCGGTCTTGTCTTCGCTGTGCTTATCAAGGTGTGTCCGACAATGCGTTTTGACCAACTTGAACCATGGAATCTGCACGACACGCCTATAGCCAAACCTAACTGGAAGCCGGTTCCGGCTTCTTTCGCTGTTTATTTTTGACGACCGGTTTTGGACCGGGGAGGATGACAACTTCACCACCCGCTTGCTTGATCTTCTCTTCCGCCGACTTGCTGAATTTATGGGCGGACACTTTGAGCTTTTTGGCCAGTTCGCCATCGCCCAAGATTTTGAGTTCATCAAAGCGACGCTTGGCGAGATTGCGTTCTCGTAGCGTTGCGATGGTGACCTCGTCGCCGTTCTCGAATCGTTCATTCAGATCGGCCACGTTCACTGCATGAACCGTCCGGGCAAAGCTGTTGGTGAATCCGCGCTTGGGAATGCGGCGAGCCAACGGCATCTGGCCGCCTTCAAAAGCCAAGTGTGAGGAGAACCCGGCCCGGGAACGCTGACCCTTATGGCCGCGACCAGCCGTCTTGCCATGACCTGACCCAGGACCGCGACCAATTCTCTTGCGGGCTTTGTTACGTTGGACGCCTTGATGAACGTCATGCAGTTTCATGACAGGGTCACTCCTCGAAGGCGTTCGACTTCAGCCTTCGTGCGCACATTCTTCAAGGCTTCAAGTGTCGCCTTGACGAGGTTCACGGGGTTATTAGAACCAAAACTCTTGGTGAGGATATCCTGAATCCCGGCCGCTTCACAAACGGCACGGACAGCGGATCCAGCGATGACTCCCGTACCAGGAGAAGCCGGAACAAGGATCACCTGAGCAGCGCCGTAGCGGCCTTTCATGGTATGGGGAATGGTCCCGCCATCCATGGGGATGGGGATCATACTACGCGATGCTTCCTTGGTAGCTTTCTCGACAGAGGGTGGAACTTCATTGGCACGACCGTATCCCCAGCCAACTTTGCCTTTGCCGTCACCGCATACAACCAAAGCTGCAAAACTGAAACGGCGGCCACCCTTAACCACAGCCGCACAGCGGCGGATCAAGACGACTTTCTCGATGATTCCTGATTCACTTGACACGATAGGTTCCGTGGTTTGATTTTGCCGTCAATTAGTTGAATAGCTGACAGTACGAACAGGAACGCGTTCCTAGAACTTCAGCCCGGCTTCCCGTGCGCCGTCCGCCAGGGCGGCCACGCGACCATGATACTTATAACTTCCGCGGTCGAACGCTACATCGCTGACGCCAGCGGCAATCCCGCGTTCGCCCAGGGTTTTGCCGACCAAGCTAGCTGCGTCTTTGTTTCCACCGGAGGAAAGCTGGCCGGCCAGATCTTTATCTCTGGAACTTGCCGCAGCAACGGTTCGTCCAGCGATGTCATCGATCAACTGAGCGTAGATATGTTTATGGCTGCGAAAGACCGACAACCGTGGCCGCTCGGCCGATCCTCGCACGCGTCGACGAACGTGGCGGCGACGGCGAAGTCTTTGGCGATTGACTGATTTGTGATGATCCATGGGAGAACCCGCTCAAACTGTGGCGATGGCGCCTTGGATGTGGGAGGCTCAGGAATCCAACGCCGAACTGGGAACTTGTTTTCTTGTGCTTGTTGAGTTGAACTTGCCAGGCTTGATGACGAGATATTGACCACGCAAACGCGGTGGCGATGTTCCTCCGGCCAACTACTTTCCAGCGGCCGTCTTTCCCGCCTTGCGACGGATCTGTTCGCCTTCATAGCGGATGCCCTTGCCTTTGTATGGTTCTGGCTTGCGGACAGCGCGAATCTCCGCAGCAAACTGACCCACCATCTGCTTGTCCGGACCTTTGACAACTATGTGGGTCTGATCTGGACATTGGACCGTAAGCCCCTTGGGAACCTCCAAGTGCACCTCGTTGGAAAAACCAACGCGAAGCTGAAGCGTGTTTCCGGAGATCGCCCCCAGGTAGCCCACGCCATGTATTTCCAACCGTTTCTCGTATCCTTGTGTGACCCCAACCACCATGTTTTGAATCAGGGCACGGGTCAGGCCATGCAAGGCGCGCAACTGGCTGGAATCACCCTTTCGGCTGACAACAACCTGATTGGCCTCGGAGTCAACATCAACGCTGACTTCTGGCCGATGCGTCCATTCCAACTTTCCGCCGGACCCTTCAACACTGACCGTCTGTGCGTTGACCTGCACTTTGACGCCGTCAGGAATGGAAACGGGTTTCTTACCGATGCGGGACATATCCGGTCATCTCTCTACGATGATTCTTGTCTCTGATGGATTCTTACTTCGACGATGAATTCCAGGCTTCAAACTTTCTGGATCTCAATACTCTTGTGTCTTCTTGGGCGTTGATGGTTTGCCTTCCACACCGGAGGGTGCTCCCGGAGGTGACTACCACAGTTCGCACAACACTTCGCCGCCGACTTTCTTCTGCCGGGCTTCGCGATCGCTCATCACGCCCTGGCTTGTACTCACAATGGAGATCCCCAGTCCATTAAGAACCGGCTGCAACTCTCGTACTCCCCGGTAGACGCGCCGCCCTGGAGTGCTGACACGGCGGATGTGCCGGATCACGCGTTCTCCCTCCGGCCCGTACTTGAGATAGACGCGAAGTTGCTTGACGGGCTCGGTATCAACTTCTTCCCAGTCCCAGATGTAGCCTTCGCGCTTGAGCACATCGGCCAGGCCGGACTTGACCTTGGAGACCGGACATTCAACTTGCCCTCGCTCGACGCGCACTGCGTTGCGAATGCGAGTCAACATGTCGGCAATAGGGTCGGTCATCATGGCGTCGTGATTCTCCGCTCGATTTAACTTTAGCGTCGCTTGGGTTCTGTTGGATCGCTTGACCGCACGGCCGGTGCGGTGATAAAAAGCCGCGTTCTACCAACTTGATTTCTTCACGCCGGGGATCAGTCCTTCATCAGCAAGCTTGCGGAAGCAGATTCGGCAAATGCCGAACTTGCGGTAGACGGCCCGCGGCCGGCCGCATAGCTTACAGCGATTTTCACGCCGAGTCGTAAACTTGGGCTTACGCAGCGCCTTGGCGATCTTGGATTTGCTGGCCATGTCTTGTAGTGCTCTTGGTTTCGCTCTAACTCACAAATGCAACCGCAATGGGAGATTATCCGGAGGTCACGATTTAAACGGCATGCCGAACATCCGCAGCAACTCGCGAGACTCCGAATCGTTGCCACCAGAGATGCAGAGGGTGATGTTCATTCCTTGTTGCCGTGTGAACTTGTCCGGATCCAGCTCCGGAAATACCAAAGACTCTGAAAGTCCCAAGCTGTAGTTCCCATTTCCATCAAACGCCTTAGGGTTGAGTCCACGAAAGTCACGGACCCGGGGGATAGCGATGGCGATCAGACGGTCCAAAAACTCATACATCCGAGCTCCGCGCAACGTCACTTTCGCGCCAATCTGCATGCCTTCTCGCAAGCGAAATCCAGCAATTGACTTGGTTGCAGCGGTAATCGCCGGCTTTTGCCCACAAATGATGGTCAACATCTTTACGGCGTCTTCCAGGTGCTTCTTGTCCTGACTGGCGCTTCCCACACCCATGTTGACGCTGATCTTCTGCAGCTTCGGCAATGAGAGACGGTTCTTTCTCCCCAGTTTCTCAGTGAGCTGGCCGCGAAACTCGTTGTCATATTTTTCTTGCAATCTGGGCGTCATGGCGACGTCTTTCTCTCAGTTTGGATCCGCGGTCCATCCCGCGAAGTCAACTTTGCACTTCTATTTGCCACCAGCGGTATGGGGAGGTGCGATTTGCCCAATCCCTTTGCCGCATTTCTTGCAAAACCGCTCCTTGGAACCATCATCCAGAAGCCGCGACCCCGTCCGGCTGGCTTGACCACAGACCGGACATACTAGCTGCACGTTGGCAATGCTCATCGGCATCTCAGTGGAGAGCCGTCCCCCCTGTGGATTTCGCTGACTGCGGCGCACATGCTTGTACACGCGGTTCATCCCTTCCACGACCACACGCACCGGCTTGCGAGTTGCCTTGTCCCGAATGACGCGCTGCACTTTACCAGTCTCGCCGCGATCGTTCCCGGCAATGACCTTCACGGTGTCGTCAACTCGAATGTGCATGTCCGTCAACTCTTATCTAATGGCTTTTGTAGAGCCCAGGCTGAATGTTCAAACAACTTCCGAAGCGAGCGAGATGATCTTCATGAAGCTTCTGTCCCGCAACTCGCGAGCGACAGCGCCGAAAATACGCGTGCCGCGAGGGTTCTTGTCCGTGTCAATGATCACGAGAGCGTTGGAGTCAAAACGCACATAACTTCCATCAGGCCTGCGCGTCGATTGCTTACAGCGAACAACGACACCACGGATGACGGTGCCTTTTTTGATGTCACTCCCGGCGATGGTCTTTTTGACGCTGCCAATAATGACGTCACCCAGCCCGGCGTACCTTCGCCGACTGCCACCAAGCACCTTGATGCACATCACCTCCTTGGCACCTGTGTTGTCGGCGACATCAAGCCGAGTCTGCATTTGTATCATGACTGAATTCTCTGCTTACAACGCTTGACTGCTCAACTGGATTCTGGCTTTGCTCTTGCGTTTCCCTGTAACGGATTTCCGCGTCAACGTTATTCCGCCAATCTCATTTCACGACACGCTCTTTTTTACGATACCCGGTTACACAATTATTCAGTTCCGACTGATTCTTCCCCGCCTGCCTCGACACCAGACTCGGCTTCACCTGTAGCATCCTTTTGCTCAATGACTTCTCGTACTTCCTGCTCCTCATCGCTGACGCGTTTTCGGGATGCTTCTCGGAATTTACTTTCCTCGACCACACGGACCAACTTCCAACGCTTGACCTTGGACATTGGCCGACATTCTATGATCTCCACCACGTCACCCTGGTGAGAAGCATCCTCTTCATCATGCACAGAGCATACCGTCCGACGGCGAACGTACTTTCCGTACGTCGGATGCATCACGCGACGTGTAATCTCAACACGCCGCGTCTTGGACATGCTGTCGCTTGTCACGACGCCTTGAAAGACTTTCTTGGGCATGAATGCTGGTCCTGCTTCTTTGATCTTTCTTCTATTGAGTCGCTTTGGCTCGCTCGGTTTGAATCGTCTTGATCCGCGCTATCAAACGACGGTTCTTCCGTTTTTCGCTGGGAGTATCCAACCGTTCTGTCTGCGAGCGAATTCGCAAGCGAAACATCGAATCGATGGCCTCCTTCATCGTGGCCTCAATTTGCTCGTCACTCATTTCGCGAAGTTCAGACGTCTTCATCACATCCTCTCGTCACTTGTCCACCAGCCGCGTCTCATTGCTTTGATATGCCGCACGCCCAGAAATCTACTGTCGTTTGATGAAACGGCATCGGATGGGCATCTTGTGTGCCACACGCGCGAAACACAGCCTGGCCGCCTCCTCAGAAACACCGCCAATCTCGTACAACACCGTGCCTGGCTTAACGACGGCCGCCCAGTAATCCGGTTCTCCCTTACCTTTTCCCATTCGGGTTTCCAACGGAATCGAGGTAATGGACTTATGCGGGAAGATGCGAATGTACAATCGACCTTCACTGCGCAAGTACTGTTGCGCAGCGATACGGCCCGCTTCGATTGTGGCAGCAGAGATCCATCCCCCTTGGACTCCCTGCAACGCGAACTCACCAAAAGAGACGCGGTTGCCACGTTGGGCATTACCTTTTATACGTCCTCTTTGGCTTTTTCGATGCTTGACCCGCTTGGGCATCATCGCCATTGTCGTCACCTTCGAAGTACATACCTTGATTTATCCAAACCTGCACGCCGATGTGGCCTTGTGCAGTCTTGGCTTCGGTAAATCCATAGTCGATCTTGGCTCGCAGTGTTGAAAGCGGAATGGACCCGGAGATCTGCTTCTCCTGACGCGCCATTTCCGCACCGCCCAACCGACCGCAAAGCTGAATCTTGATTCCCTTGGCGCCGGCTTCCATCGTGCTCTCCAGAGCTCGCTTGATGGTTCGACGAAAGCTGGATCGACGTTCCAGTTGCTCTGCGACATCTTCAGCAACCAACTGCGCAAAGATCTCTGGTCTCGTAATCTCTTCGATCTTCAGATTGATTCGGCGGCCGACCAAGTTCTGCAGCTCCTCCTGCAGCAACTCAACCTCTTGTCCTTTGCGACCGATAATGACGCCAGGGCGACCCGAATACAAAATGACTTTGACTTCATCCCTTGTGCGTTCGATCTCGATGCGATCAATAGCCGGATACTTCGACCGACCCTGCGCATCTTTCTTCTTCTTGATGAAATCGCGGAGCTTCTTGTCTTCAACTAACAGGTCCGCAAACTCCTGCTTTGACGCATACCACCGACTTTTCCAGCCGGTCATGACGCCTGTGCGAAAGCCTGTAGGATGAACTTTTTGACCCATATCAAAACTCGGCGTGCCTGGTGGCGATTGCGTTTGAACCGATGTGTGCGTGAACCCTGCGTCCCTAAGCCTGCGTCCCCTCTGGATGATCCACGGCGACGTGGATGTGCGACATACGCTTGAGGATCATATAAGCCATTCCACGAGCGCGAGGTCGAATTCGCTTGAGCATTGGGCCACCGTCTACGCGAGCCTCGACCACAACCATTCGGCCGACCTGCGTTTGTCGCCGATCCTCCGCATTCCCCATTGCGCTCTTCAGCACCTTCTCCAACAACCTGGCTCCCCGGTGCGGCTGATAACGCAAAATTGATAGCGCTTCGTCAGCTTGCTTGCCACGAATCAAATCGGCCAGCGGGCGAACTTTCCGCGCACTGATACGAGCGTGTTTGTGTGTGGCTCGATAGGCCATCTATCTTTCCTCCGCCGTGGCGGCTACTCCAAGTGTTGCCTCGAACTTGCCGATAAACCCGGCACCGAACGGACGCAATCTCTATCGTTTACCGCCCTTACCACCGTGACCACGAAACACTCGAGTTGGAGCAAACTCACCCAAACGATGCCCAACCATTTCTTCAGTCACAAAAACCTTCATGTGCTGCTTCCCGTTGTGGACCATGAACGTGTGGCCGACAAAGTCGGGAATGATTGTGCAGGCACGCGCCCAAGTCTTGATAGGCTCCTTTGATCCGCGCTCATTGAGCTTCTCGACCTTGAAGTACAACTTAGGATCGACAAACGGACCTTTTTTCAGCGAACGTCCCAAGGCTCATGCCTCCACAAGACAAATAATTCACACCACTGGCAGCCGAGCGCCTCACCACTCAAGCCGCCCCTCACTGTTATTTCTTCTTCAACTGACCGTACCGCTTTGAACGACGCCGCCGCACGATCGCAGCATTGGATGGCTTGCCACGCTTACGAGTTTGACCACCCTTGGCACTTCGACCCTGCGGACTGACTGGGTGGCGACCGCCTTTGGTGCGACCTTCACCTCCACCATGCGGATGGTCAATGGGATTCATCGCCGTACCGCGAACATGAGGGCGACGCCCCAACCACCTTGCGCGTCCCGCCTTACCCAACACAATGCTCATGTGCTCTGGATTAGAGAGCGAGCCTATCGTGCAACGACAGTTCGATGGAACGCGGCGAATCTCACCCGAAGGCAAATTAATTTGCGCCCAAGTACCCTCTCGAGCAGCGAGCGTGGCAGATGTCCCTGCAGCGCGGCACATCACACCACCCTGCCCAGGCCGCAGCTCAATATTATGAATGGACGTACCCAGCGGAACCAACCGAAGCGGCAGGCAATTACCTAGCGACGGCGGAGCATTCTCACCGCTTTGCACAACGTCCCCGGCAATCAACTTGTCGGGAGCCAATATGTACCGTTTCTCACCGTCCGCGTAGTGCAGCAAGGCAATTCGAGTGGTGCGATTGGGGTCATACTGAATCGAATGCACTTTGGCCGGGATGTCATCCTTTGAGCGATGGAAATCAATCACGCGGTACTGCCGCTTGTGACCACCCCCCCGATGGCGTGAAGTGATCTTTCCTTGGAAATTCCGACCGCCCGTTCTCTTCTTCGGCCTCAACAGGCTTTTCTCAGGCTTGGCACCTGGCGTCAACTCAGCGAAATCACTGACGCTTGCGCCGCGTCGCCCCGCGCTGGTCGGCTTGTATCTGCGAATTCCCATGGTACTGCAGGTTTTGTAACTCTTGTGCTAGCCTGAATAATTCGTACGGTGCTCACACTGACATGCGACCACGATCCGATTGCTTAGAAGAAATTGATCGTGTCCTCGTCATGCAGCGTAATAATCGCCTTCTTCCACGCTTTGGTCAGCCCGTACTTAAACCTCGTGCGCCTTGGCTTACCCCGACGATTCTGGGTACAGACTTTTTCAACCTGAACGTCAAAGAGCTCTTCAATCGCACGACGAATTTCCGTCTTTGTTGCCATCCGGTTGACCTCAAAGGCATAAGCATTGTTACGCTCAGAGCGATGCATGCCCTTTTCCGTAATCAGCGGACGGAGAATCACTTGATGCGGCTCAAGCTCGACACCGGACTTGAGAGGAGATTTGTTCTCGTTCTTTTGCTTGACTGACATATCACACATATCCGTCGAAACGGAGAAAACGACCCAACACGAAGCCTCTAGGCAGCGCCGACGGACTCAGCCGCCCCAGCCACCCTGGACCGCAACGATTCAAACGCGCTCTTGGTCATCAAAACTTGAGTCGGCTTCAAAACACTCAAGGCGTTGAGATCTGAGACCGGAGCCACATCAACGCCTGGGATATTCCTGGCCGATTTGTACACCTGAACGTCATAGCCGTCAGTCGAAATCAAGAGCGTTTGGCCGCATAGACTCAACGCCTGCAAGACCCCAACCATCGACTTTGTACTTGGCACATCAAACGCCAACTCGTCAATCAAAGCGACCTGGCCATCCTGGATCTTGGCCGCTATTGCCATGCGAGTCGCCAACTGCAAAGCCTTGCGGGGCATGCGGTACGTCCAATCGCGAGTCCGCTTGGCAAACGCATGCCCACCGCCACGACGCACGTTTGTACGACGCGACCCAGCACGAGCGTTGCCAGTCCCCTTTTGTCGGTACAGCTTCTTTGTCGTGCCAGCGACTTGAGCCCGACTCTTCGAGGCGGCGGTCCCCATCCGCTGATTGCTTTGGTACATCACCACGGCATCGTGCAACAATTGCCGATTGATGCGCGGAGCGAACTCAGCAGGGTCGACCTCGACCTCGCCAACCTTGCCGCCAGATCGGTCATAGACTGTCAGGGTTGCCATGATTCTCGCGATCTCTACAGATCGATTAGTTACTACCGTTTATCCCGTCGCCTCAAGCCACCAACGAAAAAACGGCACGCCAAGACAGCGCGCCGTTACTTGAGCATGTTTGTCTTGCGAATCACAAGAAAACCACCATTGGGCCCAGGAATACCACCTTCGACAAGCAGCAGATTCTTCTCAGCATCAACCCCGACAACCTTGAGATTGCGAACCGTACACCTGGCGTTACCGTATTGACCAGCCATTCGCTTGCCCTTGAAAACACGACTAGGATAAGCCGAACAGCCGGTACCCCCGGGATGGCGATGCACTTTCTTGACGCCATGACTGGCGCGCTGCCCGGCAAAATTGTGCCGCCGCATTACGCCAGAAAAACCTCGCCCCTTGCTAGTCCCCGTGACATCCACGGAGTCCTCTTCGCTAAAAATATCGACCTTGACTTCTTGGCCGACCGTGGCGTCACCCGCTTCACCGCGGAACTCACGAACATACCGCTTGGGCTCAGCCCCGGCTTTCCCAACCACCTCAACCCCGGCGTCCGCGCGAGACCTGGAGCGGGCAGACTCAATCTTGGCAACATGGCCGCGTTCACTACGACGAGCCAACCGGCGAGGCTTGTCAGCAAAGCCCAACTGAACGGCGTTATAGCCGTCACGTTCTCGAGTGCGAACCTGCAACACGTGACAGGGACCGGCCTCGATAACCGTGACGGGCACAGCGCGGCCCGATTCATCATAAACCTGTGTCATCCCGACCTTACGGCCGAGTATTCCAGTACTCATGACCCTGACCTCATGTTGCCTGCCAAACAGGAGACACCGGCAATCCCGATGCTTACCTGATTGACTTCCGCGACATTGAAACTCCAGTGTGCCGGACTAAACCCACACTCCTACTGCTGAAAAACTGCGATTACCGGACGCAACTCCTGACAGAAACAACAAGCGCTGACGCCAACCCTCGCACAGCCCCCGCGGCTTACCGCGACCGCCAACATCCCCACATCACTTGGTTGAGGCTTTGATTTTGATATCAACGCCTGCGGGAAGGCTTAGCTTGTTCAGTGCTTCGATCGTTTTGGCGGTGGAATTAACGATGTCCACCAATCGTTTGTGCGTCCGGATTTCAAACTGCTGCCGCGCCTTTTTATCCACGTGAGGGCTGGAAAGCACGGTATATCGCTCAATTCGGGTTGGCAGAGGAATAGGCCCATGTACTTCTGAGCCAGTCCGCTTGGCAGTATCTACGATCTCCGCCGCACTCTGGTCGAGCACGGAATGATCATAGGCTTCCATGCGAATACGGATGGTCTCAATCGCCACAGGAGTCTTCCCCAGAACCCTAGATTCTCAATGAACTTGCCGCCGAAATGGCGAAACGCAAATCCTAGAATTTCCCCGATTTAGTGTCAACAGCCCCCACCGCAAAAATGTTGGCCTTTGGCATGGGCGTTTATATTGCAAGCGGTAAAGTCAGCCCACCTTGCTTTCAAAACCGGCTTTTCAAGAGATCAACCTGAGTAGCCCTCAGGATTTTCTATGTCTTTTGGGGTCCGGCAATGGGCACGTACTCGTCAACGTCGCTGGCCGAAGTTACGTTTTGACGACCCGAAAAGCACAACAACAGCCCGACCGGAGGAATAAGGCGTGAAACCCTATGATGCCATCGTCTTGGGTGTCGGAGGAGTCGGGAGCGCCGCGGCCCTAGAGTTAGCACGACGCGGATTGCGTGTGTTGGCGATCGATAGATTTGGCCCTGCCCATGATCGCGGCAGCTCACATGGGGAAACGAGGATCATTCGTCAAGCGTATTTTGAACATCCCGACTATGTCCCGCTGGCTCAAGCGTCGTATCACTGGTGGAGTGAGCTGGAAGCATGCGAGGGGAAAGGCCAGCCACCACTGTATGTCCAAACAGGCTTACTACAGATTGGACCAGTCGGGGGCCAAGTTTTACAGGGAGTTCGCCGCAGTGCGAAGCTTCACGGGCTTTCTGTAGAAAACCTGCAAGAGGATCAGATCGAACTACGCTGGCCGCGCTGCTTTGTCGTCCCAGAGGGTTGCGAAGGAGTTTATGAACGAAATTCGGGCTATTTGCGAGTCGAAGCGTGCGTGCAAACGCAGATCGACGCCGCGCAACGGCTTGGCGTTAAATTTCATTTCAATGAGCCTGTGCATGACTGGCGAATCAGCAATGGTGGAGTTCAAGTGACAACGTCCACTGGAGCTTATTCCGCAAGACGTCTCGTCATTGCAGCTGGCGCGTGGGCGAGCGAGACTTTAGGGAAAACAAAAGGGCTAGCTGACGCAGACAATTTATTCACGATTGCCTTATCCGTCCGCAGGAAGCCGCAGTACTGGTTATGGCCCAAGGATGATCGGTACACAGTTTCCCGGGATGTCCCTGCCGTGCTCTTTGAACTTCCGCACGGAGTGTTCTACTCATTTCCACAAATAGGCAAGAGCGTCAAAGTCGCCGAACATTCCGGCGGCGCCGATGTTGACGACCCAACAACTCTTGATCGAGCCATTGATAAGGAGAACCTCCGTCGCGTTCAGAACTTCTGTCAAACTCACCTGCCTGGTGTTTCCATCGAGCTACAACAGCAGACAGTCTGCATGTACACGCTCACGCCTGATGAACACTTCATCGTGGATTTGCATCCGCAAGCACCACACGTTGCGTTCGCTGCCGGACTGTCCGGGCATGGTTTCAAATTCGTCGGCATTCTGGGGCGTGCTTTAGCGGACTTGGTGCTGGAAGGCAGGACTGATTTGCCAATTGGTTTTCTCAGTTCCTCGCGTGAAGGGCTTTCACCTCACTGATGAAACCAATCAACAATCGTTCACTGCAAGTAGCCGTCATAAAGACGGTTCAGTTCATGCCCCACGCTACACCATGAGACCCCTCACGAGGACAGAATGACCGCTTTGCGAGAGCAGACAACCCTATGAATTTCAAGGAGGAGTTGTGTTGCCTGTGGAGGTCTGCCAATCGAGAATCAGTTTCTGATGCTTCAAAACCGTGCGGGCCAAACCGTGCTGCCGGTACTTGCGGTCCGAAGTGAGTGCCGCCAGCTGCGCGACCGCGATTTTGCCCAGCATGCGTAACTTGTTGACGAAGGCATAGTCTTCCATGACGTCCAAGTCTGGAAAGCCGCCAATGCGTTGAAAAATTTCCCGGCGCAAAAAGATTGCCTGATCGCCGTAGGGGAGTTGCAGAAGACGTGAGCGAAGAGAGGTTCCCAGCTCAATAGTGCGCAATCCCACCGCATTGCTATCAAACGCCATGCGGAATGCTCCGGCGACGTTTTCTGCCGACCGTAGCGTTCGATCAACAAAGTTGCGGTAGCCGAAGGGGAGTCGTGTATCGGCGTGCAGGAACAAGAAGATTTCGCCGCGAGCTATCTCTGCGCCAGCGTTCATTTGGCGCGCCCGCCCTTGTCGTGTCGAGATGACTCTGACTCCGTGACGCTGAGCAATGTCGAGCGTGCCGTCCGAGCTTCCACCATCGCTGACGATAATCTCCACCGTGGAACCTTGTTGAGCAGACTGAATCGCGGCCTGAAGTGTCGCTTCAGCGTTGAGTGTGGGAATGATCACGCTTAGCAAATCGCGATCTGCTATCGAATTCTTTGATTTGATGGTTTTCCAGACGACCAAGTCATCAGGCTGGTCAACATCAGACAGTGGTGGCAGTTCGCTGAGGGACAGTCCGTTGGATCTGATTCGATCACGCGTTTGTTGAAGGACGCGGCTTGTTCCCCAATCAATATCTTGGAACAAACCCAGAATCGGCTCGCGCAAGCCAATCAGGTAATAGCCGCCGTCCTTAGCCGGGCCCAGAACAACATCATGTGAAAGCAACTTCCGCCAGGCGGACTCGAGAATCTCCGTCGTTAAGCCCGGACAATCGCTACCGACACAGACAACACGTCGGCAATCTTCTTCAAACGCAGTCGTGAAGGCACGTTTGAGTCGATCGCCCAGGTCGCCTGTCCCTTGTTCTCGGTATTGATGGCTGCGCCCAAAGCGCTCCGACATTTGCTGGCGCGTTCCGCCTGTGAAACGGACATCGAGATCGCTGGGATAGTCAACTGCCGACTTAGCGGTTTGTAGAGTCCGTGCCGTCATCTCGGCTTGCAAGTCGGCAGCCCCCTGAGCTCCAAGTGCCGGGATCATTCGTGTCTTTGTTGTGCCCGGAGTTGGCCAGCGAGAAAAGACCAGCATTCGTCGACGATGATTGCGTTCCCGGTGGCTGACCAGCCATTCATGGCCAATCGTGCCAAGGATCTTGGTGCCCGCGCCAATCACACCACGAATCGTTCCGGAAATCTTGGACCGGCCTACCCGCCGTCGATAAGCAACGGGTGTTTCCACGATTCGCAGTCCGCGCCGCGCTGCGCGAGCCTGCATTTCTACCGTCCAACCAAAATCCAGGTCCGACATCTCCAACGATTTCAACACTTCCAAGCGAATGGCACGAAAAGGTCCGAGATCGGTACAAGGAACGCCCCATATTTTCCGCAGCAGGGAGCTGGCCAGCGCGTTTCCAAACCGTTGCGGCATAGAGAGCGCCCCAGGTTCGCAATCACCTAGCACGCGCGAGCCGATCACCAAGTCTGCATTGTCGTCGACAAGTGGGTTCAAGAGAGCCGGCAGGTCTTCCGGGGCGTCGCTGCGGTCCGCGTCCATGAAAACGACGATCTCAGGAGTGGCACCAAGGCACAGTGCGTTCAAGCCGCCGAGGCAGGCGGCGCCGTACCCGCGTCTTGGTTCATAGACAACTTCTGCGCCAAGCGACTTGGCAATCTCTGCGGTCTTGTCCGTCGAACCGTTATCGGCAACGACCACGCGATCGATCCAATCCGGCAAATCGCAGAGCACTTCGCCGATGGCTTGTTCTTCGTTCAATGCCGGCATCAGCAATGCTACCCGTGCTTCGCGATACACGCATCCTCCTTGAGAGGTGATTCTCGTCGTGCATGTCGCCGACGCCACCAGATTTCCAAAATCAAAAGAATCCAGATGGGAACGTACTCCAGCCACACCAGACCGTAGTCATAACTCGATTCCAACGAGAGGGCCTTCATCGGAAATCGGAGGTAGTAGATCGGCAAAGTTACCGTTAAACCCAGAAGCGACCACAGGGGACGAATTGCCAACAGCGGCAACAACCACAGGAAGTACCAGGGAAATTGCGTGGGGCTAATCAAGAACAAGCACGCGGTCGAAGCCATGATCGTGGTGGAGAACCCAGCGTCGTCATCATCCCGCATGCGCCATGTCAGCCAACCAACAAAAGCCAGCAAGATCACTCCCGCAATAGATTTTGACATCATGTCCGGCGTCAACCATGGCAGCGTTGAGTCACCTTCGTTCTTCGTGGGCAGGTCACTCTCAGCATTCGTCGACGGCGTCACCCACTTGCAGGTTTCATGAATGACCATGTGAACGCTGTCATTCATCTTCCAAGTCCCAGCGTAGGCAGTGAATCCACTCTTAGTATCCAGTCGGCTGTCGAGAATCGGCCATGTCAATAGCCCCGCGACGGCAGCGAACAGGAATATCCCAACAAACATCCGTCCACGACGCCTGCGCAATCGCTTGAAGAACAGCGGCAGCCAAATGACTGGCCAGATCTTGGCTCCAGTCGCCAGCGCAAGCAAAACTAGGCTCAACCAGCCGCGATATTTCATCGCCGCCCACAAAGCCAACAGCGCAAAGACAATGACCGCCAGTTCCATGTGTGCAGAGTTGAACGCCTCTTTAACGAGCAGCGGATTGAGCCAGTAAACCCCAGCGCGAAACGCCGTATCCTTGCCACCGCGTAGCAGCCAACAGAGGATGCCGAGAATTGCGATGTCGAGTCCCAGCCAGATCCATCGCAAACCAATGATGTCAAAAGGGGCGACAAAGTATGCCGCGACGAAAGTCGCCTGTGCTGTTGGTGGATAGATGGTTCGCAAAAAAGGGTGATTGACGTTGTGAACAACACCCCCTGACTCTTCCGCCAAGTTGCGGACAACTCTCGGCACGTTTTCCGTTAGAGTTGCGGACGTTTCCTCGCTTATGCTAGCAGGTGAATCGTCCGGCACGATAACGGGCGGAGGGATAAACTCATCACTCAGTGGCAGCCGCGCGTCATCTGGAGAAAACTCATACGGACTGACACCGTTGGCCGCCAATGCTCCATCCCATAGATAGCGATAGAAATCTGTTTCCATCACCGGTTGCGCGGGAAACTGCGCCAACCGTATTGTCAAGCCGCACAAAATCACAGCACCGAGAGTGAGCCAGGTTGAATGTCGGCGCAGCTCTGCAAGCGTGAGCAAATAGATGATGCCGGCGCCTACCTGGAGAGCAAAGAACTCTGCGACCGGTTTGTCGAGGATGCTCTTTCCCGATGCGAAGGAATCGCTGAGTAGCGCAAGCATCACGGACCACGTGATCAGGCCAATCAGCCCGACGGCTAGAAAGAATCGAGATAACGAATGTCGCGAGTTCAAGACATACGTTGAATATTTGGTTTGGTGAGTTGTTCGGGTAGGACTTTACGCTATCTCAGGTTCTGTTGAGAGTTGAGTGCCCACTCGTAGTTCAACCAAACCTTGCGTGGGGCTTTGCCAGCTTCAAGCAGCCTCTTCAACTCTGCCGAATGCTGTGCAGCGTATTGCAAAACACTGCCGGCTGATTGTTCAAAGTCGTCGCGGTACCACGTATAGAGTTGAGTCAGCCTAACCTGGTTGCGATCCGCGTCCAATTGAAACCAGCGATCATGCGTATGTACATATTCTGTCTGGTCGGCTAATTGCTCTTCCAGACGTTCGGCTGTGTAAGCTTCACTACGCAATGGAGGGCACCCCACCGCGGCGCAAACCAGTGCGAAATGAATCCGTGGCTCTTTGAAATGCGGACGAATCTGATCGTGTTCAATTTGATTGAGAGACCATGTGGAACCTCCCACCTTCCAACGCTCCACGTCCCAGCGATCCTCGGCGGGAATGTCATCCTTTATGGATGTCATTCGGCCGTTATTCCAGTGTTCTAAGACTAACTCTAATGTAAACGCGTTATATGCGTTGATGAGCAGAGCGAGCTTTTCATTTCGGTCAAGCTCTGCAAACGGCGCTTTGCCTAACGATGCGATGTACGCTTGTAGCACTTTGCGTTCCGACATGAGCCCAGCGTAGTCGACACCGCCTCGTTCGTTGACGTAGCGAGTGAGCAGCGCATCGAGTTGAGAATGATCGAAGTTTGGACCGTCCAAAATATCCGTGTAAGTTTCCTGACTGACGACCGGCGGTGGACCGAACAAGCTTTGGAATTTTGTGGAATAGATGTTGGCAAAGACAGCGCCCACAGCCACAACAGTTGCGACCACCACATACGCGGCTGTTACCACAGGCTTGGCTGGCTTGACTTTGATGGGCTCAGTTGGCGAATCATCAATCAGTGCCGTTTCCGTTGATTTGAAATCGGCCGCGCGTTGCATCGCGCGACGGGCGAGTCTTGTGACATAGACCGTAACCACGATTGTGGCCAGCAACCCAATGCCCAACAAAACCCATTCGGCCATTGACTTGCTTTGTTCCCCCGTCGCGGCGGCGACCCCTTCCCCGCCTGCGTATCCAAGATACACGTACATGAAAGTTCCCGGCAGCATGGCCACCCAACTTGCCAGCACGCAGGGCCAGAAGCGAATGGCGGTGAGCCCATAGAGATAGTTCTGAATGTTGAAGGGAATGGCAGGCGAGAGTCTAAGCAGGGCGACGATCTTCCATCCCCCCTGTTCCACTGCACGGTCGACTGCTTTGAAAGTCTTAGACCCGGCCAACTTGCGTTCGACTGCAGGGCGGGCAACGTACCGAGCAATGAGAAAAGCGCATGCAGCACCGACGGTGGAGCCGACCGAAACCGAAGCTAAGCCCCACCACAAACCAAAGATTCCGCTGCCCACCAACGTCAAAGCCGAACCCGGCAGCATCAACACTGTGGCTAGGACATAGACGCCAGCGAACAGCACAGGCCCCCACACGCCCATATCTTGAATCGCGCCGGTGAGCATGTCCGTAAGCCGACCGACAGGTAGTAGTCGGACAACAGCGATACCGCCAGCGACAACAATGAGCAAGGAACTCATTCGAATCCAAGATTGACCCCGAAAGGTCGTTGACTGGTTGCTCGCAGTCAGCGCATCGTCGCCAACGATGGTCGCTGCCGATTCACTCCTCTGCGTGTTTGCCATGGCGTCAACTTTCTGCCGTCATTGGCTGGCCGCTCAAATGCATGGCCCAAAAGACTGGCCGCCGGTACGACGGACTTAGCTGGCTGGACCTTTCGCCAAAAATCGCCCAGCCGGGCTCCGTGGCGGACATAAGCGTTTGCTATCTTACCGAGCAACCCGCACGCGTGGGCCGAGATCAATTGACAAGACGCGCCACCCCCCCTTTGCCAGTGACCGGGGGGCCAAGAATCACGGCTAAGCAGGAGTGGCGACTGCACTCCGCCTGGAGGCTCCTGGCGGACGACGTGCAGCCTGAACTATCGAACGGTGATTACGAGCTTGCAGGTTGAGTCTGGGGCTCCGACTCAATTTGAACAAGCGGCCCAGCCGGCAAGTCGTCTTTCGCGGCCATCTCACGGATTTCTTCCGTGATCTTCATCGAGCAATACTTGGGTCCGCACATGCTGCAAAAGTGAGCACTTTTGAAAACGTCCTGTGGCAACGTCTCATCATGCATCGCCTTGGCTGTTTCCGGGTCCAGCGAAAGGCGGAACTGCTCGTTCCAATCAAACGCAAACCGTGCACGACTCAAGGCATCATCACGGTCTTGGGAGCCGGGGCGTTGCCGGGCGAGATCAGCAGCATGTGCGGCGATCTTGTAGGCGATCACGCCTTGCTTGACATCCTCACGGTTGGGAAGGCCAAGGTGCTCCTTAGGAGTCACATAGCAGAGCATGGCCGCGCCGTGCCAGCCCGCCATCGCAGCGCCGATTGCACTGGTGATGTGGTCGTAACCCGGCGCGATGTCGGTGACCAACGGCCCAAGCACATAGAAGGGAGCGCCATCACACCAATCAGCTTGCACCTTCATGTTCTTTTCGATCTGGTGCATGGGAACATGGCCCGGTCCTTCAACCATAACCTGTGTCCCCTTCTCACGGCTGCGATGGACCAACTCGCCCAGAACTTTGAGTTCCGCAAACTGCGCATCATCGCTGGCATCGGCAATGCTGCCCGGCCGCAATCCATCGCCTAGGCTCCAGGTGACATCATGCTGGAGCATGATGTCGCACAGATCGTCAAAGGCTTCATACAGTGGATTCTGTTTGCGATGTACCATCATCCATTTGGCAATCAACGATCCGCCGCGGCTCACGATGCCAGTAACGCGGTTAGTGGTCAGATGGAGATGTTCCAGCAACAAGCCGCAGTGAATGGTCATGTAGTCAACACCTTGGGCAGCTTGGCGTTCAACCATATCGAGAAAATGCTGTGGGCGCATGTCCTCGATTTCACCGCCCAATTCTTCCAGCATTTGATAGATGGGAACGGTGCCGATGGGGACTGGCGACGCCTTGATGATGGCGGCACGAATCCCATCAATATTTTTTCCGGTGGAAAGATCCATCACGGTATCTGCGCCGTGATGGACGGCCTCGCGCAGTTTTTCCAGCTCTTGGTCAATTTCGCCCGTCACCGCGGAGTTGCCGATGTTTGCGTTGATTTTGCAACGAGCGACAACGCCGATCCCCATCGGCTCCAAACCCGCCTGTAGGTGGACGGTGTTGGCGGGAATGACCATTCGTCCGGCAGCCACTGCCTCCCGTACGACGTTCGCGTCAAGCTGCTCTCGCTGGGCGACGAATTCCATTTCCGGCGTGACGACGCCTGAGCGGGCTTGCAGAAATTGAGTCATCGAAGATCGGCCTTTGGGCGGAGTCAGGAACTTGAGTGCAACTTCGTGTTACGACTGACGTCGAACGGCAGAGAATGCGGAAGTGCTGCGTGATTGGAGGCACGCAAAGTGCCAGCGGCACCATGGGCGAAAGGGAACAATAATCCGTTCGTGAGATTCGCGAGAGGGGAGCTGTGCTCGTGTCTGGCACGTCGAAAAAACCGCACCTTTGGTCATCGTACCGGGCCAAAGCGGATTGTCAATTCGCGCCGCGGTACACAGTCTTTGAGAAGGTTCAAGTTGCTCTGCATTCTGGCGCGAGCAGCTTGGCCACACATGCTACGCTGTCGCCATGGAGACCATCGAGTGATGCGATTCAGGCAGTGTGATGGATTCCCCGAGGTCACAGCTTCTACGAGGACGGGCCCTACAGCGCGAATTTGACTTCTTTTCCCGCGAGAATCAGAATCGATTGGGACTAAGGTTGATGCTCTTGAGTTTCTCACCCATGGATCATACCCAGCAAGCGATGATCAATCGCCTAAGACATTGCCTATGCGTGGTTGCCTTGATGGCCGGATGCTCCGAAGATTCATCCGATCAAGGGCAGTTCGACACGTTCAATCAGACGGCTTCCGCGGATGATGGCGTTGACCGCTCGAAGTGGTCTTCGGCCACTGACCCGCAATTCCATTTGCTGATCCTCCCGGAGACGGTCGCCTACTTTGCCAACCGTGTCAAAGAATTCCGCTCCCAAGAAGAGCGCGGTGAAGGAAAAGCTGCAGCGCTGTTTGCCAGCGACCTACAGATCAAGCGTATGAAAGGGCTCGTCGTCCAATGGCCATTCGACACTGAACTCGACGTCTCAGGCGAGGAACCAGAGCGGTTGCCGGTTGGCAAGGAAATTGATTTTGCGGACGGTCACGGAAAGCTGGTAATCGTTTTCGAGGGCGAACGCCCTGTAGTTGGGGCCATGAACTTCAATGCAGCAATCAAAGATATTCGCTTTCGCGAGCAATCAGAAATCGCTGCACCCAACTCTGATTCCAGTGCGCCCGGTCATTCAGGCGCGATAGCCCGAGACGTGGTGGACCAAATCGTGGTTGAGATCGTACTCACCAAGCCGGCGCTTGATGACTAACCACTGCCACCATTCACGGTGGCCCGATCTTCCCCCTGGCGTTCCCGCCACGGCTTACCCTTTTCATAGCTGTCCAACTCAGCCTGAAGGTTTGCTCGGGTCTCGTCGTCTTCAGCTTTTTCGACAGCCTTGGCTGACCATTCCTTGGCTTTCTCGAACTCCCCAACTTCTGCATAGCCGGCAGCTAATGTGCTGAGGATATGGGCTTCCTTGAATTCGGTGAGTTCGGCCGCTTTGGTGGCCAATTCGATCGCTCGCTTGCCGTCTCTCAGTTCATCATCAGGGCTGGTCGAGAGAACCCAAGCCAAGTTGTTCAGCACGTGGTCGCTCTCAGGGTCTAGCGAGAGTGCGCGGTTGTAATCAGGGATCGCGGACTTATGATCCCCAACGTTCAGGTACGTATCCGCACGAGCTTCGATCGCCATCACATTGTTGGCGTCCGCCTCCAACACTTTGTTAAAAACCTCGATCGCTTCGCTGTTCTGACCGGCAGAAGCCAACAAGAGCCCAAGTCGCAAGAACGTGGTGGCATCCCCTTGGCCGGGGTTTTCAATCCGGTTCATCGCCTGGCGAATGTCTTCGAGGGCCTTTTCTTTGTTTTCAGTTTGCAAGTACGCGGTGGCCCGCATCGCCAGGACTTGTGGACTAGGTCCGACAAAGCCCATCGTACGATTAATATCGTCAATGGCCTTCTCGCCTTGCTGTAGCATGATGTAAATGTTCGCCCGTTGCAGCAGCGCCAAGGGAGCGGCAGGCTGCATTTCAATCGCTGTGGTGTACGCTTTGACGGCTTCTTCCAAGCGATTCAAGTTCACCAGCGCGCGGCCACGGACCTCGTGAACGGCTGGAGCGGCCCCCTCTTGTTCAACGGCCGCGTCCGCATCGGCCAACGCTTTTTCGTAGTTGCCTTCATCCAGGTAGTGTTGTGCCCTTAGCGAAAGTACTTGCGCATTGTTGGGCAAGATTTTCACCGCGGCGTCGTAATCTTTTTGTTTCTGTTCCGCGTCATCAGCCACAGCCGCTCGAGCGATGAAAGCTTGGGCTTTCATTGCTGGATCGTCGAACTCCATCTCCAGCGCTTTATCCAGTTCCTTCTTGGCGTTCTCTAAATCGCCCTGTGTCATTGCATACAGGCGACCCAAGCGGTAATGCGATTCCGCCAGATTGGCGTCCAGCTCGATGCTCCGCTTGAGATCGTTGATGGCGATTTCTCGCAACTGCGCCATACGCTGCATCTGGTCTTGGCTTTGTGGGATGGACGCCAAAATCGCTTGACTAATGCCACGAGCCCGCTCCAGCAATGTGCTGGAGAGCAAACTCTCGCAGAACTCCTTGTCATCATCACGTAGTCCGGCTTTGAGCGCTTCTTCGCAGTGCTTGACAACCTCGCCAAGGTCTGTGAGCGATTGCGCCGAGAGCTTGGCTTCGGTCGCCTTCTGGAGTGCCGCTTCGCCTTTTTCTTGGTCTTGCTTGTCCTGCGCGATCAGGTTTGCCGGCAGTGAAAGCCCGCAAGTGAAACTCAGGAACAGCGTGGCGACTACGCGTGAGAATTCGCAATGCATAGCAAAGCTCCGGCAAGGGAGAAGGCGCGAACAGCGCGATGGTCAAATATCGCAGCTCAAGAAGCTACGCAGGATCTTGATGTTTGGGTCAGAGTCAAGGCCGCGTTTTTGCTTATCTGACGCGACCAAGACTGGACACATATATCATTAGAAAGCGTATTCGTTGGGTCAAACGGGGTAAATAGGAATCTAATTGCGCCTGGGCAAAATACCTCACCTGGAAAGTGAACTGGCAACGAAAGCTCGGGGCTCGCTTACGACGGAAAGTTGATTGAAGATCAGATCTTCCGGCGGCTTCCCAATTGACAGTGCTGCTATCACTTGCCGATACAGAACCGGCTGAAGATGCGGTCCAGCAGCTCATCCGTATAGAACGCTCCGGTGACTTGGCCGAGTTGCTCCAAAGCCCCACGGATATCCGCCGCCAGCAGTTCTTCACGCAACTTTGGACGAACATGGCTCTGGGCAGACTTGATCGTTTCTAGTCCGCGTGCCAGTGCATCATGACAACGCCGCAGGGACGCAGTCATCATCCGCGATTCAGAACGGGCGAACCCGGCCGCCGCTACGGCAATTTCGGCCGAAAGTGCTTGAATGCCTTCGCCGGTCTTTGTGCTCGTGAGGATCACGTCTGTTGAACGGCTGTCCGAGAACTCGTTGGGGTCAAACTTGTCGCCGGCTTTCACTTGATCAGACTTGGTCACGACGTTGATCACGGTCGCCTGATCAGGCAACCCTTCCAGCATTGCTGAGTTTGTATTCGCTTCGCGACAACAAAGGACAACATCGGCACGTGAAACCGCGGCAGCAGTTTGCCGCTGTGCGGCTTCGTTGAGTGTGGGGGCAGTGCCATTGGTGGCTATCTCGTCATCAGGCATGACTCCCGCCGTGTCAATCAACCGCAACGAAACTCGCGCCAACGTGACTTCAACTTCCAGGTAATCGCGTGTCGTGCCAGCTTGGTTAGAGACGATGGCCGCTTCCCGCCCTGCGATGGCATTGAGTAGGCTGCTTTTGCCTGCGTTTGGTGCGCCAACAATGACCACGCGCACGCGATCATCCATCACCTTGCGTTGAGACATTTCTTCCAAGGTCTCCACCACGGAAGCTGCTGTGGACTCCAACATCTGCGCGGTTTCATCGGCTGAAATAAACTCGATATCCTCATCCACGAAGTCCAACCCGGCTTCAAGCTGTGCCAGAAGTTCCAACAATGCCTCGTGATGTGACTGAATGCGGCCACTCAGTCCGCCGGCAGCCAGCCTGAGCGCCATCCCCAGTTCTCGCTCATCCTCAGCTTCGATAACGCTCAGCACGGCCTCTGATTGGGCCAGGTCCAGGCGGCCGGAAAGAAACGCGCGAAGCGTGAATTCGCCCGGCCGCGCCAACCGTGCGCCGTGCTCGCACAACGCGCGGACGATTCCGTCCAACAACGGAGACGAACCAACAGTGTGCAGTTCCGCGGACGGCTGGCGAGTAAAGCTACGGTTCGTCGGCCACAGGTAGAGCGTACAGGGAACAGGTGACGAAAATTGCGGCAGCCGCAATTGGCCGTGTGTCGTCCGGGGAAGTGCGGAGCCTTTGCCCGTTTTCCCCTCCGGAACCTCAGGCGTAAAAAACGTCTCGACAGATAAGACCGTCCCAAGTCCCGACAAACGCACGATTCCCCGCACACCACCTCCCGGCGGTGAAGCAATGGCTACGATCGTGTCGTCCAGAGAAAAATCCATCAGTGAGTCGTTGTCAGGTTCAAGCAGAAACATGCACTGGCTGTACAGTCCAATTGAGCATATCCGTCATCTGAAGACGTACCAGTTGTGCCACGCGGAACGCTCAGCCGCAGCCCAACGCACCAGGGGATCAGAAATCGTTGAATCCCACCCAGACCGACGGAACGTCAACATTGGCATGTGCGGAAACGTACGTGACGCCTGTCTGGCGAAGTTTCGCGCGCGGAAATGACAGCTTCAGACAATGGAGGCCTGAAAGATTGCTTGAGCTACAAATCACTTATTTGAAAGGAGTTGCGGCTTGAAATGCTTCGCGTCGCGTCCGTGGGTGTGCGGATTTCTCTTGCCTTCAAACTGGGGAGACCACACCATTGAGGTAGTGGGTCGTGACGGACGCAGTCGCGACGGACTAGCGGCCAACTGCCATCGGCGACAATCCCGGCGGCATTGGCGGGTTCTAGTTGGAAAGGAGGTGATCCTGTGACATCTGGTTGTTGTTGCAATCAACGAGGTGGCTGCCCGTAAACAGCCGGCGGGCTGTCAATTGACAGCCACCATCTCGGAAGGATCACCGTATGATCCCGAACGAGTATCAGAGCCCCGGTTTCCGCTTTTGGGACCGGGGCTCGTTTATTTGGATCATCCTGAATCACTCATTGCGTGATTCCAACTTCGCAATTCGGACATGACGAGCCAGTGTGCCACACAAACTCACTTTCTCACTTTGAACCTGCCACAACAGTCACAACAAACAGAAGATTGCGCCGAACCATATTTGCTCTGTGGTGCTCATGAAATAGGCATCAACCGACGAGGCGCGTCCGTCAAACTGTCAATGTGTAAGTGATGTAACTTCCCTCAAGGAGCCTGGCGTGACCGCCCAGACGATCTTTCTTCGTAGCGAGCAGTTATGGTATCGAGCTCCGGAAGAGCGGGACGTTCCGTTGCTCACGCGCTGGGTAAACAACCCAGAGGTCCGTAGCTTTTTGGATTCGCGAGTGTTTCCCTATGGCGAGATCGTCGAAAAGGAATGGCTGCAAACGGTGCTGGTCAAGCCGACCGGCCCTACTCCCAGCGGCGTGTGCATGCTCTTCGGGCGTCATGGTGAAGAAGAGCCGATCGGGTCGACAGGCGTATTTGGCATCAATTGGATCGCCCGGTTTTGCGAGTACGGCATCTTGATTGGCGATTCCAAAGACTGGAATCAAGGGCTTGGCACCGAAGTGACCAAGTCGATGGTGCGATACGCATTTCGCGATTTGAACTTGAACCGCGTCACGCTTCGCGTGAATGCTGGCAATCCGCGCGGCCGACGATCTTACGAGAAGGTCGGCTTTATCCAAGAAGGCACCCTACGGCAAAGCGCGTTGATGAACGGTGAATTAGTCGACATCCACCTGATGGCAATCCTGCGAGAAGATTGGAGCGGCGAATAGAGCACCGGGATGGCTCTCGCTCTACCAGTGCTCACTGGAGGCTTGTCACGATTCAAGACTTCGCTTGGTCCAACATCCTGAGCACAAGAACACCATTATCGCCATCGCGCGCGGAGTGGACCGGCACAGTCACGATTTGAAGCCATCGCCGTTGAAAAGATGCCTTTGCCAGGACTCGAACACACGAGTGCCGGTGAACCAATCCCTGGATCCCATCATGCCCGCACGGTTGAGTGTTCGCGTTAGTGTCGTTCACCGGATGAACCACCATCTACTCCGCTAGTGACTCAGCTTTCCGTCGCAACTCATCCTTAGTTTCTTGCCCCAGAGCATCCCAGTGCACACCGGTTATTGCGCCCTGCAACGAATAGAGGTAATAGCATACGGGCAGGGTCTTGCCCTCGTTTTGCTCTTTCATCATTGCATACGCCTGCACCGCACCAACTCTCTTGAGATCGTCGAGGGAATCGATTCCGATTCCTCGTAGACGATTCGCAACTGTAGCACCAATGTTTGGTAGTTCAGTCAGGTCCATCGGACGGCCTCCAGATACCGAATAATTGGGCATTGTACAGTACGTGTGGAACCGTCAACAAAGACAGGTCGAGCGCAATGCCCGTAAACCTCTGGAAACCGCTTCGTTTCATTTCCCCGCCGTTGTCGAGCGTCAAAAAGGACCTTGGCACGGTATCGGAGAGCAATCTCCTGCGCTGAACCTTAACGTTCCGGCAATGCGCTGCGTTGTGTCACTCGAATTCGAAGAACGCAAACGCAAAGTGGACGGTTAGGACAAACAACGTCGCCCAAAGGATGGTGGAGGTGACGCCGCGACTCACGTCGCGCGTGGAATACTTGGGCATCGCTCCACGATAATACGCGATCATCCCGATGCCGATGCTACAGAGGAACACCTTGGCTGCCAGCCAGGCTGTTCCTGCGTAGAACCATTGCCCTGGAACATGCAGACTGGCGTGAAAATAGGTGCGCCAAAATTGCGGTCCAACCTCCGGCTTTGTAGCCGTGAATACAA
Source organism: Pirellulales bacterium (assembly GCA_028066245.1). Lineage (GTDB taxonomy): Bacteria > Planctomycetota > Planctomycetia > Pirellulales > S012-138 > CALJLD01. Next base: position 19,204 of record JALCBR010000028.1, on the reverse strand, counting down.
TCAAGCTTGTCAACTGTGCCACGGCATAGCTGATGCCAACCAACAACGGGCCACCCAGCAGAAACGCCCACAGCGTTCCCGTGAGGAGGTATCGTGGTGGCGAAACACCAAAACTTCGCAGCGCATCAAACTGCTGACCATAGACCTTGCCGCCAATGTCCGAGGATACCGCAGCACCGCACCGCGCCGCGATCAAAATGGTGGCCAGCACGGGAACCAAGATCCGGTACAACGCAAAACCCAGTGAAGCAAGCAAGTTCTCACTGAGGATCGGTTCTGTAATCGGACGATACGGCAGGAACTTGTACGTGAAATATGTCCCGACAAAGCCAATGATCAATCCAGAGATCGCGATGTACAGCCAGGCGGACGGATCAGCAACCAACCGCAGGTAGTGCAAGAAGTAGCGTGCTCCCCAGCGGGCGTTTTTCCACAGCGGAAGCAAGGAAACGGGCAGCCGCAAGACTGCTTCCGCGGCAGTGGCAGTGACGGCGAAGAAATCGCCTGTTCGCGTCGCGATGCGCTTGACGGTATCCGAAAAGAACCTACGAACGACAGGCTGTGGAGATGGACTGTGGTTTTCCGTTTCGCTTGACGAATCATCGCCGGCTGCTGCCGATTCTTCGGTAGAGTCCCCGTCCGGTGGCGGCTTGGCCTTGCCAGACTCTCCAATGTCCGCAACGTTGTCCGTTTCTTCCGCAATTGTGCGCACAGGGTGCAGCAGTTCGCGCAAGCGCGGCCAATCTGTGGGATCAATCAACTCCAATGATCGACTGGCGGGATCAAGCAAGTAAATCGTGTCAGCGATTGTCGACAATGATTCATAATCATGCGTGACGATCACCGATGTTCGCGGATGTGTTGCGTGCGTTGAACAGATCAACTCCGCAACTTGCGCGGCTGTGGCGGCATCCAAACCAGACGTCGGTTCGTCATAGAGGACAACAGCCGGGTTAAAAGAGAGCGTCCGCGCAATCGCCAGACGTTGTCGCTGACCGCCGGAGAGCTGAGCGATTCGCACACCGCGTGGCACGCGTAGCTCGTCCAATAGCTTCTCCGGCTCAATTGACTCGTCGTGGGGAATTTGCTGATTTTCGCGATGGGCAGCGGCAAACTGGACGTTTTCCAGAGACGAAAGTTCGTCAAACAGTGCGAAGCTTTGAAACACAACTCCGACTGGACGGGCTCTGCGGCTGCGTAGGAGATTCTCACCGCCGAATTGCAGGACGCCATTGGCAGTGATCGGACTTTGGTCACCGATCAGCCCCGCCAATACGCGCAAAAGGACAGACTTACCGGCGCCGCTGGGCCCAACGATAAGCGTGATCTTTCCCGGCACGAAAACCGCGTTCACATCTTGGAGCAGCGTCGTGTTGCCAATCTTCACGGTCAGATTTCGCAATTCCACCCGCGTTCCACCGTGCGATGTTTCCTGCGCGGGGGATTCGATTTCACTCGGGGCGGCGTGGTCTGAACCGTGCTGCATAAGAATGACCGTCAGGGCGAATGTTCGCGACCACACTGGCGAAACACGTTTGAGTGTCTGCTTGGGGCCCGGGCATCGCAAACGACGAAGATGCCTGCGCAGTGTCGCGCAACGATCTTATCGTAGCTTGTGGGCGAAATCTCGCCTGTGGGGACCGCCACGTTCGCGGCCGAGCCACCTACCTTGGTTATTCGGCGACCCAAGCTCGATATTGGCAGTCAAGGCAAGAGTCAAGAGATCGAGCCAAGACCTAGGCCTTTAGCGCGCCCAAACCACGGATGACGCTGAAACAGCGAGACACAACAGCGACGTCGAACTCTATGGTGATTTGTCGTGACCGACAGATGAGAATGGCCGACCGATCACAGCAGTTCAGCCCAAACTCCGCCCAGTGCGGCTGAGTTCTCCGTGCTGCTATTGTCCGTCGCCACCGCCACCTTGGGCATCGCCGGCGTCCCCTCCCTTTGCATCACCGTCACCAGACTTGTTGTCGTCGCCCGCCTTGTCATCACCGTCGGCGCCACCATCGCCAGACGCGTCATTGGATGAATCACCATCCGCCGTGCCACCGTCGATTGGCGCTGTTCCGGTCGCACCGGCGACCTCAAAGTTGACCGTCCAGCGATTGAATTCATAGTTTGTGACGGGAAGACTCACGGGCTGAGAACCACCGGCTTCCAGGTTCTCGATCGTCATTGGCTCAGACTTTTCTCCGTTGGAAAGCTTGTAGGAAATCGTGATCTTTTCCACGGGGCCATTCCAGGTGTTCTTAACGGTGCCTTTGACGGCTCCCGTCGCATTGTCACATTGCAGGGTCAGATGCACTCCATCCTTCGTCTCATCAAACCCTTCGCCGATAGCCATTCGGAAGGATTTGTCAATGCCTTGCCTGATGCCGAACTCACCGTTGTCATCACTCACGCTGTAACTTGTGGGGTCGGCCGAGTCTTCAGAGCAACCGCCGCAAAATAGTACACTGACTGCCGCGAGCACGAATGTTCTTGGAACAAGAAGGGATCGCATGGGGTCTGGTCCTTGGAGAGCAAGACAAAGCGGAGTGTTGTTGAAGTGCCCGATGGCGCGGTAACGCCGTTGCTTAGAATAACAGCCAGCACCGTAGCATGCGACATTTTCCTCGTGAGAGCAACGAATTTTCCGAGGCAACTGCCGACATCTATGCGGCTATTCCTCGTCGTCCTCAAACAGCGCTTGCGTAAAGCTCAGCGAGTCAAACGGCGCCAAGTCGGCAGGGGTTTCGCCCAGGCCGACAAACTTGACTGGAATGCCGACTTGTTGCCGAATCGGTACGACAACTCCGCCCTTGGCGGTGCCATCAAATTTGGCCAGCACGATCCCCGTGCACTCAACGGCATCCGTGAAGCCCTTGGCCTGAGCAATGCCCGGCTGGCCTGTGGTTGCATCCAACACCAATAGCACTTCATGCGGAGGCACTTGTTTGCTGATGACGCGATGAATCCGCGTGAGTTCCTGCATCAAGTTTTGTTGTGTCTGCAACCGACCGGCCGTATCAACGATGCAGATATCGGCATTCGACTCCAGGGCTTTCTCGACCGCGCGAAACGCTACACTCGCGGGATCCGATCCTTGTTCGCCGACGACAATCTCCGCGCCAATGCGGTCCGCCCAAATTGTGAGTTGTTCAACCGCTGCGGCGCGGAATGTATCCCCGGCGCCCAACACCACAGACTTCCCTTCAGCATTGAAATGATGGGTCAGCTTGGCGATGGTCGTAGTCTTTCCGCTGCCGTTGACGCCCACAACCATGATCACGGTAGGACCACTTTCAGCATAATTGATCGGCGCCTTGTCTTGTTGCAGGAGTTCGTTCAGTTTCTCTTTGATCACGTCGATGACGCCGTCTCGCGTGACCTTCCGGGCTTGGAATTTCTTGCGAATCTCACCAACGATTTCGTCGGCTGCAGCGTATCCCATATCCGTGCGGACAAGCAGTTCCATCATCTGCTCGAGGAAATCCTCGTCGAGCAGCTTTCCTTCCTTCCGAGAAAACAGGTCACGGATATCCGTCTTCAGCGCATCACGGGTCTTTTTGGTACCCTGCTGAACAACATTGGCGACCTTGGCGACGCCTTTTTTGAACTTGTCGAAGAGGCCCATAGCGGATAATGACCGAGGCAATAGATGTGTTTGCGGCGAAGTTGACGGCGTCGCACTGGCGGGCAACAGGAATTCCTGCCGTGCGCCCGTGCGTGGACCTATCAAGATTGCTCTCTATTATCCGCAAACGGCGCGTTTCTTAAATGCGTGCAGAATAGAAATCTTCGGCTCGGCGTGAAATCAGATGGTCCCTCTGAAGACAAATCGGCTGCTGATCAGGCCTTGGCACAATGATGACCTGGAAGCTCTGGCAGAAATTAACGCCGATCCAGATGTGATGCGGTATATCGGCACCGGCATTCCACTCACGTTTGAGGAAACAAAGCAGAGTCTCGCCCGGCATATGGACTCACAGGACCGGCGCGGCTACTGCATGTGGGCCGTGGAAATGCGTGATTCAGGAGAGGTCATCGGCGTGTGCGGCTTGATCGACTACCGGGATGATGAGGTGGAAACCGGCTGGCGGCTGGCCAGGAGATGCTGGGGACGCGGACTGGCGACCGAAGCAGCTCGATGCGTTCAGAACCACGCATTCGCCACGTTGAATCTGCCTCGGCTGATTGCCATCGCCTATCCGCAGAATCAACCGTCGATCCACATCATGAAGAAACTCGGCATGCAGTTTCGCAAGATGGACCACCACGCGGGGGTCGAGGTCGTGTACTACACGGTCGAAAATCCTCGGCAAGCCGCGGAGCCATCCGACTAATTCTTAGAGTTGTTCAATCGAGGTGGATCGCGGGAATTCTTCCATCAAGCATGTCCCCGCAAACAGTGGTTTCCAGGCACAGTTCCAACTAAAATTAAACATCCCACCAGGAGCCAATCCATCTCCATCTGCACGGGCGAGACGAGTTGGCCCACGCGCGCAATTGTTTCGGTAGCGCACCGCTCGGTTGTCCTCCGCTTCCCATCCTGCTGCCCAATTTCAGGAACAAACCTTGTCATCATATCAACGCCTTGGAGCGTGTTCTTTGATGCTTTTGGTTGTGCTCCGCATCGCCGTGGGTTGGCATTTTTTCTATGAAGGCTACTGGAAGTACTCACACGACAACTACTCGGCAGAATCATTTCTCAGTCAGGCTAAGGGTCCCTTCGCGTGGCAGTTTCAAGGGGCCGTTCCAGATCTGTACGGCGTCAAGCGATTGAACATCGCCGCGATGCGGAAATCCTGGGAAGCGTTTGCCGCAGATGTCGGTGCGCATTACGGATTTGAAGATCAACAACGGTCGTTCGCTCAACAGTTGATCGACAACAAAGTTGGCGAACTGGAAGCCTACCTGGCGGAAGAGGTCGGTCTTCAGGAGGTGGAGAAATACGTTCTGGAGATCAACAAGTGGCGCGCAGATTCTCAGGACACCACGATTCAAGGCATTCCCGATTGGGCCGAACAACACGCCAAACATCGCGATGAATTGAGGGCCCGATCCGCGGCGTGGCTCGTTGCCATCGACCAAATGGACGATAAGATTCGCTACCAAGTGATGGCCGGCGCCACGCCGGAGCAAGTGAAGTCGCAAGGCGGGTTCTCCGCCCCACGGACGGAACTTGACTGGATCAACTCCCTCACCACCTATGGCCTGCTTGCGGTTGGCGGATGCTTGATCCTGGGGTTGTTCACACGGCTCGCTTCGCTTTGTGGCGGCTTATTTCTGGCGTCTATTGTGCTCGCTCAGCCAGCTTTGCCGTGGATCTTTCCGCAGCCGCACCCTTCCGCAGGGCACGCCTTTCTCGTCAACAAAGAGTTTATCGAAATGCTGGCCCTGTTCTTTCTGGCGACAACACGAGTTGGACGTTGGGGGGGATTGGACTACTTCGTGCATACGTTGGTTACCGGCCCGTTGTTTGGCTCCAAGAAATCATCTGAGAGATAACACCTCCGGGTATTAGCGCACACTTCGCAAAGAACAATCGTCCATAGGATCGCTCCATGAACCTCACGCCGGAACAACGCGCCCTGGGGAAAGATAATTTCCACTCCGTGCTGGGCATGACACGGCGAGATTTCTTGATTGGATCCATGGCAACCGCGGTCACGGCGGGAGCAGGGCTGGGCGCCTACTATTTCGGCTATGAACCAACCGTCAGCGAGCCTGTCCGCGTTGGCGTCATTGGTTCTGGCGATGAAGGAAACGTGCTGATCGGCGCGCACAATCCCAATTTCGTCAACGTAGTGGCTATCGCTGATATTCGCCCTTCCAACCGGCACCGCACTTTCCACGGAGACCACTCCAGCCCAGGCGCCAACGCCGCGCGCCCTGGCTTGATGGCCAAATACGATTGGAAGACGCAGGAAGAAGCGGAGAAGCACGTCAAGGTTTACGCCGGTGACTATCAGGAACTGATTAATGACCCCAATGTTGAGGCCGTGATCATCGCGCTTCCGTTGCATCTGCACGCAGAAGCTGCGGTGGCGGCCATGAAAGCCGGCAAGCACGTACTCACAGAAAAACTCATGGGGCATAGTGTGGCCGAGTGTAAGGAGATGGCCCGCGTTGCCGCCCAAACAGGCTTGCTCCTCGCCACCGGACACCAGCGGCACTACAGCGTGTTGTATGACAATGCGGTCAACCTGATCCGCGGCGGATTGCTCGGCAAGATTCATCACATCCGCGCGCAGTGGCATCGCGGCAACCTGCCAGGCCGCGATAGTTGGAGCCCTCCGCTCCCATCTGACCTGGGCGAAGAGGTCGCCAAGTTGAAAGAAAGACAGAGCAAGAGGAAACTCTCTCCGGCAGAAATTCAGCGACTGATGCTTGCCGAAGACAAGAACATTACCCCTGCAGACTATGGATATGCTGACCGCACAATTAAGATCGGTGGCTTTGAAGACGGACCGGAATACCAGCTCAGCGGCATGGAAGAACTCATTCGTTGGCGGTTATGGAACCGGACAGGCGGTGGTTTGATGGCCGAACTCGGCAGCCATCAACTGGATGCTGCCGGAATCTTTATGACCGCGATGCGGGAAGAAGACGCTGGCAAAGCACGCCCGTTGAACGTCAGTGCCTCAGGTCACCGCAGTCTGTTTGAGCCCAACCGCGATTGCGAGGACCATGTCCACTGCATGTATGAGTACGGCAACGCAAATTATGATCCAGCTGACCCGCTGCACCGGCAAGATAAGACCGTGGTCAGCTATTCCTCAATCAACGGTAATCAGTTTGGCGGCTATGGCGAAGTTGTCATGGGGGATAAGGGAACGCTGATCCTGGATCGTGAACAAGAGACGTTGATTTATCCACATCGTTCCGTGAACACGCGCGTCCGTGTGGAAAAGACGGATGGCAAGCCGGTTCTGCAAACGACGGACAGCATCTCGCCGGCGGCGGCGGTCGCACAAGCAGCCCTTACGGGCCCGGTCAGCCGCGGCTATACGGAAGAGATCGAACACTGGGCTTGGTGCATTCGAAACCCCGACGCGGAAAACAAGCCACGCTGCCATCCCGAAGTTGCGTTGGCTGATGCGGTAATCGCATTGACCACCAATGTCGCCATCCGTGAGCGGCGAACGGTAGAATTCCAAGAAAGTTGGTTTGATATTGATAGCAACGATACGCCTGATGGCTCGACGCCGGACATCAGTCGCTACGGCAATTGACAGGCGTAATCAGACAGTCAGATCAGCAGGACCTAACTAGCATTTTACGTTCCAGAACCACGACTCGCCCGATCACGTAGTTTTTCTTCCTGCAGCGGATCAGATCACGTACACTGTGGTCAAAAATCAAAATGGATGAATCTGGAAAGTGGCGGGCAATTTGAGCCCAGATCTATCCTCTAGGGGTGAATCGGCGGTCCACCAGTCTCTACGCTGTGCCAGCGACAACGTCGCCCTTCATCATCGCTAGTTTACCGCAATCCCCAAAAAACTGACTTCACAAACATCAAAGGAGATCAGTCACAATGACGAACCGATTTGTCTGTCTGATTGTGGCCTTGGCGATCACGGCGACGATCGCAGTTGACGTCCGCGCGGATGACGCGCAGTTTGAACAGCCGGTAGAAATCACCGCTGGCACGAAAACCTTTGCCTATGTTTCGTACCCATCGCCGGTATTGCAGGACCTCAACGGTGATGGAAAAAGGGAACTCGTTATCGGTGATCTGTGGGGCCGCCTGCAGTTCGCCGAGCGAGCTTCCGTCAACGGAAAGGCCGAATGGGAAGCGGTTGCGAATATGCAAACCGCAGAAGGCAAGGATATCAAGTTCAGTAACTGGTGATGCATTGGCATGACTCCACAGTTTGTGGACTTCAATGCGGACGGTTTTACTGACATCGTTACCGGCACATTCGACGGATCTCCGCACATCTCCTATGGCAGTGAAGCTGGGTTTGGCGAGCCGACGCACATTCTTGACGGCGAAGGCAACCGCATGTTGCTGTCGCAGTTTTGGGACTACAACGACAAAAGCTGGCAAGGATCGGGCGGACAGCATTGCATCTCCGCTGCCGCCTTCGATTGGGACGATGACGGCGATTATGACCTGCTGCTGGGTGATTACAGGAAAGGACTGCTGTACCTCCGTATGAACAACGGCACAAACGCCAAGCCCGTCTTTGATGTCGAAAACATTCAAGTCATGCTTGGCGATAAGCCGTTTGCCGTCGCTGGCGGAATGAGCGCCCCACGGTTAGTTGACTGGGATGGCGATGGCCTTACAGATATTGTGACAGGCGGTATGAGTCGGGGTGGCGTGTATCTGTATCGCAACACCGGTCAGCTCGGTAAGCCAGAGTTTGCTCCGGCTGAGCCACTGCTCGCTCGCGAAACAACCGACCCTCAAGCCGCAAAAGCTCCCTCAACCGGATGCTATGTCGAAGCCGCGGACTATGATGGCGATGGCGACCTGGATCTGTTGGTGGGTGGCTACGCCAATTGGAATTCCCAACGCCAATCACTTACCGAAGAGCAGCAACAACGTGTCAAAGAATTGCAGAAACAGCAAACAGAAGTGACGGAGAAGATTCAACAGTTCTCCAAGGCGATGGATGATCAGCTCAGCAAAGCCCAAACCGCGGAAGCTCGCCGGGCAGTCATCGCTGAGATGAGAGCCAACAAGGAGTACAAGGAACTCACAGATAAACAGCGTGCTGTCTCGCAGGAATTGATGAAATTCCAAGGGCAAAGCAAGCGTGCAGCCGGCGTGTGGCTGTATATCCGCAAGTGATGAGCTGAGAACGTTCAGCATCATTGTGGCTCAGACGATTGAAACGAGCCAGCGAACAGACGCAACGAGGGCGGGTGAGAAATCACCAGCCCTTCGCGTTGGTTCGGACGTTTCTGACCGACGTTCGATCCTCGTATTCGGATCCCAGCAGAAAATCTCGCTGGTCTGTCGGTGCCGCGTATCAGCTATCGATGCAGTTGGTACATGCGCCAAATCACATATGCCGTCCACAACCAAAACGGAATCATCACGCAGAGCAACGCGCGTTTCCGGACGACGATCAATCCTACGCCAACCACGGCGACCAGCGAACTGACGATGTAAGGCCACCAGCGATCAACGAGCGCTCGTTCCAACACCGGTAAGAGCAGGGTGACGAAGAGGATATAGCAGCACGAAGCTGCCGCCATAGCATGTTCAAGCAAGCTCGTTGACCGGGCCCGATGAGACTTCTGCGATAGGTCGTTCATGGCTTGTTCTTGACGAGATCATGCGCTGTGAAAGCGTTTGTTGACGTTCCGCTGCCAGCGTTAGCCAATTGAATATCGCTGACGTGTTGGACGACACCCGACTGCCAGCATAACCAAAATCAACAGAGCGTTCGAGAACACGTTCTCGATTTGCGTTCTGGTCATCAGCAGTTCCATCCCCTTCGCGGATGCGTGATGGAATTGTTGCAACGTTCCCCGTGCCATGCTCTCAGGCGTACGGGCGAAATTGACATTGGTCAAATTTTTCCATCCTCCAGGGGGGTGGCGCAAACGCTTCACGCCCGTGCAATGGACCAGCAACGGGACCGCAAACTTCACCGACAACCTTGACGGTACGTTCAGTAGCCTGTTAACCGTCAACCTCTTATGGCGCTCGGCAGCGCGCAGGGCGACCAGAAATACCCTCCAAATTTGACCAATGTCAATTTCGCCCGTACGCCTGAGAGCATGACGTATTGCCTCCCATCGCGGATGATTTGACAGCGTCCGTTCGGGCGAGCGGACAGGTGCTCTCGCGATTGCTACATCGTCCTACTCGATCGTCGAACCCCACAAAGCACTCCGCTGGTCTGGCCGATTGAGCCAGTCGATTAAGGGAGCTGGTTGCAAATTGTGTGCGCCAAGTTCTTGTGTGGACGACCAGAAAAACTCCAAACCGGGTTCCGCTTCCAAGCCAACATCGGGCGTTGCCGCGGCGTGAAGTTCTGAAGCCTCGACTTCAAATACTAAGTTTATCTCAAAGTGATGCGTTTGCCCTCTGGCCCAGGCGTGTTCCACAGCTCCGATAAACCGCCCGATTGTTGCTTCAACGCCAAGTTCTTCATGCACCTCACGGGCAAGCGCCTGCCGTGCTCCCTCGCCAGACTCAATATGCCCGCCGGGCAGAAATGTGTTCTTCGCACCGCGCGAATGGGCGAGCAGAACTTGGTCGCCGTCGCGTATGATCGCACGAGCCAAGTAATGGAACATGGCTGCCTGGCCGTTGTTCATGGTTTGCTCACACCGGATTCCACTTTTCTCCGCAACTGCCCGCAAGCGGCGTCGATTCGATCTCCCTTGCGACGACGAACTTTGACGCGGATTTCTGCGCGTTCGAGGATGTCCGTAAACTCGTCAACTGCCCTTCTCGACGGCGTTTTGTAGGGCAACCCTGCCACGGGATTATAGGGAATCAGGTTGATGAGCGCCTCGCGACCGCGCAACAGATTGGCCAAAGCCCGCGCCTGCTGTGGAGCATCATTGATCCCGCCCAGCAGCACGTACTCAAAGGTCAACCGCCGGCCCGTGGCCGCAAAATACGCATCTGCGGATTCCAGAATCGCGCTCAACCCAGTGTTCTTGTTGACAGGCACAAGCTGAGTACGGAGTTCATCGTCCGGTGCATGCAGCGAGACGGCCAGGTGATACGGCGCGTTCTCTCGGGCCAATCGATGCAATGCCTGCGGCAGTCCGACGGTCGAAATCGTGATTCGCCTGGCGCTGATGCCCAACCCCTTCTCGTCACCAGCAGTGCGGAGCGCGATCAAAAGTTGATCAACATTGGCCAGCGGCTCGCCCATGCCCATGACCACAATATGACTCAGCCGTTCTTCAGCTGGCAACAACCGTTGCAGTTGCAGCATCTGCTCGACGATTTCCGCGGCGGTCAAATTCCGGACGACGCCATCGAGGCCGCTGGCACAGAAGACGCAGCCCATCCCGCACCCGACCTGAGTGCTGATGCAGATGGTGCGGCGAAGTTTCGTCTGCCGCAATAAGACGCATTCGACGGTTTGGCCGTCCGTCAGGCGAAGCAGGAGTTTTTCTGTGCCGTCGTCCGCCTGCTGATGTGACGTGATCGTTCCGCTCAGCACGCAGAATTCCGCGGCCAGATCCTCGCGGAGCGGTTTGGGGAGGTTGGTCATTTCCGCGAAGGAACTCGCCCGACGGGAGAAAATCCACTCGCGAATTTGCGCCGCCCGATAGGCAAGCTGGCCGCGCTCCGACAGCCAGGCAGTGAGTTGGACTTCATCCAAATTAAGCAGCGATGGGAGCATGAGATAGGCAAGATTCCACGGAGCAGTTCTACGAAGCAATTTGTGAACCTATCTTCACATACTAAGGCAGGCGCGTCAGGGGAGGCGCCGCGGCTGGACAAAGTTTTTTCCAATGTGTTGGCCTCAAGATCGAATCCCTGTTGCTTGATAACTTTGGTTGAGCTTGCTGAATGTGCAAGTTTGGCTGGGATTTCGCTCTTAGTTGAGGAGCCATTCATGGAATTTCGCTGCCATGCGTGCGGAACGCTGTTGCGCGTGCCATCGGGAACATCGGGCGAGCGAGGACAATGTCCTAGCTGTATGACCGAGGTGCAGATCCCATCCGCAGATGAGCGAGGGCAGGAGGTGATCATGGAACCACTTGCGCCGGCGAATCAGTCGAGCGGACCGCCACAAATTTCTGACGAGATCGACTATGAGATCTTTGGCGAGGAAATGCAGTTCGTCGAGATCACACTTGACCCAGGCGAAATGGTCGTCGCGGAAGCTGGAGCGATGATGTTCATGTCGCCTGCGATCGAAATGCAGACCGTGTTCGGAGATCCATCCCAACCGCAGACGGGCTTCTTCGGCAAACTGATGACCGCGGGCAAACGCGTCATGACTGGCGAAAGCTTGTTCATGACCACCTTTACCAATGCTGGCTCTCGACGGGAAATCGTCGCTTTCGCCTCACCGTATCCCGGCAAGTTGTTGCCCATGCACCTCAATGAGTTCAACGGTGAGTTGATCTGCCAGAAGGACTCCTTCGTGTGTGCTGCGCGAGGAACCCAAGTCGGCATCGCGTTTCAGAAGAAGCTCGGCGCAGGCTTCTTTGGCGGTGAGGGGTTTATCATGCAGCGCCTCATCGGGGACGGCGTGGCTATTGTGCATGCCGGCGGGACACTGATCCGCAAGCAACTGGAAGCCGAACAAGTGCTCAAGGTCGATACCGGCTGCCTGGTCGCGATGACCACAAGCGTCACCTACGACGTGCAATTTGTCGGCGGCGTCCGCAACACACTCTTTGGTGGTGAAGGTTTATTCTTTGTCAAGCTGACCGGTCCCGGCGATGTCTGGCTGCAATCGCTCCCCTTCAGTCGCTTAGCCGGACGGATTCAATCAGACAGCGGCGGCAAGGGAGAAGGCTCAATCCTGGGCGGCATCGGCCGTGTACTAGACGGGGACAATGGGTAAGGCGAAAGTTCCCCGTACAAGCTCCGCCAATTTCGCCTAAAGCTTGATTCCGTACTCGCCGGAGCGTAATTTCTCAGAGACGCGAGGGGGCCCATTGCCCCGCCATGAGCTATCTTCTCTTGAGGTGGCTCCTTCGCGTAACTTTGTCCCGCTTCGTCCATCATTCACCGTCGTGCGGGGCAGCGGTCAGGCCGGCATTGGCCCCTGCGGTGACCGCGCCTGGTTGAGTAGTTGCCAGCGGCTGGTGCTGGGATGCCAGGTCGCTAGAAGGGGATCAAATGCGGTGATGGCCCGCCGTAGGTGATCTGTCCATCGAGACGCAGGCCGATTCGGAATTGTTGCCTGTCGTGCAGAACGGATTTGGACGGCAATTCAAAATCTCCCATCCCAGAAGAACATTTGAACGTTGGTGCATGTCGTCGCCATTCCGGTTGAATGAAGACCGATCTCCATCCACAAGTCCCTATTTCCAGGAGCCTCGCTTATGACCGCTCGCCTGTTTCGAGCTTTCACGCTGCTCTCCGTCCTGACGATCGGCGGCGGCGCGTTGAGCGCCGAGCCGATCAAATTCGCCCGCAATCCGGGCATCGCCAATGATGGCCGGATTGCCTTCAGCTACCACGGCGATATCTGGGTTGCAAACCCAGACGGAAGCAATCCCGTGCGATTGACGGCGCACATTGCACGTGATGAATCACCGCGTTTCTCTCCGGACGGGCAATCGATCGCGTTCAACAGCAACCGTCTGGGGAACGGCGACGTATGGGTCATCCCAGCCACAGGTGGCGAACCGCAACAGATCACGTTCAGCAGCGGCGGTGACTCACTTCAATACTGGATGCCAGAGGGCGACGCCCTGTTGATCAATTCCACCAGCGGCGCCAACCCTTGGGGCTCTCCGTTGCACGTGGTCCCCTTGGATGCCAGCATGCCGCAGCCGCTGCCTATGGACAGAGCCGGCGCCGGCATGGTGAGCCAGGACGGAACGCAGGTGGCTTTTAATCGCAGTGGATTCCGCTACTGGCGAAAAGGTTATCGCGGCAACAGCAATACCGATATCTGGGTGCAAGACCTGGCGTCCAAGGAGATTCGTCAACTCACAGACCTGAACCTGCAGAACTTCCGTAAACACACTCAAGATGCGATGCCGATGTGGGGTGCTGACGGCATGATCTATTTCATGTCCGAACGCGACAGCATCTTCAACATTTGGAAGATTGACCCTGCAGGCGGAGAGCCACAGCAAGTTACGCATCATAAGTCAGACGGCGTACAGTATCCGTCCATCAGCCCGGACGGCAGCAAGATTGTCTACGAGAATGAATTCGAGATCTGGCGGTTGGATGTCCCCAGCGGCAATCCACAGAAGATCAGTCTTGAGCTGGCATTTGACCCCAAGGACAACTATCGGGAGGTTCTCACTACTGAAGACTCCGCAGACGGCTTCACGCCATCCCCCAAAGGCGATCGCGTAGCCGTCGACTATCATGGCGAGATTTTTGTCGTACCTGTTGATGCGGACCTGGGAGAAAAGGTTCAAGTCACATCATCCGCTTGGCGGGAACGCCGCCAGAGTTGGTCGCCTGATGGCAAGTACATCGCGTACATTTCGGACAAGAGCCTGGACGAAGAGATCTGGCTGTACAATGTTGAGCAACAATCGCATCGCCAACTGACGAAGCAGGCATCGCTCAAGAGCAACTATTTCTGGAGCCCTGATTCCAAGAGCATTCTGCTGGACGCGGATAACAAGCTCTTCTTAGTAGACGTGGAATCCGGAGAAACAGATGAATTGGCCGCCAATGAAGAAGGTGGCTTCAATCCAGGTTCGTTTTCCCAAGATGGCAAATGGATCGTCTATTCCCGTAGCGACGAAAACCTCAACTCAGACGTCTACCTGTTCAACATCGAGGAAAAGAAGGAATACAACGTCACTAATCATCGCTTCCGTGAGTTCGGTGGCTATCTCTCCGGTGACGGCAAACACGTGATCTTCGTGTCCAATCGCAGCGGCTCCAACCAGCTCTACGCGGTCTCGTTGGCCAAACTGACGGAAGACCCCGATGATCCGCTCGTGCGCGCGAACAAGGGTAAAAAATCCACTAGTGATGAGTCCGACAGACGTAGCCGACGAGAACGCGCGTCTGCCAGTCAAGATGACACTGGGCAGGATGACGAGAAGCATGACGCTGACAAAGATGAAGACGAGCGGGACGATAAAGCTCTGGAAGTCAACATTGACTTGGAAGGCATCAAAGACCGCGCGCGCCGTTTGACCTCAGGTGGAAGTGTTGGCAGCTTTGAACTGGCCAAAAACGGCAAGACCATTTTCTTCACCCGTGGCGGTGCGCTGCGTTCGATTGGTGTTGACGGCCGGGGTGAGAAGAAAATCGCTGACGGCAGCTTTTCCGGAATGGAGTTCTCTGCCAACGGCAAGTACATCTTCTACCGCTCTGATGGCGGCATCGCCCGCATGTCATCTTCTGGCGGCGGCACCAAGGATATTTCCTTCCGCTTTAACGTCATCGTTGATCACAAAGCCGAGTGGGAACAGGTCTTCGAGGAATCGTGGCGGGTGATGAAGTACCGTTTCTATGATAAGGATATGCACGGCGTTGATTGGGACGCTACCAAGGAACGCTATAAGCCGCTGCTCCCCTATGTTGGCGAGAACCAGGATCTGTACGATCTCTGCAATGAGATGATTGGCGAGTTGAACGCTTCGCACACAGGCGTCAGCGGGCCAGCGACCGTCCGCATGCCGTCTTTGTACAGCACGCGTCACCTGGGATTTGAAGTCGAAGGAAAAGGCGATCACTATCGCGTCTCGCACGTTTATCGGCACGGACCGGCTGACAAGGAATGGTTGAACATTCAGCCAGGCGACTTCTTGCTCGCCATCGAAGGCACGGAAGTCCACAACGGTGATAATCTCTACAAGCTGCTCAACGAGACGATCAATGATTACGTCGACGTGACCATCGCTGCGGCGTCTTCACGTTGCGATACCCCGGTCGATGAGCGTGACGTGCGGATTAACGCCGTAGGCTCCGTTCGCAACTTGCAATACCAGGAGTGGGTGGAAGAGAACCGCGAGTTTGTCGATAAGGAGTCCGGCGGCAAAGTCGGCTACGTTCACATCCGTTCGATGAATCAGGCGTCGCTGGCTCAGTTTGAGCAAGAGATCAACCAGTTCTGGAACAAGAACGGGATGATCATTGACATCCGCTACAACGGCGGAGGAAACATCGATCAGCAGTTGATCGACATCCTGGAACGCCGCCCTTATGAGTATTGGAACTCGCGACTGGGCGGCCGCGCCGCAGGACGCCGGCCGCGTCAAGCCATTGCTGGGCCTAAAGTCATGCTCATCAACTGGCGTTCCGCTTCAGATAGCGAAGTCACTCCACAAGGGTTCCGTGACCTAAAGTTGGGACGCATCGTTGGCAATCCCACCTATGGCGCGGTGATCGCCACCGGCAGTTACCGATTGCTCAACGGCGGCAGCATCCGCACGCCTGGTTCACTGGTGGTGACGTATGATCCTTCTCAGCCCAATAACTACGGGATCAACTTGGAGAACTTTGGTGTTGCTCCCGACGTATGGGTCGAAAATTCGCCGAAGGACGAACTGCAAGGCTTTGACCGCGAGCTGAAGACGGCTGTGGACGAAGCGTTGAAGATGCTCGCTGAAGGCGATTGGCAATACGGCGAAGACAAATAGAAATTAGCCAGCGCCGTTCATTTCAGAATTTCGCGGTCGGGCGTCACAAGGACGCTCGACCGTTTCTTTTTTGCAAGTACTTTCGCAGGCGTGGTGGAACCCACTCGCTGCCATGTTTGGGAGATACAAAAGGCGCGAGCGCCGTCGTTCGCGGCGCTCGCGCTAAAGTTGAATAGAGCAAGTCCTGCTAAGCGAGAATCAATGACGCGTCTGCTGGTTTAGGAGGGATTTCTTCGGTGGACTCGCCTCCGGAGCCACCTCGACCACCATCCGATCGGCCGCGTTTGCGATCGCGATCGGGGCCTCGGTCTCTGCCGCCACGACCTGCCGCGCCTCGAGGTGGACCGCCTCTTCGTTGACCACGAGCAGCGCCGTCACGGCCACGTCTGGGTTTTCGCGTATCGCGGGCTGCGTTTTTGCGGTTGCGGTCCGGACCACGTCCGAATCGATCGCGATCTCGACCACCACGTTTCCTGTCCCGGCGAAAATCGCCCTGGCGAAAGTCTTCATGCCGAGGGCCTCGCCTGCGGAAGTCACCCCGTCCCCGACCTCTAGGCTGTGGATCGCGGTTTGCTCTGTAGCGCCCTTCCGCTCGACCGCGTCCCCGGGCAGCGCGACCTTGAGGGCGACGACCTCGTGCCTGACGGACCCCGCGTTTTGGATCACCACGCCTTTTGGAATCGCCACGTTTTGCATCACGCTTGCGTGCATCTCCACGTCCAGGCCCACGCCGGCGGGCGTCTGGTCCCCCGCGAGCACGCCGAGCACCTCGTCCGCGTTCGCCGCGCTGAGCGCCATCTCGCCTTGGTCCGCGACGGGCGCGGTTGTCACCGTCACGTCTTCCACGTCCGCGGTCTGCGCGTTCGCGATCATCGCGTCTTCCGCGACCGCGTCTGGCTCCTGAGTCCGTGTCGTCATCGCCTGCACGTCTTTGTTGTGCACCGCGACCGGGACCACCATCACGATTTGCATCGCCGCGATCAGGCGGCTGAGCCGCGGCGGATCCATTCAGCAAACCTGCCACCATACAGGCCGCGGCGATGCAGAATGTCCGTTTGAATTGGATCATCATGTTTTCATTCTCCGTTCAAGTAGGGATCGTCCAGCAAGCGTCCCTCCACAACGCAACCGAAACGTAAGACGCAGCGCCGACGCTGGCCAACACGGCCACGTTGAAAACACTCCCACGAACTGTTCGCGTTGGCGTTCTGCTGCAAACTTGTAAACACCGCTGGCAAGTTTGAATATTCGCTGAAAACAACTTTTTCTTCGCTGCAATTGCTGGCATGCTCACGCCGCGCAAAACACTTGGCGTGATCATACAGCCACACATTTCACATGGCACAAGCAAAACACATATCGCGAATTGCGGAACGCACATGCGACCTGCGTTTTGATCACAGGGGAAGTCTGGTGCGCGGCTGGTTTATCCTCCCGCGCTGTTCATCCCTTCAAACCACCGGCGGAGATGCCTCGCATGAATGTGCGCTGCGTGAAAAAGAACAGCACAACAATTGGCAAGGTGAAGAGAGACGCGGCGGCCAGCAGCAAATGTGTTTCACTGGAGTACGAACTGACAAAGCGTTCCAGCCCATAGGCCAACGGAAAACGATAGGGATCATTCAAGTACAACAGCGGACCTTGGAAATCATTCCAAGAGGCCACAAACTGAAACAGCGCCACGGTGGCCAATGCAGGCTTGGCCAACGGGAGCATGATCCGCGCGAAGATTCCCCATTCGCCGCAGCCATCCAGCCGCGCGGCCTCGCTCAACTCTTCTGGGATGGTGAGAAAGAACTGCCGCAACAGAAAGATGTAGAACGCATCGCCGAGAAACGTCGGCACGATCAGCGCAGCCAGACTGTCATACAACCCAACTTCCTTGAGCAGCAGGAAACGGGGGATCATTGTCGCTTGCCAGGGAAGCAACATCGTGGAGATCAAAATACCGAACATCAACTTCCGGCCTCGCCACTTCAGCCGCGCGAATCCATAGGCAACCATCGAACAGGACAGCAACGTGCCCGACACGCATCCGACACACAAAACCAGCGAATTTCGTAAGTACGTTCCGTAAGGAATCACGGTCACAGCGTCAGCATAGTTTTCCCATTGCCAAGATTCCGGCCATGCACCGGTGGGATTGGCCGCGATCTCGGTCCCGCTTTTAAGAGATGACAGCACCATCCAGGCCAGCGGACAGGCAAAGAGCAGTGCGGCGCCCATGAGCGCCAGGTGCATGAGGGTTCGCGTGCGCGGAGTGAGAGGGCGGGACATGGGGTAAGAATAGCCGCAGGCGCCGGGCGATCATAGCGCCGCGCGCAAGTTCACGCTCCGGTGACGCTCTTCCCGCTGGGTCACGGCTCCGTCACTGGTCGAACACGACACGAAGCAATTCAATGAGCTGCTAGGCAAACAGCTCTTTGATCACCTTACCGCTGTTGGCGATCTTCATCGGGCGGCCGTCCTTGCTGGTGAACGTCCGCGTCAGCGAAATGCCCAAAGCCTGGCAGATGGTGGCCATCAGATCTTGTGAACTGTAAGGATCTGTGATGACTTCCGTCCCGTCGTCGTTGGTTTCACCGACGGAAATGCCACCCTTCATGCCGGCGCCACCAACAACCACGCTCCAACTGCGAGCCCAGTGGTCACGTCCAGCGTTGCCGTTAATTCGTGGCGTGCGGCCAAACTCACCCAGCCAGATGATGGCCGTGGTTTCCAACAATCCTCGCTCATCCAGGTCTTGAATCAACGCGCTCATCGCCTGATCGAGCGTGGGCAGGCGCTGATCTCTCAGCGTGGCGTGGACATTCTGGTGATTGTCCCAGCCTCCGAGATCAACTTCCACAAAGGGAACGCCTTGCTCAACTAGCCGCCGTGCCATCAAGCAACCGCGGCCGAAGTTGTTGGCGCCATATCTCTCGCGAATCTCTTCCGGCTCCGTCTGCACACGAAAGGCTTCCATCTGAGCGCTGGTCAACAG
>JALCBR010000164.1 GCA_028066245.1 Pirellulales bacterium | reverse complement strand
GCGCTATGGAATGCTTCGAGTCTGGTCCGACTCTCACCGTGCAGTGATGCCACGGCAATTAGGGCCAACTCAAGGGATTCCTCAACGTGGGTAAAGTCCACGAGCTCGGCAAAACTGAACCTTATGAATTCACGCGTCACTAGATTTCCGTCCCTCCAAGCTTCTCATATGCAAAAGGGCAACAGTGCGTCGGGGTATTTGGGTTTTTCTCAGACAGTAATGCCCATCTGCGTAAGAACGCTGGCAATGGACTGTCGGAGAAACCGGACGTACTCCTTGCTCGATTCCATGATCTTCGCGATCTCCTGCATCGAACATCCGGCTTGTTTGAGATCCCAGAACTGCTGTTGTTCTGGCGTCAGCTTGGAGTAGGCGACCAGCAAATCGAGCTGGAGCGTTCGACGCTGCCCAATGCGGCATTTTCGCGCCAACATTTCGTCCGGCGTATGTTTCTTGTTACCCGCCTGGACGATGCGGTGGATGGAATGGCGTTTGCTCAAACCGCCGCTCTTAATGCTCTCACGTTTGCGAATGAGCTCGTTCGCCTTCATACGCATGAGATAGGCGTTGAACACTCGCAGGGAGCCGCGTTTGTGGTCGTAGTACTGCGCTTGTTGGAAGATATGCGCTAGCAACTCTTGGTGGACGTCATCCTCGTCCCAGGGCGAAAACGCCTGATTTCGACAGACACACTTTGAGATTCGGCGCGCATAACGATGAGTCCAACTGGCCTCACCTTGCAGCTCTGCTCGGAGCGTACTTTGGGCGTTATCGCGATTTGAGTAGAGAAGGGGATTTGAGTAATTAGCAACGTCCGTCTGCAATAACATGGGGCACATTGCCTCCGTGCGATGAAAGTTTGGGGGGCCACAAAGCGCTTCCATTCGCTCAAGCTCGACATCCAATTTTAGCGCAACTACGCCATCAAACTTCGCAATAACGGGAAGTCGACTTCCTTCGCGCCAAACGCCTTGCACCGTTGTGTTTAGCGCGCGGCGTTTGCAACACAATTGCCAAACGGGTTCACTCGACACTTAGTTGATAAAAGCGCGTCGTAGCGCGCAAACTCTTACGAATTGCGACACTGCGCTGCTCTTTTGCATATGAAGTACCAGGAGGCCCATTAATGTGTATGCCATGCAGAGGAGACGGCAGTGCGGGAAGCGACGACATATAGCCTATTCGCTACATCAGCAGACGAATTGAGCGATTCGCAGCGCCTGGAATGTCTGGGAATCATCCTCGCGCGAGGCATCATCAGGCTGCGGTGCGCAGTTCCATGGCAAGCTGGGAAAGACTTGCACGAATGTGCGCCCACATGCCTTGAATATCGCGCGGACTCACCGCTCTCTGTCCCATCGGGTTAACGACCGTTTCACCTGAGAGAACAGAGCTGATGAACGTTGCTGAAGAATTGCGGACGCTCGAGGACATGAATGTCTCCGAACTCCGTGAGCGCTACGAGAGGGTCTTTGGCGAGTCCACGCGATCGCGACACAAGCCGCATCTGATCCGCAGAATCATTTGGAGGATGCAGGCCAATCTCTACGGTGGGCTCTCGGAACGCGCCCTGCAACGAGCCCGTGAGTTAGCCAAGGACGCCGACATCCGTCTCACGGCCCCACGTCCACGAAAGACTACCGTTAACGGTACAGTTCGCGTCATCAAGTCGCGCAAAGTTCCTAAATCAGTCAATCTGCCAACACCAGGCACTGTGCTTGAGCGCGAATACAAGGGGAGGAAGATTCGTGTCCTGATTCTCCGCGAAGGCGTGGAATACGAAGGAACCGTCTATCGGTCATTGTCGGCGGTCGCCAAGGCTGTGACCGGATCGCATTGGAATGGACACCTCTTCTTTGGATTACGGAATGGAGGCAAATCATGAAACGGACGGAGAAACGCAAGACCGTGCGCTGCGCGGTCTACACGAGAAAAAGCACCGACGAGGGCCTGGATTCCGACTTCAACTCGCTGGATGCCCAGCGTGAAGCGGGAGAAGCGTTCATCAAGAGCCAAGCAAGTGAAGGCTGGGTCTGTCTCGGCACACGATACGACGATGGCGGATTCACTGGGGGCAACACGGAACGGCCAGCGCTGCGGCGACTGGTCCACGACATTGAAGCCGGGGAGATCGACGCGATCGTCGTCTACAAGGTGGACAGGCTCTCGCGCTCGCTGATCGACTTCTCCAAGCTCATGGATCTCTTCGAGCGCAAAGAAGTCGCCTTCATCTCGGTCACTCAGCAATTCAACACCTCGACCTCCTTAGGACGGTTGACGCTGAACATGCTATTGAGCTTCGCCCAGTTCGAGCGGGAGCTCATTTCCGAGCGGACCCGAGACAAGATTGCCGCAGCCCGGAGAAAGGGGAAATGGTCAGGTGGAATGCCCGTGCTGGGATACGACGTCAGAGATCGCAAGCTCGTGATCAACAAGGCGGAAGCCAAACGAGTCGAGGCGATGTTTGAGCTGTACGTAGAACATCAATCGCTGCTGGAGGTCGTACGAGAGATCGAACGTCGCGGTTGGAAGACCAAACGCTGGCGGACAAAGAAGAAGGACCAATGGCGTGGTGGACGCCCCTTCGGCAAGAACAGCCTGTATCAACTGCTGACGAATCCGGTCTACGTCGGCAAGGTTCGCTACAAGGACGAAGTTCACGATGGCGAACACGATGGCATCGTGAATGAAGGTGTCTTCAACCAAGTGCAAACGTCGCTGAAGCGCAACGGTTGCAAAGGCGCTCCGGCATCGCGGAACAAGTACGGAGCTCTACTGAGAGGGCTGTTGCGATGTGCAGCTTGTGATTGCGGAATGGCGCACACGTACACGAGCAAGGGAACCAAGCGCTACCGATACTACACCTGCACGCGCGCCACACGCCAAGGTTGGGCCAACTGCCCGTCACCATCGATCCCCGCCGGCGAGATGGAACAGTTTGTCGTGGAACAGATCCAAGCGATCGGACAAGATCCGGTGGTCGTCGCCGCCACTGAGGCCGCGTCCCGCCAACAAACGGAAGAGGTGACCGAACGGCTATCTGCCGAACGGGTCGCGTTAGAATGCCAACGTCGCGCCGACGAGGCGGAACTGGGCCACGTTCTTGCCAATGGGGCCGATGCCGAGCGGTTGGCCGAGATCTCCGATCGCATGCGTAAGACCGAAGCGCGACTGGCGGAGATCAGGACGGAACTGAACGAACTCGACAACTCCGCGATATCGGAAGCGGCCATCGCGGAAGCCCTGGGCGACTTCACGAGCTTGTGGGAAGTGCTCACGCCACATGAACGAGCGCGCGTGATGGAGCTTCTGATTCAACAGATAACGTACGACGGCGAGGAAGAAAGCGTCTCGATCGTCTTCCAACCCAACGGCATTCAGTCCCTAGAACAAGTTCGCAACGAACTAGAGGAATGTGCAGCGTGAGCAAGAGCCTGACCGTTAAGCGATCATTTCATGTCCGCAAAGGCGCCAAAGCAAAGAGGCAGATTCGTGAGGGCGAGAGTGTGCCCGAGGAAGTACCAAGGATCTCACGGCTGATGGCGCTGGCGATTCACTTTGATGAGCTGATTCGCACTGGTGTCGTGAAAGATCAAGCGGAGATTGCGAGGCTGGCGCAGGTAAGTCGAGCGCGGCTGACACAAATTTTGAATCTGCTCTGTCTAGCGCCGGAATTGCAGGAGCAAATACTATTCTTCGAGGCACCGAACTATGGTCACGATCCTGTGACCGAACGGAGTCTGCGAACTGTAGCCGCAACGCCCGAATGGTCCGCGCAGCTTCGTTCGTGTAAGCAGTTGCAAATCTAGAATGGCGCACCTTCCATGCCCGGACACGCTACCTGCGAAACTTAGTCGGATCCTCTTGCCGCCCAGGCCGTGAGCACGTGACAGGAGATTGTTGAAACGTCCTCAGCATTATCTTTCGGCCCAACGGCGTCATGCGAACAGCAATAGCCTGCAAGAAATTGGACCGTGGGTGGGTCTGTAGGAATCGACGGAGCACTTGATTGGCGCTACAGGAATGAGACCTTTCCAGAAGCAAGGTTGTAATACGCCGGAACAATCAGTGGGTTGGCGTCTTCAATAATTTTCGAACGGTTCTCTAGGTCATTCACAGTGATCTTGACGTTCCGCTTCACGGCTGAAGCAACCTTGGCGGCCTCGGACTTTCCGCGGGCACCACTAACTGCCGGCTTCAGGTGAGCCAGCAGCATATCGAGGTTGTAACCCAGGCTCTTATCTCCAATCGTCATGGCCGCTTTGACAGCCCCACAACTCTCGTGTCCCAAAACTACAATCAGCCCAACTTTTAATTCGGCAACCGCATACTCGATGCTGGCGATTGAAGTTTGATCGGCGATGTTTCCAGCGACGCGAACGATGAATAGATCACTCACTCCGCAGTCGAAGATAATCTCCGGCATAACGCGGCTGTCGGCGCAGCTCAGTACAATGGAGAACGGCTCTTGCGTCTTCTCCCATCTCTTGCGAGTCCCCTTATCATGTCCGTTGTATTGGCATTTGTCTGACGCGTATCGCTTATTGTCTCCCTTTGGGATCTAAAAACCCTCGCCTTCTAGGCGATCACTTCGA
>JALCBR010000027.1 GCA_028066245.1 Pirellulales bacterium | reverse complement strand
TTGTTCGCAAATTTCTGTGAGAAACTGCGCAGAAGGTGATTCACAGAACCGACACCCTGCTCCCGCGCCCAATGCGATCTTAGCTGTCGCTGTGTGACCAGTGGCGAACTGTTGTACCCTTTGAATGACCTGCCGTCGTGCAACCGCTGCTGGATGAGCTTGCACGGTGTCATCTCCGCAGAGTTCAACACTGCTGTCACGACCTGGGATCATGTCGTTTGTTCAAGAAGGACAGGCTCACAACTCCAGCTCGCTGGTTGTTGGGACGGTCGATTCAGCGACGGCTGAGTCGCCGAAATCTGGAGCTCGGCTGTCTGAGGCTTGGCGTCATAACTGGTCTATTTTTCCTAGTTTATGACGTTGCGTAACCCCCTGAGGAGCCGTTTGCATGCGCGGCATAGCATTCGCTAAGATCGCATTTCAGTGCGGGCCGCCAGGGGAATTGCAACGCACTGCATCATCATGAAAGGTCAGCCCAAGTTTACAGGGCAATCGATATGGGCGTGACGGTCGTGCTTGAGCAAGCACAAGCGTTACAAGCCGCTTATTTCATGAATGTTGGTGCCGTTCTGTAGAGAATTCTTGTGTATTGATTGCAACCCCGTTGGGCGGAGAGTAGCTTGAGAACTCTCCATTCTGCCCATCTATCCGCACTGTTCTAGGACGTCTAGGTGGAACTGATTCCAAGGATCATTTTTGTTGTCGCCATCGCGTTATTCACTCTCACCGCAGCGGTGTGGGATGTTCGCCAGCGCAGGCTGCCCAATTGGCTGACCGTCCCCAGTTTTCTGGCCGGGATTGCCTTTCATGTTGTGCTTGGTTTGACCACTGAGGAAGGCATGTGGCACTGGGTGGTTAAGCACTCTTTGCTGGGCGCGGTTGTCGGATTTGGCCCGTTGTTCCTACTTTACCTGATTGGAGGCGGGGGCGCTGGAGACGCCAAGCTCATCACGGCGATCGGAGCTTGGCTTGGCCCTTTTGACACGTTCATCACCTATGTGTTGGGGACCGTTATCGGCATCCTCGGTAGCGGTCTGCTGCTGATGTTCAAAGCCGGAACTCAAGGTCTGACGCAAGTCAAACGAGACCATCTGGATCGCAGACCGCTCGACGCCAAAACAAAGAAACAACGACCGGGAGCAAACGCTGGGCAACAGCGCACTCGGACTCGGAAACAACTGATTCCCTTAGGGCTTGCGTTCGCGATTAGCACTTGGGTCGTGCTGACAATCGGCCTGTTGACTAACAAGTTCGAACCCTCGACAGAGCGCGAAACAATGACGACAGGCTCAGGACAAGTCTTTCATCAACACAACAGCCCTGGGGAACATCTGACGCGATCGGCAGTGCGCGTCCCTAGTGATGCGCCAAGGCGTCCCTATTTCGTACACACTCATCTTTCGTTTATTTCAGCACCCGGAAAGCTCCCAGGAGGCGTCTCGTGAAGCTATCAGTCGCCACGCTCACTATGATGTTAGTCTTCGTGCTGGTCGCCATTGGCGGCGGCCTGGCACTCAGAGAGTATTTGAAAGAAGAAGAAGTCGTTGCCCCTCCGGCGCCGCGGATCTTTGCGGTTGCCCTCACTGACTTGCAGGCTGGCCGTGTTTTGACACAGAACGATATCGGGCTGTTGCCAGAACCAGGGCTCAAGCAGGAACTCGTGCGGCAAGCAGAAACGGACGCTGAGGGAAACCTCACCTCGCCGCACCTGCGCCGCCGACTCGATCTTGAGGGGAATCCGGTGGAGGTCAACGGTGAAGCGCAATATGACCTCAACCTGCCGATGGATGTCATCGCAAACCCAGGCGATTTGATTGGACGCCGAGTCAAAGAAAACGTGGCAAAAGGCACTCCCTACCAAGCCAGCATGTTCTACGCTGAGGGCTACCGCCCTGCGTTGACAACAGAAGTCAATGACGGCCGCGGCGTGTTCACCGTGCCGATCACGAACTTCATTCCTGGTGATCAAGATGTGACCAACTTGCGGGCGGACGTGTTGTTCCGCAATCGGGCTCAAGAACAACCTGGATTTGAGCCCATTCCTGAGCAGACGGTGGTGCTGGTTCAAGACGCGCGCATTTTGGAAGCAGGCGAGCCCTATGTGCCGGTAAGCGCCGGCACATCTACGGAAAGTGGTGGCTCCGGTGGAAGCGCGGATCGTGTTTGGACAGACGTGACACTGGCTGTCTCCCGAGACGCCGGAGCTAAACTGATGTCGGCTCAACCAAACGGCGACCTCATGCTGATGCTGTACGCTCCAGATTCGGCGGGAACAGAAATCACAACGGATGACGGCCGTCCAGCTTCCGTGAAGGTGACAGACTTCTTGGAAGCCACGCCAACGCCTGCTCCCGAGGTCGAGATTGAACCCTACGATACGATCATGTTTCGGGGAACAAACGGCTTTTCCAACAACAGCTTTTCATTTGATGATTTGCTGCGAGAGTTGGCGGAAGTTGGAGCCATTGATATTAACTTGCAGCCCAAGGACGATGATCTCGCGGCGCACCCTGCGCGCTTGACAGTTCCGCTTAACCAGCCTTCCAACACGGGCCAACGTAGCTCCGTGGCCGCAGGCGGCAATGCCGCGGGCGACGTTGCTTTGGGCGGAGGCGATTCAGGAGTGGCAGGCTCCGGTCCACCGGACGCAGGCGGTGGCGCGGCTGGCAATGCCGGTGGCAGAGGAGGCGGTTGAACCACGGTAGAAACAAAGCCCTGGAAGCTAACGTTGTGGCGTTCCAGGGCTTGCCGCGGACGCCCTACTTTTTGCAATCTCCGTCAAGCTTTCAGGGAAAGAGGCAGGCAGTGCGAGCAGTTGTTGTTCATGACTCCGAGGACCTCGGACGTTCCACCCGGCGCATGGTGCTGGGCTCTGGGTTGGAATGCCGTGGTAATGACTTCATACCATTTGAGGCGCTAGAAGAACGTCTCGCCGGTGGCGATGCCAACGTGATTGTCGTGCGAATCGGATCGGATCCGGTTCAAGCGGTTGAGCTGGCAGCGCGAGCCGTTTCTTTATGTCAATCGCCGGTTTTTGCCGTGGGGCCGCTGGGAGATGAGTCACTCAAGCAGCAGTTACGGATGGCCGGGGCAACCCATATGAGGGATGATGCTGTTATGCAAACGGAATTTGACACCGCCGTGGAATCCATGGCGGACACTCAGAGCGAGACGCGCCTGCGCGGGCGGGTGATCTCCGTCATTTCGCCGACTTCCGGCAGTGGAGCCACGACATTAGCCGCGAATTTGGCCGGAGCGCTTGCCGGTTGGCATCCCCAAGGTGTCGTGTTTGCCGAGATTGGTCGAACAGTGGCGGATGTCCCCTTGCGGTTGGATTTCGCTGCCGAGATTGGCACAAATGAAATCTGCCGACGTTGGGAACAGCTTGACTCGACGAGCTTAGTTGCCGGACTGCAACAGCGAGGCTCTGGACTTCGCGTTCTGGCTCACACCGGTGATGATCAGGCTCACTATGATGCTCACTATGATGATGACCCGTTGCAGCCGATGGCGGTTCATCGTGTTGGCGTGCTGATGCGGTCCAACTTTCCATTTTCCGTTTGGAAGCTCGATAGCACGATTGATGAAGAGTGCCTGGAAGCTCTCCGCCTCAGCGATGACATTCTGATCGTAATCCGGCCGGATGTCCTCTGTGTTCGCAGGGCGCAAGTCGCCTGCCAACTTCTGGAAACACAGGGTGTAGAAACCGAACAGATTCGACTGATCGCTAATCGCTGGGGTCAGCCTGGTCAGTTGACCCGCCGTCAGATCGAGTCAGCGTTGGAACGGCCAATCTTCCAGACGATTCCTGACGAAGCCAAAATCGCCAACAAGGCGCTAAACCGTGGATCGCTGTTTTCAGAAGTGTCCCGCGCCGCGCCGCTGACCAAGAGCATTGTCAAGCTTGCTAAGAGACTTGAACGGGAGAATTCCTAGCGACGTTTCACTGCGTAGGTCTCCCTTCAGGAGCCATCGCCAACGGAGTGCCATCGGGAAGTTCGCAACACCGCAATCATCCAGATTCGAAACCAACAGAAGGGCCGGAGATGGCGCGCAAAAGGAATAGAAACGGTCATGACGCCGTAGCTGGCGTTGCACAAACCAACGAATTTGAGCGTGAATTCCAACGACTAAAGGCCGATTTGCATCAACAGCTGGTTGAGCAAATTGACATCTCAAAACTACCCCACATGGACGAAGATCAGCTTCGTCGCGTTGTCCAGTCGCTGGCCAAAGATGCCTCAACCAACAAGGCGGGAATCCTCAGCCAGGTCGACCGTGAGCGACTCTCAAACGAGCTCATGGACGAAGTCTTTGGGCTCGGTCCATTGGAACGGCTCATGGCTGACCCTCACGTCACAGATATCTTGGTCAATGATTCGCAAACGGTCTACGTGGAACGCAACGGCCGACTGGAATCGACGGATGTAGTCTTCGCAGACGACGAGCACCTGATGCGTGTGATCCAGCGGATTGTCGCGCAGGTGGGTCGTCGTATTGATGAAGTCAACGCCATGGTTGACGCGCGCTTGCCTGATGGCTCTCGGGTCAACGCGGTCGTTCCGCCTTTGGCTTTGGATGGTCCATCGGTTTCGATTCGCCGTTTTGGTGCCCGCCCACTAGGGATTGAAGATTTAATCGGCAATGGGTCGCTGACACAAGATATGCAGGCGTTGCTTGCCTCGGCTGTTCAAGCTCGCGTCAGCATGCTGATCTCCGGTGGCACCGGTGCCGGAAAAACCACCTTGCTCAATGCCGTTTCTGCGTTCGTACCTTCCAATGAGCGGATCGTCACCATTGAGGACTCCGCCGAGTTGATCCTCCGCAACCGGCATCGCGTGCGGATGGAAACACGTACGTCCAACACAGAAGGCGCGGGCGAGGTTTCCCAAAGAGACCTCGTTCGCAACAGCCTCCGCATGAGGCCGGATCGAATCATCGTGGGAGAAGTTCGCGGGCCCGAAGTCTGGGACATGCTGCAAGCCATGAACACCGGACATGACGGTTCGCTCACAACGGTGCATGCCAACAGCGCGTTCGATGCTTTGGCACGTTTGGAAATGATGGTCGCGATGACGGGGTTTGACTTGCCCACGCGCGTCGTCCGGCAGTACATCGCCGCGGGAGTGGATCTGCTTGTGCATGTCGCCCGGCTCAAGGGCGGTGTGCGGCGGGTCACGCAAATCTTGGAGATCGTCGAGGTGAAAGATGGCGAGTATGTCATCGAACCCGTGATGGGCTTTCGGCAAACCGGCGTTGATGAAGAAGGTGACGCCATCGGCGAATTCTTCACTACGGGGTACAGGCCGACTTTCCTGGAACGAATCCACGCCAATGCCGGCGAATTGCCGCCGGGACTGTTGGACCCAAAAACAGAAGTCGCTGCCCGCAAACGAGCAATTGAGACCGGAGCAGAGAGTGTTGCTTTGGGATAAGCCAAGTCATCGGGATGAAGAATCGCTTCATCCAGATGTTGATCGAAACATTGACAAGCACTGCATTCCTCAACGGGAGATGATCCGTGGGTCTTCTCGAACTCAATCCGGTCACCATTTCTATCATTGCCGGTGCAGCGGGTTTCGTGCTCTTAGTCGTCCTGGCGATGGTGCTTCGTGACTTGCGCCGCGCCAAGAACCCCGACGTCCAAGAGCGGATTGGTGACGAGAAGACGCTACGCGCAATCAAGAAGCAGATTCAAGAGGAAGGTGTCGAAGCCACTTGGACAGGTGGTAGCGCGCTTGACCGTCGCTTCTATTTGATGGTTCGTGAGTCTGGGTTGGGAATTACCACTTCAGCGGCTTTCCTGCTGATCCTGCTGGCAGGAGTAACCGTCGGCGGTGCAGTCTATGTCTGGTGGGAGAGCATTCTGCCGGCAGTCGCCTTGGCCCTGTTGGCTATGGTCCTGGTTGTGCTGTATCTCATCGCCAAGCAAGCTGCGTATCGTCGCGAACTCTACAAAATGTTGCCGCCGGCAATTGAATTACTCGCCCGCGCAGTCCGCGCAGGAGAGAGCGTTGATCAGGCCATCAAGTTGGTGGGAGAATCAACCCCGGATCCGTTGGGGCGGGAGTTTGGCCGGGCAGCAAGCCAGATGGAAATGGGATTGTCCCTGGCCGCGGCTATGCAAGCGATGGCCCGAAGGTTGGGCATCATGGAGTTGCGCATCTTGGCTGCCGCATTGACCGTGCAAAGACGGAGTGGTGGTAATCTTGCCGTGACGCTGGAACGAATTGCGGCTGTGATTCGAGATCGCCAGTCGTACCGTTCTCAGTTCCGCGCCAACACGGCCGGTGCCAGATACGGGGCCGTCTTGGTCATTCTTTGTTTGCCGCTCTACCTCGGATTCATCTTGTTTGTCCAGCCAGAGTTTGGGGAAGCTTTCTTCGCTTCGATGACTGGATGGTTTGTCCTACTGGGGGCCATTGCTTTGATGCTCATGGGCGTAGCGTGGATCTTCAGTTTATTGCGTACGGATTATTGATTCCTCTTCCGTTGTCTTCTTTGTATCGAGTTTTTGCTTCGGTCGGGATCGTCAGCCATGTTGGAAATTGCCGTCATCTGCGCATTCGCTTTGTTGCTCATCGCGGCCTTCATGTTCGTTAGGTCGTTCGTTCTCAGAACAGACCCCGTCGCAGTCCGTCTCGCGGCGGAGCAAGACTTCAATGACGAACCTCCCTTGGGTGACTTGACGAAGGCGTTCGCTGCGCAGATCAAGCAGTCGTCCAAGGAAATGTCGCAGGTCGAGCGTGACTTGCGCCGCGCTGGGCGGTACACAAGGACTGCCTATGCTGATTTCCAGGGCGGTCGTGTGTTTGTGGCATTGATGCTGTTGCTTGCCACCGGGGCAGCCGTGCTGTCGATCGGCGTTGACAAGACGCCATTGGTTTATTGGATCACTGGCTCGGGTGCATTACTCGCCGCTTTGGCCTACGCTGTTCCCAGATTCACGCTGGCCAGCGAAGGCAATCGTCGCGTGATGCGGCTGGAAAACGGTCTGCCCGATGGTCTCGACATGATGACGATGTCGATCGCCGGCGGCTTGACGCTCCGCCAATCCTTGGATCATGTCGCCCGCGAAATTCGCCCGGCGCATCCGGAACTTGCCTTGGAACTGGCCATCGTCAACGAGCAATCACGCTTAGGGACGATCCAACAAGCCTTCCGCAATTTCGGTGACCGAACCGATTCGGCGGAAATCCGTTCCTTATCCGCTTTGGTGTCCGATTCTGAAAAACTCGGAACGAATGTCGAAACAACGATTCGCGAACATGCAGACAGTATGCGGCGATCTGTCCGGCAACGCGCGGATGAGCGAGCTAGCAAGACCAACGTCAAGCTGATCATGCCGTTCGCCCTACTGCTTGTTCCCGCCATGCTGTTGATGCTTTGGGCCCCCCCGCTGATGACGCTGAGCGCCGCACTTGAGCGCGAGCTTCAGCCCGGCGGAGCTCTTTCGGTCGAGACTCTCAACCAATCGATCGACAATGCAAACCTTGACTTGACGGAAGCGATGGCGCGCGCCGGGCAAACTCCCCCCGACACCCGCGGATTCAATGGACGGAGTGTTAATCGGAGAGGTTTTTCATCAGGTAACCGCGCTCCTTCTCGTTTGGACCGAGTCTTTGGCCCTAGCGACCAACAGGGATTAGGCACATCACGCGGGGCGCGCGTCATACGCTAAGGCAATGCCGAGACGGCAAGCGCCCGCCACGAATCTAACCGACGTTTGACTATGCTCTTGGCTGCTTCCTGGACGCCGTGGATCATTGCCGCCGCGGCGGCGATTGTCATCCCGTGGCTACTGTTCACAGAGTTCAGCTACTTTGGCGCCGGGTCCATTCGCCGTGTCTATAACGGCATGTCACGAAACTACAATAAGAAGTGGAAGCGGAAAGAGTACCAGTCTAAGGAACTGACGTCTCGAGTCTTTCTGGAGCCATTGCGAAAAGCTTTAGACGACAGCACCGAAGCGCGAGTCCTTGATCTCGCCTGCGGCACTGGCAGAACGACATTTCTGTTGTTGAGCGAGGCGTGGTTTCAAGGACGGATTCACGCGCTTGATCTTTCGCCCGGCATGCTCGCCAAGTTTCGGGCATCGTTGAAGAAATTACCGACAGAGAAGAGCGAGCGCGTCAGTAGCGCGGAAGCAAACTTGATTGGCTGGACAGCTAAAGAAGAAGCCGCGTTTGACGCGGTCGTTATGTTGGAAGCCAGTGAATTCATTCCTCGACCGGCTCCTTTGATGACGGAAGTCTTGAGGACCTTAAAACCTGGCGGGCTCTTCTTGATGACCAAACCTCGTGGATGGCTTGCTTGGATGTACTTCTCTCGCAAGCAGCGCGCCGGTCAGTTGCGGGCACTGCTGGAGTCAACAGGCTTTCAAAACGTTCGACTAACGCCTTGGAGCCCACGCCACGACGTTGTCTACGCCTGGAAGGCTGGAGTTGCACAGGACGGCCAACAAACAAACCAAGCCGAGGCAGCAAGTGCCTCGGCTTGAAGCTGGTTTGTATCATTATGTCAACACGCCGTGACTAATAGTCTTCGTCGTCCAGCAGCTTTTGCAAGCTGCGTGCTTCAACACCCTCGGGAATGCGGAAGTCAAACGGAGAGCCACCCCGCGAGACCGGTTGCGAAGTCACAGCTGCCGCAGGCTGAGGGGGCATTGAAATCGGACGCAGGTTCGGTTCACCGACGGGCAAGTCATCCGTCACACTTGACGATGCGAATTGGAACGTCGACGACTCTGACTCTCGATCGTGAGAATCAGTTAGCGGCTGAGTTTCTTGACCATCATCTTTTGCCACCTGGGCCGTGTCGGCACTCGAAACTGCAACATCGCCTGAAACTTTGTCATCGATGATCGATGACGCGAAAGACTGTTCAGGCTGCGAGACTTTCTCTTCTGCAAAGAAAGGGTTCGTGATCTGCTGCGGCACCACTTGCGTAACCTGTGGCGTCACATGCTCACGGTGTTTCTCAGGAGTGTGCTCAAAGAGCGACCGTGCTGGCGTCACTGTAACTGATTCAGTTTTGACGTGAGCAGGTTGCTCAAACTCTGTGAATTCGGTCGCAGTGCCAGGAAGTGGCGGCTCTGAAAAGATCGGCTGCTGTTGGCTTAGCAACTTAGCCTGCAAACGATCTGCGGATGACACCACACGTTGGGTTGGCTGAGATCGAACGGGCTCAACTGCGATTTCTTGCTGAGAGTCTGCCTCAAGCTGTCCCAGCTTGGCTGCCATCTCGGCCATCGTCATAGAAGCGCTTTCGTTCGCTTGCACACTCGTAGAGGCTGCGGGGTACGCAGGTTGGACGTCAGGAATGTCTTCGACAACCGCGCGAGGCGATACAGCCTGGCGAGATAGATAGGAGAGTTCCGGATCAAACGCGTTGGACGATTGGATGCCACTCGCCGGAGATGGCATGCCTGTGGGCGGCGCCATCTCATCTGCAGGAAGTGGCGACTGTCCTGCGTCAAAGGACTCCATCATGGGCACGGAACGTTGATTGCTGACTGGACGGATCTCTGAGGTGTGTTCAGAGCGTCCCTCAAAGCCCGGCAGTTTGTCAAAGTCTGGCAGGATGTCGAAATGTCGCGCAACGGACCTTTCATCTCTGGAACCACGGCGTCGTGATGGACGCCGGCGCGAGGCTAGCTGCTCGCGCGAGTGACTCATCGCTCGCGCTCGCGCGGATGTCGCGTCATCCAATTGAACGAGCGCTTCAGCTGCACTCCGCATGTTTGGGCTAATGGACAAAGCCAAGTTGTACTGTTGCTTTGCCTCTTCCATCTGCCCCATGTGCGTAAAGACCTTGGCCAGGTTTGCGTGCGCTTCGGCCGTTCCGACAACACGCTCAAACTGGGCGAGCGCTTCGGCCGGTTTTCCCATTTCACCAAGCACGAGTCCCAGGTTGTTGACGGCGGTTTCGTTGCGAGGGTCCTTGTCGATGGCGTTGCGGAGCGACTGCTCGGCCTCTTCTAGGCGATGCTGGAGGTAGTAGTTGTAGCCCATATCGGCCAGGAGTTCGGAACTAGCAGTCCCAGTTGCCGCAGCTTTGTTGAAGTGGATCTCGGCCGTATCGTACTGGCCACCACGAGCAGCCATGATTGCGAGACGATGATGGGCGAATTGGTTATTGGGTTTCCGTGCCAGCACGGTCAGATAGCCTTGCCGGGCGAGCTCCAACTTCTGGAGGTCGTTGTGTTGAACGCCCTGATTCTCCATGAATCTTGCGGCGGCCATCAACTGCTCCACCGATTGGTGAGACTGTGCGGATGCTTGGGAACCGACCGCGGGAAGCGACGGAGCTGTGTTACAGCCCACCAATCCGCAGGCGCCAACGTGCAGTGCCACGCACAATGCCCACCTTTTTGGCCGTCTCATTTTTGCACCCATCCTTGGCAAGTCCGGTCAAACTCTGTCTTGTGAAGCGCCGCGCTTAATCTCGGCGAGATGCCGTGAACTGCTATGAAATTCAAGCTAAGCCTGCGATTCTTCTTAGAAGAACCCGCCGCCCAACCCTCCTCCTCCAAAACCGCCACCGAGGCCACCGCCGAATCCGCCTCCGAACCCACCTGCTCCCAAACCACCTGCATTCAGGCCGCCTTGAATGCCTT
This sequence comes from Pirellulales bacterium, assembly GCA_028066245.1. Taxonomy (GTDB): domain Bacteria; phylum Planctomycetota; class Planctomycetia; order Pirellulales; family S012-138; genus CALJLD01. Next base: position 38,218 of record JALCBR010000027.1, on the reverse strand, counting down.
GTCGATAGGCACTACTTGCCTCCAAATCGGTAAGGGGCGCGGCGAAGTCATCAGCCACGACGACTCGATACTCGGCATCTTCGATGCCCATCCGCTTGAGCGCGGCGACGACGACTTCCCGCCGAGCGAGATCCAGTTCGGGATTGTAGTGCACGGGATAGCGAAATTCCGTGTCGGCTTTGATACTTGTGTTGCTGCGTTCAATCACAACCGGATACGGCGAGCCCTTCCGCAACATCAGGGCGATCTGCATCAAGTGGTCTTCGCCAGCTTCGTTCAAACGAAGCCCACCCACTTCCCGACTGGTGACTTCGTCGTACTCGTTGGGTTGAAACTCGTGCTGATAGATGACGTACTTGGACGCCTCGGCATTTTCTTCCTGCCGCTGGTTGATGGTATCCGTTTGATACCCCAGCATCTGCGGAGGAGTTGGCGGTTGGTAGTACATATCCGCCTGACGCCGTGCCTGGCACCCTCCCGCGGCCAACGCGGCAGCCAAAACGCTCCCCATCATTTGCTTGCGAACGTCGCGGTTCATAGGTCGAGGATCCTTCCTGCGAATCTATCTGCTGAATGGCCGGTGCGAGCCAGCCGAGGTTGCAGTCCACTTCAGGCGGGCGCGGGCGCAACAAACCTACTTGGAAAATCCATGCGGGCCGTTGATGTAATACGATTGATTCCGTTCAAACCGAGCTTGTTGTTTGGCCATCCTCAACGCATCCCGCTGGGCATGCTGCATGCGGTGGTGGTAGTTATGCCAAACCGTACTGCGGTGATGGACGTTGGGGTCTCCCTCGATTTGTCCATGCCAATAGAGCTCTTCGTTGGTTGGCTCAGTAACATCCATGCCGGGTAGCAACAACGGCACTTGCTTAGCATCCAGGGGATGGACGAGTTCCGGACTGACGAGCACCACCAGTTCCGTTTCATCCCGTTGCGTCTGCTGATTGCGGAACAGCGTTCCAATCAAAGGAATGGTTCCCGCATAAGGAATGCGAGTGTTTTGGCCGGACTGTTGATCCTGGATCAAACCAGCGATGGCTAGCCATTGGCCTTCGCGAAGATCAACCGTCGTCGCCACGGCTCGTGTATCGAGACCGAAGATTCCGCCGACTGAGTTATTGGCGTTCACATTCGAGAACGAGGGCGTCACCTGTAATCGAATACGGTCCTTATCCAAGACGGTGGGCGTAAACGCCAACTGCGTTCCAAATCCGCGAAACGCTGTGGACGCGGCACCGATACCGCCGATTCCGACGGCCGTGGGCACGGGGAACTCACCTCCGGCCAGGAAAGTCGCCGTTCGCCCGCTCAAGGCAACCAGCGTTGGTTCCGCCAAGATTTTTCCCATGTTGTTGGAAGCAAAGGCACGCAAGAACAGCGTCACGTCGCCGCCGTCAAGAATCGCCGTCAAGTTGCCAGCTCCACTCAGGACCGGCCCAATGGAGAAATTGTCTTCGGCGATACTGAAGTCAAAACCGAAGTCTCGCAGAGCGGATCGCTTGATCTCTGCGATCCGGACTTTCAGCATGACTTGGTGTTCTCCGGGAACTTCCAGCAAGCTGATCACATCCTCCGTGGGAAGGTCAACTCCCGGAATAGCAGCGACTGCACCACGGTTGGGACCAGCCCCTCCACCAAGTGCCCCCACAGCGCCGACGAATGGCGTACCGGTTTGATTGACTTGCTGACCGGTCAAGATTGAGATGATCTGGTCAGCCTCTTCGGCATCTCGCGCCTGACCGCGAACAATGAGCTTGTCCAGCACGGGGATTAGTTGAATCCGACTGTTGGGAAACAGCTCGTTAAGCCGCGCTTCAAGCCTGGCGTACTCAATCTCCGCTTGTTCTTGCTCTTGAGAGTCAGCTTCGACTTTCACGACAAACCGCAAGATTGTCTGCTGGCCATCCACGCCGGCAAACCACATCGTCAAACTGGTTTCCCCACTGGTGTTGCCCACGAACTCGAACTCTGTGGGGCCGTATTGGATCACTTCAACAATGTTGGGATCCGTAATCGCGATGCGACCGACGGGTTGCTTGGTGCGAAAGAGCTTCGTCCTTCGCTGTCCCAGGCGGATAATGGCGTCGTACGGGACATCCGGGAGGACAAGGTTGTCCATCCGCTGACGGACGCTTGGCGGCGGATTATTCAACCTCTGATCCGGATCGGGGATCGGGAGATCGCGGACCTGCCCCCGAGCCAAGCTGCTCGCGGCAACCAAGACACCAAACGCAATCGCTGGCGCGAGTGCTCGGCAAAGATTGGTAATCTTGCAAGATGCCTTGCCGGCGCGAGCTGCGGTCATAGGTCTCATCCTACGTCAGTATCCAATCAGCAAGTTTCCACCGTTGCTTCAGCTCGCTCTCAATAAGGGGAGTGCGAACTGTCTTCCCGGTAGGTACCACGTCCTACCTTCTTTAGCTTCGGGTTTGCATGCCTGCAACGTTCACACCGATTCTCGGATTTCCCCCAAATGAAGCTAGCATGAAGCTTGTAGAGCTTATTCCGAAACTGCCGCGCTTGACCGATTGCTACAACCGGCATCGTTTAACGCGCAGCGCAGCGCGCGGACGGGGATGCGCTGGATTTTCATGTTGTGCGCTCGCGGCTCACGTCGAAACAAGCAAGGAGACGGCGCTCCGCGCCCATTGGTCCTATGCGCAACGGCGCGCACCACACGCTATCAAGGAATCTGTTATGCATGTCAGTGTCGCGCTTATGATGGGCTTGCTCATGACCGGGGGAGACGATCACTCCGCTCCGCTCCGCAAACAAACGAGTGCTCTTGGCATCCCTGCCCCCGTGACGGCCCAGATTGGGGAAGTTCCAGCAGCGATTGGGCAGGGCGTTGCGACGAGCACGCCTTGGTCTCAGGCAGCCCCAATCACCACGTGGTCACAAGAGGCGCCTCTGCCGTCGGCCGCGTATTACCTGGAAGGCACAGAGACGCACGCCGGTCCCATTGAAGCGCATGGCGGGTGCTGTGCCGACTGTGGGGGAAAATGCGGACGACGCGAATGTCCATTTTTCCGCAGATGTCTGTTCCTGTTTCGCACCCCTGGCGACATGCCAATGCATATCCCGTACATCGCGGAACCCAAAAATTACTACTATTTCCGCCCGTACAACTGGTTCCACATTGTCGAGCATCAACGGGAGGTGACATTCCATCATCCACCCGGCGACGTACGCCACCCCTATGACGCTCAATTCATGCAGGATATTTATCTGAGAATCGAAGAAAAATACGGCGACCTGGAAGTATTGCCGCCGGACACTCGCGGCACCGGTTCTTCTCCGAACGATACCTTACCGACTCCCCAAGACGGCTTGTTGCCCTTGCAGACATACGGCAATCAAAACCAAGGCGATTTTGACAGGCCGACTGTTCTTCCGGCTTCGACGTCTCGTCCAGTATCCACAGTTTTACCTGGGTCGATCACTCCAGTTAGCTCGTCAAGACGGGGCTCTCGCTGAGCAACTCGGCATCGACAGTCGCTGACATAAACACGCCGTAGCGCACCCTAAGCGCTACGGCTTTTTCGTGCTGCGATAGGGCGAGACGAGAAATCCAGGTTGTCACGGACCTGAAACACAACCCGATTCAAGCTATAGTCTTCACGCAGATCCACGACTGGGCGCTGATATCGTCGCTGGCATCTGTGTGTTCAGCCACAGCAGCCTTGCATTCCTTTCCGTAGCCTTTGGTGTCGCCATGGCCGAACTGTTGACTGTTGATAACGCAATCGCCCTCGTCACGCTGACCGTGATGGAAATCGTGTTGGGGATTGATAACGTTGTCTTCATTGCAATCCTCTCCGGGAAGCTCCCCAAAGAACAACAGCCCAAGGCCCGGTCGGTCGGTCTCGCTCTGGCGATGCTGATGAGGATTGCCTTGCTGTTTGCAATCAGTTGGATCATGAGCTTGAAGGCAACGTTGTTCACTGTCTCGGCAACCGAGGTCAGTTGGAAAGACTTGATCTTGATCACCGGTGGTGTCTTCTTGATTGGCAAGGCGACTTGGGAGATTCATCATCAAATTAATCATAATGAAGCGTTGAAAGATGGTAGCTCGCGTAAGCAGATCTCGTTTGCGTCTGTGATTTCGCAGGTCATCCTACTGGATTTGGTGTTTTCGATTGATTCCGTCCTCACAGCGGTGGGTATGGTCGATCAAGGCGACGGACCCACGGATGGTGGAATCTGGATCATGGTCACGGCTGTGATCGCGTCTGTGCTCACCATGATGTTCTTTGCCGGGCCCATCGCACGGTTCATCGAAAGGCATAGCACGGTCAAGATGTTGGCACTCTCATTCCTCATCTTGATTGGAGTGATGCTGGTCGTTGAAGGAAGTTCGGACACGCACATTGACAAGGGCTATGTCTATTTCGCGATGGGTTTCTCCGTGTTTGTCGAGCTGTTGCAGATGCGATTCCGTTCAAAGCGCGGTCTTCCTACCGCAAAAGGCGAGAAATCATAGCTAGCAGCCTGCTGATTTATCAACCGGCTGCGTGAATCCCAAGGAGGGGATTCCAAATCGTGGTACGAATGTGCCGCGATTTGCGAGCCGTGTGAGATTCACTCTCGCACTTGGCTCGGGTTGAAAACGCCACGATGGCGTTTTTCAACGGACTGCTAGAGCATCTGTCCGATTGCTGTTCCGCTCGCCTGGACGAACGCTGTGGAGTCCATTCCTCGCAGGGGGTCACACGTCAAGCTCTCACGCGTACGGGCGAAATTGACATTGGTCAACTTTTTCTTCCTGCCTCCAAGGGGTGGCGCAAACGCGTCATGCCCAGCAATTAACCAGCAACGGCACCGACACCATCACCGGCAACCTTGGCGTTAAGTTCAGCAGCATGCTAACCGTCAACCCCCTATGGTGTTCGGCAGCGCGCATGTCGGCCGAAAACACCCAAAATTTGACCAATGTCAATTTCGCCCGTACGCGTGAGAGCAAGGCGCCGCTGGCATTGCTATCCGGGCATGTCCGAGCTCTTTGGTCAAAATTCCGCCGTCGTTAGCTTTTGCACAATCCGCAACAATGTGGCCGTCGATAAGAATCTTGCGCTCGTGCTGCGCAGGTGCGGGTTGTCTTTCTCATTTTGGGTTGGCGGAGCCAGCCTTCATTCTGACAGCAGGCAAGGACGACTATGCGAACCAACACTCTCCTCCTGGCTCTCGCGATAGCGTTGCCTTGCTGTGGCACCAGCCTTCGGGCAGATGACGCGGTCAACTGGTCAACAGACTTGACCGCAGCTAAGCGTTTGGCTGCACAAACCAATCGGTTGGTGCTGGTTCATTTCTGGGCACCGTGGTGCAAGCCGTGTTTGAAGATGGACACCACCGTCTTCGCGGATGAAGGTCTGGGACCGACGCTCTCTCAGCAATACGTGATGGTCAAGTTAAACCTGGACAACTACAAAGGACTGGCCACGCAATATGGCATACGGAGCATTCCCGCGGACGTTGTCATCACGCCGGGCGGTAAGTTAATCGAAAAAACAAGCAGCCCCCGTACGGCGGCAAACTATGTCAATTCTTTCCAGACAATTGCCGCTGCGAATTTGCCTGCACAACCTGTGACAAGAATGGCAAGTGCTGTGGCATCGAGTGATGCTGCTCCTGCGGCTTACGTCCAACAGCAGGGCGGTTATGATCCGCGCTACAGCGGTGCTGTGCCCCCCTCGCAACAAGCGAGCAATCAAGCGCCACCCATTCCCGGATATCGCAGTCAGGTACAATCAGCAGCCGGTAACCAAACTGATGATAAGTATGCGGCTCGCGAAAACATCCCCTATCGCGATCGTGTTTCTGATCCGTATTTGCCGCAGCGCACGGCGCTGGATACAGCGGAAGATTATCGCAAAACGGCGTCGCAGTTTAATTCGCCAACGCAAGATGTTCGCACAAACTATGACCCCAATCAGTTTTCACGCAACGCAGGAGTTCCGGCAGCACCAGTCCAAGTCCAGGACTCTACGCCTGGCTTGATCCGCAACCAGTTTGCGGTGGCAGGGAACGCTGCTGGCAGAGACGTTCAACCCAAGAGCGTTTTCCCGGCTCAGCAACAAACGGGGGACAACCCCATTGGCAGCGCGCTTAGTCCGCGATATGCCAACGCTGGCGCTACCTCCACAACTCCAACGCAGATTGCCACTTCAGGTGATCGCTATGCGGATCATCCGCTCAACCCGGCGAACAACGCCGGCGCCGTCAGCACTTCTCCCCCGTGGGGCGGTCCTCCGTCACAGCAACGTCAAGTTGGTGAGCCGCCGGTCGATCGCTATGCAGATCGATCCTCAAGCGGCACATCTTTGAACGCCACATCCTTGAGCGCCACCGAAACCAACTCTCAAACCGCTCCGACGCCGCCTTCCAGTCAAGGTCAGAGCACGGACAGATATGCCGATTATCGGCGGCGACAAGATGAGCAACTCGCCGGGCAACAAGCTACGCCGCCGTCCGGTTCAACGGGATCCAATCCCTATGGGGCAAGTCAGCAGCTACGATCGCAAAGTGTTCCACGGATTCCCTCCGGAAATCCCCCACTAGCGTTTCAAGGCTTTTGCGTGGTGACAATGATGGACCGTTTGCCACAAGGTGGTGCCTGGGTGCAAGGCAACACGGCTTGGGGAGCTCGTCACGAAGGACGGACGTATTTGTTTGCCGACCAACAATCTCAACAGAAGTTCCTCGCTGATCCGCATCGATACGCGCCGCTCGTATCCGGAGTTGATATCGTTCACTTTTTGGAGTCCAACGAGATCCGCGACGGAAATGTCCACCACGGCGTATTTGTTGATGGACGAATTCTGTTGTTCACATCTGAGGAGAACTTGCAGAAGTTCAGCCGTGCACCAGACACCTATTTCAACGGGCTCCGCCAAGCGCAATTGGAGAATCGGCTGCAGATTCGCTAGCATCCGCGCAGCTGGACCGGGCCAGGCGGTCGATTTGGCGGATCGCGGTGTCTTTCGCATCGCGTGTGATTTCCATGCGTTCACAGCCTCTGACTTCAAGTGACGTGTGCAGCCGATGGCACATGAGGAGTTGCTTGCGTGGTCACCGCTGGCCAGACCCCGTTTTCTTTGCCGGAACATGGATCAGGGCGTAGACTTTCGCGGCTTCTAGTCGGAAGGTGGCAGAGATTTTGCCACTCCCACGGGCGGCTAGACTTGGCATACGAAGGATGACGAGATGTCATCTGACGAGAAAACAAACCTTCGTCCAGTTGTGAATTTCCCTAACTCCTTACCCTGTCTCGATGAACAACCTCTGGGACTTGTCTCCCTACAGCAGAAGTGAATACTTACCAGTGATTCGCCGGGTCCCCGAGCGTTGAGCACCGATTGTTGCGTTCAGGATCTGGATGAACGCACAATTCTCCCAGGGCTGCCCGGCAATTTGACCGCAACACAACATTAGCGAGAAGAGTCATGTTTGAACGCTTCACGGACCGCGCCCGCAAGGTCATGCAATTGGCCAATCAGGAAGCGCAACGCTTCAACCACGAGTACATCGGGACGGAGCACATTTTGCTTGGCCTGATTAAGGAAGGAAGCGGCGTCGCGGCCAACGTTCTCAAGAACCTCGACGTCGATCTGCGCAAGATCCGTCTTGAGGTCGAGAAGCTCGTCCAAAGTGGACCGGACATGGTCACCATGGGCAAGCTACCGCAGACCCCGCGTGCCAAGAAAGTCATCGAGTACTCAATGGAAGAGGCGCGCAACCTCAATCACAACTACGTTGGCACAGAGCATATTTTGTTGGGCTTACTGCGCGAGCAGGAAGGTGTGGCAGCGCAAGTGCTCATGAACCTGGGCTTGCGTTTGGAAGACGTGCGAGAAGAAGTGCTCAATTTGCTTGGGCATGACATCGGCTCTGAAGGTTCTGATCGTTCCGGCAGTAGCTCCGGGGGGAGTAGTGGTGGAGAGCCCGCCAAAGGGGGCAAGTCCAAGACGCCCGCCCTGGACAGCTTTGGCCGTGACCTGACAGTCCTGGCCAAGGAGAAAAAGCTCGACCCAGTGATTGGTCGCGCCAAAGAGATTGAACGCGCCATTCAGATCCTTTGCCGCCGACAAAAGAACAACCCCGTGTTGTTGGGGGAAGCGGGTGTCGGCAAGACGGCCATTGTGGAAGGCTTCGCTCAACGCGTCGTGGAAGGTGACGTTCCGGAGATCCTGGCCGAGAAACGCATCGTTGTTTTGGATTTGGCCATGATGGTTGCCGGTACTAAGTATCGCGGTCAGTTCGAGGAACGCATTAAGGCCGTGATGAATGAAGTGCGCCGCGCCAAGAACGTAATCCTGTTCATTGACGAGTTGCACACGCTCGTGGGAGCCGGTGGAGCGGAAGGCGCCATCGACGCATCCAACGTACTCAAGCCGGCGCTCAGCCGCGGTGAGATTCAGTGCATCGGCGCAACCACACTGGATGAATATCGCAAGTACATCGAGAAAGATGCCGCTTTGGCTCGTCGCTTCCAGGAGATTGTTGTTGATCCCACCGGTAAGGATGAGACCGTTGAGATCCTCAAAGGGCTGCGAGACCGCTACGAAGAACACCATCGCGTGCAGATTACCGATGACGCACTTGCTGCCGCGGTGGATTACTCAGACCGCTACATCACCGGGCGTTGCCTGCCGGATAAGGCCATTGACGTGATCGATGAGTCCGGCGCGCGTGTCCGTCTGCGCACAATGACTCGCCCGCCCGATCTCAAGGAGATCGATGACGAGGTCGAACGCCTGAACAAGGACAAGGAAGATGCGGTCGCCAATCAAGATTTTGAGAAAGCGGCCAGCCTTCGCGATCAGGCGGACAAACTGAAAAAGAAGAAGGCCAACATCATCCGTGAGCATCGCGAGAAGCTGCAAGACACTGATGGCGTTGTCGATGAAGAGGTCATCGCTGAGGTTGTCAGTCGAATGACTGGCATTCCCATCACGCAGATGACGACTGCTGACAAAGTGCGTCTGATGGAGCTTGAGCAAGAGTTGCACAAGCGCGTGATCAGCCAAGACGAAGCGATCAAGGCCATCGCCAAGGCTGTTCGCCGCAGTCGCAGTGGCCTGAAGGACCCCAAACGGCCCACCGGGTGCTTCATGTTCGCAGGACCAACTGGCGTCGGAAAGACGCTGTTGGCCAAAGCTTTGGCCGAGTTCATGTTCGGTGACGAGGACGCACTGATCCAGCTCGACATGAGCGAGTACATGGAGAAACACAACGTCAGTCGATTGATCGGCGCGCCTCCCGGCTACGTCGGCTACGAGGAAGGCGGTCAGCTTACGGAGAAGATTCGACGCCGGCCGTATGCGGTTGTGTTGCTGGATGAGATTGAGAAGGCCCACCCGGACGTGTTCAACATGTTGTTGCAGGTGATGGAAGAGGGTCGCCTGACAGACAGCTTTGGCCGAAATGTTGACTTCCGCAACGTGATCTTGATCCTCACCACCAATGCTGGTGCCGCGGCGATCAAGAATGAATCCAACTTTGGGTTCACCTCCGGTGATTCGGACCAAAACTACGAGTCGATGAAAGGGCGCGTGAAGGACGAGATCGAACGGTATTTCCGGCCTGAGTTCATCAATCGCCTGGATGACATCATCGTCTTCCACCATCTCACTAAAGAAAACCTCAAAGAGATCATCGATATCGAGCTGGCCAAGGTTCGGGATCGATTGGCCGAACGAGGTTTGGAATTAACGCTGACCGATGGCGCCAAGGAGTTCATCATCGAACAAGGTTCGGACACGGACTTTGGCGCTCGCCCCTTGCGGCGCGCGATTGAGCAGCGTGTGGAAGATCCGCTGGCGGAAGAACTGCTTCGCGGCGAATTTGAAGGCAAAGATGTCATCACTGTCGACGTTAAGTCGGCTGGTGAGGACAAGCATCTGTTCTTCACTGGCAGCGTCAGCGCCAAGGAAGAAGAGCCGGTGGCGGCCATCGCCGAAGGTAGCGAGTCCTCAGGCGAAGGCGAATAATCAACGGAATTGAGCGACGGCCCAACCGTTTATGTAAATTTCCAGCCCGGAACGAAGCGTGCTCTCGTTCCGGGCTGTTTTCTTGACTTGTGATATTCCACCAGTTCGCTCAAATTCATAGCGCCAGGTTACTCAACAACGCGCAGCGAAAATTCCACGAAAAAGCGTGAATCGGTCGAGCACATTCTGGATGCGACATCGCAAGCGGATCGCGCTTGTCATCTTCCTGGTTTACCTGGCCGCGTTGACATTTTTTTTGTTGGCGCCGCGGCCCCAGGATCATCTCAACGACAGCTTCAAGAATCTCCTGCGGTATTTTTTTTGGACATATGTCGATCCAGTGACGCATCTGGTGTGCTTTACCATGCTTGGCTTCCTGGCCTCGCTAATTCCCTGGCGGCGGAGTCGGCAAACGTTGCTGATCCTGCTGATGACGTACGGGGCCTTGACGGAGATCGTCCAGTATTTCGTTCCTTCGCGCAGTGCTGAATGGGGCGATCTGATCCAAGACATGTTGGGTATTGCCACCGGAATGGTGGCTGCCAGCTATTTTCTCACATGGTGGAGAGCTCGCTACAAGCCGCCGCACTTGGACGAGCTAGCGGACGACCAGGAGCCGGGCGGTCGGGATGTCTCGCAGCTCGCTGAAGATCCAACGAGCGACGAGAATCACGGGGACAATCGCAAACCGCTGTGACGTGCGATCTGTGCGTTGGAGCGTTGTGCTACGCCGCTTGCTGGAGCAAGAGCCGCTCCAGCTTGTCAAACGCGGCCGTGAACCCTCCGGAGACAATTTCACACATCTCCGAGTTGGGAAACCCGACTTGCGTGAGCACCAGTCGCGTCTTGCCTTGCTCCTCATGGAATTCGACGGTGATTTCCGCTTTGATGGGACCAAAGTCAGCACGGTAGATAATCTTCTCTGGCTCGGTGATCTCTTCAAACACGCCTGCGTAGTCCATTTCGCCGGCGCCTTCGATCGTCATCTTGTGGCAAAACTTGCCGCCGGGCGCAAAGTCGATTTGGGATTCCACCTTTCGAGTCATGTCGCAACCCCACCAGACCTGCAATTGTTCAGCTTCCTTCCAAGCTGCAAAAACCTGTTCCCGGGGTGCATCAAACACGCGGGTAATCTCCAGTCGGTTCTCGCTGATTTTGACATCGGACTTCATGATTTGCTTCCCTTGCGAGTTTGGCGTTTCAGAATCTCGTCCATGGCGTCAAAGCGACTTTCCCAGTACGTCACATATTGAGCAATCCACTGCTGTGCGCCCTTGAGCGTTTCCGGTTCAGCGGTGATCAGGTGTTCGCGCCCCTTCTTCTGGCGATGCACCAGCTTGGCCTCTTCCAGCACCCGCAAGTGGCGGGAAATGGCCGGAAGTGACATCCGAAACGGCTTGGCGAGCGCTGTCACGCGGCACTGCCCTAATCTGGAAAGCCGCTCCAGAATTCGCCGCCGGGTGGGATCAGCCAGAGCCGAAAAGATGTTCGAAAGCTGCCGTTGACTGTTAACCATAATGTTAAATATAGGAAGGCCGGCGTCGAGTGCAAGGATATTTAACAAATGTATTAAATATGTCTGCCCAAGCAAACCTTGTCCTAACCGACCGCGAATGTGCCGACAGCTTGCTGCCGCAATCGCTCCCAGTTAGCTTGGGTCAGCAGTGACAACTCAATGCACGGTGGCCGTATGAGCACTTCGTCTCGACTGAATGGAAAGATCGACCGTAAACGACCATGACTACCAACAAACACGTGGAACGCGTCCGCCAGCTCGCGCTTTCCTACCCGGACGTTGTCGAAGGAACGTCTTGTAAAAACGCCGCGTTCAAAATCCAGAACAAAGCGTTCCTCTACCTCGGCTGCAAGGACGAGACGTATGACATCCGCATCAAACTGAACGACTCCCTGCCCGAGGCCGAAATGTTAGCTAGCCGTGAGCCGGATCATTATTCCGTTGGGATGCACGGCTGGACGCACGTTGTATTACCGCACAGCAAAGCGCTGCCTGCGGCGCTGTTGAAGAGTTGGGTGGACGAGAGCTTTCAGCTTCTGGCTCCCAAGAGCGCGGTGGAGTCACTTCCCGGCAGCAAGGGCAGTCGCACGAAACGAAAGGCTGTCAAGAAACCCGTAAACAAAGCCAAAGTCACGAAAAAGACAAAGACAGTCAAGAAAGCTGCGAAGAAGACAATGCGAAAGTAACGCGGTGCGAGTCTCGCGCTCGTATTTCATCCCTATCACCTCTGCAAGCCCCGATGCATTGCCCTCAGTGCGACATGCCGCTTGCTGAAGAAGTCTTCGTCGGCCAAACAGTTGACCGTTGCCGGTCCTGCCAGGGCGCCTGGTTTGATCAACGCGAGTTGGGCTTTGTGCTGAGTGCGGATCGACTGCAAGATGGTGACAAGCGTCCAGGCAACCGACTCTGACGGATTAATTTCAACGAGGAAACTTATGAACAAGATTGCTCTCTGCATGATCGTGATCCTGGGGGTTGTTGCCGTCGGTTGCAACGGCGATTCCAACCCTGAAAATTCCACGGCCAAGAACAAAGCTGAACAAGAAGGGCTTACCCCAAACGCCAGCAATAACGCCGCCAGGAACGAGTCCCCGTCTCAGTCTGGTGATCACCCTCAAGAAAACGCCCCGGCCGGTCTCACGGAGGCAGAGAAGGCCGCAGCAGCTGAAGAGGCCAACGCGCTCTACCGCGAAGCGCAAGGACTGATAGAAGCGGAAAAGTATGAGGAAGGTTACGAAACCGCAAAACGGGCGATGGCTAAGTATATCGTTGCGGAGAATGATCTCTCTGCCATGATGTTGGAAGCCTTTGACCATCCTCCCAGCCGAGTGCAGGTGATGTTCAACATGGGGGACGATGAGCGCGACCCGCCAGCCGAGGGAATCATGCGCCCGCTGAGTTTTCGCGTGCACCCGATTGATAGTCCGCAAACAGTGACCGTGATCAATTTCGAAATCGCACGGTCCGAGGGCGAAGGTATCTCCGCAGCTTTGGGGGCCAACGACTCGGAAGGTCATGCCAACTTAGGGATGCTGCCCCTCAACTCGACTTATAAAAGCATTCGCGACGCCGTGCTTGACCTGCTAGACAACTCCGGCGGAGAATGACCAAAGTCGGTAGAAGCAAGAAAAACATCACACCGTTCGCGGTCAAGTGACAGGAGACAACATGAGACCAAGCCTCCGCCTGAATTCGCTTTGGACACTGTTCCGCAAAACCGCGTTACGGGGCGTGATGGCTTCTGTGCTGGGCCTCGCCTGGGCTGTCAGCGTGCCATGCGGCCAATCGGCAATCGCACAAACGGTTGAGGTCTCGGCGGCGACCGTTGCGGGACAACAAGACAACACATACTTTCCGGGCCAGTGGGGCGAGTGGGAAACCCGCTCACCGGAGGACGCTGGCTTTGACGCGGAAAAACTTCAGGCAGCTGTTGAGTTCGCGATTGCGTCAGAAAACAGGGCCTCGCGAGACCTGGCAGAGAGCATCCGGCGCTCCTTCGGTCGCGAACCGCACAATGAGATTATCGGCCCGACCAAAGAACGCGGCGCGGCCAACGGAATGATCATTCGCCACGGCTATCTTGTGGCCGAGTGGGGTGACACGAGTCGCGTTGATATGACGTTCAGCGTGACAAAGAGCTTTCTTTCCACTGTGTATGCCATCGCTGAGTCGGACGGAGACATTCGCGATGCCAACGATCTGGTCAAAGATTACGTCCGTGATGGATCATTCGCCAGTGAGCACAACTCGCAAATCACCTGGGAGCACTTATTGCAGCAAACCTCGGACTGGTCGGGCGAGTTGTGGGGAAAGCCTGACTGGGCGGACCGCCCGCGCGGTCGCAACCCGGAAGCCTGGCCAAACCGACAACTCCGCACGCCCGGCACGTCCTACAAATACAACGATGTCCGCGTCAACCTGTTGGCGCATAGCCTGCTTAAGGTGCTGCAGCGTCCGTTGCCGGCGGTACTGAAAGAGCGAGTGATGGACAAGATTGGAGCGTCTCCCACCTGGCGCTGGCACGGGTATGAAAACTCCTTCGTCACCATCAACGGCCAAATGATGAAGTCCGTCTCCGGTGGAGGGCACTGGGGTGGTGGGATGTTTATCTGCACGCGAGACCAGGCCCGCTTCGGGTATCTTTTCCTGCGAAATGGACGCTGGCGAGATGAGCAGGTTCTGCCTGCGGAGTGGATCACGGCTCTGCGGCAACCTTGCGAAGTGCGTCCGGACTACGGCTATATGTGGTGGCTGAACACGAACGGCGCGCAAGCTTCCAAAGCACCCGAATCAGCTTTCTGTGCTTCAGGTTTCGGAGGAAACTACATCTTTGTGGATCACGAGCATGACCTGCTGATTGTCCTGCGTTGGACTCCTGCTTTGGAAGGTGTCGTCAATCGAGTGATTGATGCGATCGAGGAGTGATTCCAACAAATAGCTGAAGTCGTAGGTGCACGTGGCGCTATGCCAACTTCTTGGCGATTCGCCGGGCAGGCGTCGTGAGGGGAAGATCGACCATCTCTGGCAAGTCAAACCACCGGGCTGGATGAGCCACTTGCCTTAACCGCGCTTCAGCTTGCAGGCAGTTTAGCGTGATACGGAATCGCGTCACCGTGTGGCGGATAGTGACAAATTCATCCAACGAGCGGACGGTGACGCCAAGTCTTTGGTGCAGTTCTGTACGGATGTCTGCCGCGCGGTGTGATTGTGAGTCGGCGACCAGGACGTTGCCCTGTTGCTGCTCATGCGATGGTGTCTTCACGCGAGGGAAATCCCACATGCCCGCCCAGCGCTCGTCTGCAGCTCGTTGGATCAACAACCAACGGCCATTCGCGCAAATCGCCACGGCGGTCTCCGTGACATCTTCAATCACGGGTTTTTTGGCGGGCACAGGGATCTTGTTTTGCCAGCCCCGGCGATGAGCCTGGCAATCCGCAATCAACGGGCATTGCTCGCACTGGGGATCGCGCGGTGTGCAGATTGTGGCTCCCAGTTCGATCAACGCTTGATTGAACTCGCCGGGCTTGCGAGCCGGGACGATCGCCTGGGCAAGCCCCCACAGTGCCTCCTGCGCTGCGGAACTGGTGAGCGGAAGCTTGAGCGCGAGCAGCCGAGCGTACAGCCGGGCGGTGTTGGCTTCCACAATCGGTTGCCGTTGATCATAGGCAAACGAGGCGATCGCGCCGGCCGTATATCGGCCAATGCCCGGGAGCGTCAAGATCTTGTCAAACTCGGAAGGGAACTCTCCTCCATGCTGACTGGCAATCACTTGCGCGGCGGTATGAAGCTGACGCGCCCTGCGGTAGTAACCCAGCCCCTCCCACAACCGCAACACTTGCTGCTGATCCGCGGCGGCCAGTGATTGGATATCCGGAAACTTCGCCAAAAAACGTTGATAGTATGGAATCACAGCCGCAACGGTTGTCTGTTGCAGCATGATCTCGCTGATCCAGATCGCGTAGGGATCTGCGGTTCGCCGCCAGGGAAGATCGCGTGCGTTTCGGCGGTACCAAGCTCTGAGCCGCCGGCGCAACTGGGGATTGGAAGGGCCAGTTTCCTTTGTGGGGAAACTCTTCCGCGAAACTCCGTGTGGTTGGCTCTTGGCAATCGGCATGGATCGTCCGTGATCAACAGTTGGGCCTAACGATTCAAATCTGCTCAATCGGTACAGCGCCTTTGCGCGCCCGCATACTCCACCACGATTCCTTGGGCCAGAACGTCCCCAAGGCGGCGATGCCTCCGTGCCAGATGACGACGATGGCTGATGCCGCCAGGACACCTTCTGTGAATCCGTAGGAATGCAATCCTACGCCAAGCTCATTGACCATGAACCACGACCAGGTGACGCAAATATTTCCCAGCACGCATAGCACGGCCAAGCCGCGGTCTTTGACCATGTTCCCCCAGCGCGCATGCAGCACGATGGCATTCCATAATACGATGATCAGCGCGCCGTTTTCCTTGGGATCCCAGCCCCAGAACCGTCCCCAGGAATCATCAGCCCATAACCCACCCAGCACGGTGCCAATGAAGCTGAAGAAGATGGCAAAACACAACGTTCCGTAAGTCATACGAGTCAGGTGCTGATCCATCTGCTTGGAGAGGTTGGGTGTGCAGATACCCAGCAAGATGTAGAGCATTCCAAAGCCGCCTGCCAATCCGGATGCGGCGTAACCCATGTTGATGATGACGACATGCGTTGCCAGCCAGAATTGAGTATCAAGCACGGCTTGCATCACGGTGAAAGTATCACCGCGGAAGTTGGCGACCGATGTGGTCAGCAAGTGCGCGATCAGCAATCCGCCGAAACCGCACGCAGCGGCGATGACGTTCCCCAGCCCAAGCTTGGACCAGCGCTCGAGAATCAGGCCGATCAGCACGCACCCCCAAGAGATGAAAATCCCGGTGGTATAAAGATTGGTAACCGGCGGTCGGCCGGAAATGTACATCCGCCCTGCCAACGCCAGCGTGTGCAGTACCAGCGTGAAGCTCAACAGCCAAAAGCTGGCTCGATTAAGCGGTCCACTCCAACCCAGCCAAGCGAAGACCGCCAACAGGCCTGCGAGGACATACAGCACGGATGAATAATAGAACGGCTCTGCACGATTAAAGAATGATTCAAAATCGTGCTTGGCTTGATCATATTCCGCGGTAGCGCGCTGGCCCTGCCCCGTTACCTGATTCTGCTCTTCCAACAGCCTGCGATAACTGACGACCGCTCGATTGAAGTCTTTCGGCTTGTCCTGGCGGTACGCCTCGAAAATGCGTTCCAAGGCTGCTGCGGCCCGCTCGCCAGGCGAACTTAGTTTCACGCCTTGGTTTTGGTTGATGAGCACGTTGGCAACAGCTGTTGCGAATGGCCGCCACTGGCCGCTGCGGAGATCTACTGGAGTAGCAAAAGGAACCTGACTCCTAATCAGATTTGCTTCCGTTGTGCCAAGGTTCGTTTGATTCTGTGGAAGGAAAAAAGCACGCTCAAGGTTGTATAGCCGGTTGAGCGATTGCGAAACTTCGACGAGTTTCTTGTCAACTGTAGTCAGCGACTCCGTGGGCTTGACTTCGATTTTGGACATGCGTATTCGAATTTGACCTGATCTCCACGCCTGATCGACTTCTCTCCTGGAATACAAATGCCTGGGGACCCACTCCAAACCAAGTAACTCGACAACGTCAGGGTTGTCGATGCGAATGACCTTGTGATCGTCAGCGACTATGACTTCTTTCTTCTCTTCATTCGGGTCTTGGGCCCCGTCCTTGACTGGCTTGGACTTGCCCGACATCAAGTCCAAGAGCCAGCGGATGGCGGGTGTTCGCTCGTCTTTGTCGTTGTAAAAGGTTTGCTTGGTTGAAAGTCGTCGCAAACTGGTGCGGGCAAGCGTATCGAACGGCTTGACGCGTCCTTCGTAAACGACAGGCAGTTTGCCGAACGCCTCCAAGTCCATTCCATCGTCCGGCAATCCCGACGACCGCATCGTGGAGAGAATCCAAATAGCGCAAATGGCAACGACGCCCAAGGGAAACCAACGGGCGAAGACTTCTGAGCGGGTTCCTTGAAACAGCCCACGCAACCAGCCACTCACACCACCGACTGCAAGCTCCCCGGGAACTGGTGGCATGCCAGGGGCGGACAAATTCTTGCCGACCTTGTGCGTACCTCGTGAGTTGCCAGGGACTTTCGCTGCCTCACGACCACGACGGCGCAGATATCGAACGAGCACAACGCCGAAGTGCGCCAACATGCCCACGGCCACAATCATGCATGCCACGTATGGCAGCATCCAGCCGGAATTGGTGACCACCTGTAACGTCGATATCGTTCCGTTGGCCGTCTGGTTGAAACCACTCTGGTAGAAGGTGCGATTACGATATCGCAACGGATTGTTCATCCAGATATGGTGAGTGAGTTCCTGCCCGGTCTCGTTGTCTCGGAGGAAAATGTCCGAGGAATAGTCTTTCGGTTGGTTGGTGCCGATATAGTTTTCCCGCGTTGCCTTATTAAGCGTGACCTCATACGGCAGATATTCGCGTTCAAACCGCAGCGCGATATCGTACCGTTTTCCTTCGTAAAACACGGCCTGACGTCCGGCCACGACAGACGTCAAATAAGTCCCCAGGGTTGACCCAGAACTCTTATCCACCGCCTGTATGTACGCGGCAGGAGTATCCACGGCGGCGTCATTGTCAACGCCTGTCGATTCTTTGATCGGGAGCGCAACCCTCAAGGTTCCGGTCCCGCTGGTGGCGATCAATTCCTCGTCGCGTTGAGCTTGAAACAGTTCAGCGTTGGGATAGTACCTGATGATTCGCAAGTCAAACGGCAACTCATCCAGGCTGATGGTCTCACCAGGCTCATCACGGCTGACAGGCAAGTGTGACTTGATGACCGCATCAGAAATGACGGAAACCTTGTCTTCCTCGGAACCCGGTTCAATGACAGCCAATTCCAACGTGCGCAGGTCAAACACGTAGTTGATGGTTTGTCCCACAAATATGCTCATCCGCGCTTCCTTGGCGGTCGTGCCGACCAAGAGTTCGCTGAACATCATCAGTCCAATGCCGGCATGCAGCAACACAACGCCTGCCCGCTTACGGAAGAGCAAAAAACAACCCACCAGCAGCACACCGCCGGCAAACGTAGCTTTGATCAACTGCCACAGAATCCGCAGTGACGGGTCTCCCAGTTGGGCATCGGCTCCTTGGTACAACAGCCAGCCCAGCAGTACGCCAATCGCCGCGGCAAGGCCGCCAAACCAAACCCGACTCCGAACGGGCAAGGTTTCGATCATGATCGCGCCATAGAGCGCGGCCAAGAATGCCGTGGCGATTCCGACCATCAGCATTCGCCAAAGAAACCGCCAGTCAAGAACTCCCTGCTCGCCTGAAATGGCGAAAATGGACTGTTGAATTCCCTGCGAGTTGAACCCACTTTGAATGACAATCAACGTGACAAAGACACCCGCGGCCAACGCTCCCAGGCCCCAACCCAGCCGAGCTCCGCGGGCCTGAATTTTGAAGCGGATCAGGTGGGCTGCCAGCAGATTCACGCTCATGGCCAGGCCAATCAGCCAGCCTTTGGGAAAATAGACCAGGCCCCAAATTTTGACGGGATCTCCGTCGTCATCGACCTTTTCCCCCACAAACGCAGGTGGAAAAAAGATATCGAAGTCAATCCTGGCAAAGACGGCGCCAAACCAATCACCTGTTCGTGCCGCCTCTGAGAAATTGATGCGGAAGTAGTCGTCAACGACCTGCCAGATATCCTTCTCCACCTGCGCGAACGTGCCGGCGACAATGATAAAGATCGCCATCGCCAAGAGGAGAACGGTCAGCTTGAGCGAAGCGAGCGCCTCAAGAACATTGCCAAGCCCGCCCAAGTTTTTGATCAGCGCATGAGGATGGCGTGACTCCTCGTCATCAAGAGAGTCAACATCATTCCAATCCGGCGGCACGCTTTCAGAGACAGGCGGCGGCTTGGGGCGAGGTGGATTTGATGCAGCCATGGATG
Source organism: Pirellulales bacterium (assembly GCA_028066245.1). GTDB lineage: Bacteria > Planctomycetota > Planctomycetia > Pirellulales > S012-138 > CALJLD01. The sequence continues at coordinate 18,705 of JALCBR010000027.1, read as the reverse complement.
GTCGTGACGGGTTGTATTGCGTTCGATAGATCTTCGAATCAGTTCATCGACGTGGAGTGATGTGCCGGGCTGGCCTTAACGTCTGGGAAGTGGCTTGAACTTCGTCGAGTTGAGAAACACGTTGAAATTTGAAACTTCTTCCTGCACGGGCAAGGCCGGGCCTTTCATCCTGATGGTCCAAATCGAACCTTCGGCGAAGATGATGGCGCCAACAATTCTCACCGGACCGGCGGAGAGCTCTCCGTTCGGCTGTGGGACCGGGCCCGTTGAAGCAACGTTAACCACGAATGTGGCGTGGCCATCCACTTCTTGAGGCTCTGAGAAAGCACCTTCTGGAAAGTCTGACAACCCAAGTTGGCCCAGCCAGCGACCGAAGTTGCTTTGCACAACTTGCGTTCGATCAGCAGAGCCGGAAACGGGCGTCACCGTGATTCGAATTGAACTGTTATCGCCGGTTGTGAATGCCAACTTGCTGAACTGGTCGTTGGGGGCTTGCGTCCAGCCAGACGGAGTTTTGATGTTGTCCGTATCGACATCGAACTCCTTCAACGCTGGGGGTCTGCGACCAGCCGCTTCGACCTGCCCGACCATGCTGTAGAGGTTTCCGTCCTGGCCGGTCTTGGTCTGGAATGATTCACCCTGCAAACCAGAATCGCCAGCTTCCAGCGGTGGCAATGCCACTTGGCGGCGCCAACGATTGACGTTTTGCAAGGTATAGCTGGCCTGGCTCGCTTTGCGCTCCTCCTGCGCTTCCGGTACGGAGAAGTCCAGCCTAGTGATCACAAGTTTGAGAGGTGGTGGAGCCGCCGCGTGCTCGGAGTTCGTCGCCAGCGCGATTTCCGCAAACGGCCGCATACCAGGCGGAGTGGACGAATGTGGGTTTGTGGAAACCTGTGGATCTGGGGGGATCACCTGCCATCCTGCGGGCAATTGGTAGTTTAAGGGTTCCTCGTCGCCGAACTCCAATGATTGCAGAAAGACGAGCAAGTCAGCGCGATGTTGTGCAACGACCTCCGGAACGCCCATGACTTTGAAGAACCAGGCCTTGTCATCGACGAGGACGATCGCGGCTTCCATCTGTCGGATGATCGGCCCAGCTTCCACAGGGACAGAGTAAGTCCGCAACGGCTCAGGCTCTGCACAACCTGTCGGCAGAAAGAATAGACCCGCCAGCACGGCGATGAGGACACGGCTTTGGAACATCTCTGCAAGACTGAGAGAATGAGGGAAGGGACTCGCGGGAAGCCCAATTGATCTGCGGAACATGAATACGTTTGAACGAGTTGCCACAGCTCAGGTTACATTCGCGGCGTCAATCGCTCAGACGAAGCCAAAGCCCACGGGATCCTGCTGCACCGAAAGATCGTGGCACGGAGAGGCCGCGACACCAAGAGATTGACACTGAGGGATTATAGTGCCCGAGACGCTGTAAAGTATAGGAGGGGCACGTGCCCGGTATTATTCGATCCACCCTAAAGAAGGCGCGTCGACTGGAGCAAAGCACACACGTCAGCTTTCTTCACCACTTTCTTCACCACGGCCCCAGTGGCCCCAGTGGATTTCTGTGTGCGAAAAAGACACAGTCGCTACCGAGCAAGCCCGGTAGCGACTGTGTTTGAGCGAATAGATGGCAACCTGACAAAGCGACGGCCCTAAAACATACCGCTGACGCTATCGAGGATCACGCCTTGGAAAGCGCCTGCAGGCTCTTGCCAGCTCCACATGTGCAGCATCAAGTCATAGACCATCACGCCAGTCAAAGCGAGGATCAGGAAGCACAGCGACAAGGAAAGTACACTACCGACGCCGAAGCGTTGTCCGGAATCGCTTCGCGCGGGGGTCATTGCTGGTGACGCAGGCATCTCCATGCCAGGCTGGGCTGTGGACATCACGTCCATCATGCCAGCAGATGCGTCAGGAGCCCCCAGAGGATCTGAGAACGAGTCACTCATCAAGTCGCTGGAATCCGAAAAGCCTTCATCGGAATCCAAGGCGATGACCTGAGAGCCGCTGGCATCGGCCGAATCGTCATCCAGCTCCAACATCGGAGTCAGATTGAATTCGTCATCACTTTGCAGAGCTTCGTCGTCTTCACTATCTGCACCGCTATCTGAGAGAATAAGCGGTTCTTCCTCTAGCGAGATTCCACTGTCGGATGCCTTTTGTAATTCGATTCCGCTCTCGGCAATGTCACTGCCGCCCAAGACCAAGTCCTCATCCAATGCTTCAGCGCCCAGTTGGACGGTTGATCCACTCTCGTCCGTGTCTAGGTCGACAAGGTTCAAGTCACCGCTACTATCGGCAAGCCGTAGGTCACTTTCGCTGGCGGGATCCGTTGCGCCAACCACGGTATCCGTATTCAAGTCGTCTGCCAGATCAAAGTCATCGTCTGCGGAGAACACCGCGGTCACATCGGCTGACTCCACCTTATAGCGTTCAATTTCATCCGGTTTGAACTTCCATGATGAACCGTCACGGACGCCGTAGAGCTTGCGCTCTTCGCAGAGCTGCTTAACGGCTTCCACATCCACATTCAGACGTTGGGCGGCTTCCTCAAGACTGATCAGATTCTGAGACATGGGGAATCTTCTCCGGACGGTTCAGCGACAACCCATCAGTTGTCGGGCGGTATGTCGTAGGCCTTCACGGCCTAGGTAACTTCAAAAGTGCGGTCTGTGCAAGCGGTCAAACTCGTGCCTGGGAACTCTAGTGTTGATTGACCAACGCTTGAATCTGGCCGGGTAACGGGTCTTGCCCATTGTAGTCAGACATCTTCAAATCCCAGTGAATTCGCCGAACGCTTTGCAGTTTGATGGTCCCAGTGGGCAGATCAATGTGATAGACACTCATCACGCGATCAACGGGATCAATAATGACGATTCCCTGTTGGGATTGTCCTTGAGGTGATTGCGCCTGTGGCAATGCCAAGGCGATCAGGTGTTCGCCAGTTGGTAAGCCAGCAGGCAGGTCATCCTGACCTAAAACAGGTGATGTGCCATTGCTGCTGCCCAACCACCCTCCGCCAACAATCACAAGCACGAGAGCAGCAATCAGCAACCCCCAAACAGCTTTCGTCCGTCCCGCTGCTTGAGTCGCAAACAGAGGAATTCGCATAAGTCGCCTCCTGCGTGGAAGATATGCGGAATTCCAGCTCGCTACGGCTTATTCTAAGAGGCCGGAATTCCAATTCAAGGATTTTCTGCCGGGCCATGCGGACGCCGGAGAGTGGCCGCGGTCAGGCCAATTGGCACATTCATGCTGACCGGCCCAAGCACGTAGTTCGCAGCAGGCGAATTGCGGCGCAGCCCGACCGATAAATGGCGGGCAAACTCTACTTGGCGGGTCAGAGAGCAGCAAGCCGAATACGCAGGTCCAGCGCGCCAAGCACACCTAAGCCCTCACAGAAGAGGCCGGACCGGCAGACATCATCCAACGGCCCGGCCTCCAGTGACTGACCGCTATTCGCTAGCCGAGTCAAGTCGCCGGTCCGTGACAGGCACTTGAGCCTGATCCGACTCTGTCGCCGGCTGTGGTTGACAGCAAGCCAGCTTGATGAGCTCGATCTTGTTCTGCGTTTGCGTCTTCTTCATGGCGCTGGAAAGCCGCATATGGACGGTCCGAACGCTGATATCGAGCCTGGCAGCGATCTCCTTGACAGTGTCGCCCGTCGCAGAGGCAGCGATAACCGCTTTTTCCTCATCACTGAGAGTTTCCAGGCGCTTCTGCCGGGCCTCAACCTTGACCTGTTTCTTCCGAAACGCCTGGTGCCGTCGCAGAGCGGTGGTGACTGCCGACTGCAAGCTGTCAGCGGTATAGGGCTTCTCCAGGTACTCAATCGCCCCGGATTTCATAGCGCTAACGGCAGAAGCAATCGTCCCACGGCCAGAAATCATCACGATCTGTAGGCCGGGGTCATCCGTGAGTTTCTCAATCAATTCCAGCCCGGAAACACCTGGCAGCACGTAATCCACCAGGAGACACGCAATTCGCCCACGCCGATAGGTCCTGAGGAAATCCTCGGCAGACGTGTGGGCCTCGATTTGGGCCCCCAAAGACGCTAGGGCATACTCGATCGACCGTAGCACGGACAGTTCGTCGTCCACAATGGAAACGACCGGCCTGTCGGTTGGCGGCACATTCATTCCTGCTCCCTCCAAACTGCGGGCACGCGCGGAGGTACCATCACCAAACGACATCGTGCCCCGAAAGTTTGCTGTGGCCACGCGGTTTACCCCCTATGGATGCAAATTGCCGGCTTCTTTGGCGGTGCTATTGCGACGATGAGCTCAATCTCGCAGTTGCCAAGCTCTTCGCAAATCTCGCCGTTGAGGATTCACCCTCAGCGTTGCCGAAGGCGAAATGCCCTCGATCTACGTCTTACTTTTGCCGACAAAACGCCCACGGTGGTCAACCAACATGCAGTCATATCGATTTTCTTTTTTGCGTTTCGGCCATTGTACCAAGATCCCTGTTGCTTTATTAAGAAAAAGCTATCAAAAAAAGCTAGAACTGCATTCACCGTCACAGCCAGGCCTGTTCTTCGGGCTCTCCCCACTTGCCAAATTGTGACAGGCCCGCGACATTTGCTGAAATGACTTTGCGGATCGCCAATGCAGCCGGATTCCTGGGCGATAACCTTGATGCCCCCCGGCTAACGGTCCAAAAAGCCGCCGTTGACTACCTCACGCTGGAGTATCTGGCGGAATTGACGATGTCAATCCTGGCCCGGGTTCGCGAAAAGAATCCGGCAGCCGGCTATGCAGCAGATTTTTTAACCGTGCTGCGAAGTCTCATACCGGCGCTGAAGTCACAGCCACGGCTCAAAATTGTCACCAATGCAGGCGGAATGAACCCGCACGCCTGTGCTGCTGAGGCCGCAAGCATCTTGCGGGACGCCGGTTTGGGTGGTGTCCGCATCGGAATCGTGACGGGGGATGACCTCCTGCCGGCCTTGTCGGAATTCCAGGCGGCAGGACAGGCGTTTGAGCACTTCGACACGGCAAAGCCACTGGCGGCATTGCAACAGCCAATTGTCTCCGCCAACGCGTATTTGGGCGCGAAACCAATCGCAGAAGCGCTCGCCGCTGACGCACAAATCGTAATCACCGGGCGAGTCGCGGATGCGTCGCTGACGGTCGGGCCCGCCCTTTTCGAGCACGGTTGGCAATGGACGGATTGGGATCAGCTGGCCGCGGCGAGCGTCGCCGGGCACTTGATAGAATGTGGCGCGCAAGTGTCGGGCGGGTTCTATACAAATTGGAATAAGAGCCCAACAGCCAAAGGGCAAACCTGCGATAGTCCGCTCGATCTGGGGGACGTTGGTTATCCCATCGCTGAAATCGAGGCGGACGGCACATCTGTCATCACCAAGCCGGAAGGGACAGGCGGAGTCGTCAACCGGCAGACCGTTTGTGAGCAACTCGTGTATGAAGTTGGCGACCCGGCTCATTACCTGACGCCAGATGTCGACGTTGATTTCACAGCCGTCGAGGTTGACGAAATCGACAAAGACCGTGTGCGTGTGACCGGGGCTGTAGGAAACCCGCCGCCTAATTCGTACAAAGTCTCGCTGGCTTACCGTGACGGTTTCACCGCTGCTGGAAACATGCTGGTCTACGGGCGTGATTGCGTAGAGAAAGCTCGTGCGTGTGCCCAGATCGTCCGCCAGCGTTTGCGGAACGCCGGATGGACGTTCGTGGACAAGGACTTCAACGTGGAAACACTCGGAACTGGCGATGGTATGCCGGGCCTTTCACGCTTGCCCGTAAGTCCATCGGAAGTCGTGCTGAGAATTTCCGTCCGGCACCAAGAGCGAGCGGCCGTTGAGAGGTTCACGCGAGAACTTGCTCCGCTGGCCACGAGTGGTCCGCCCGGATTGGCAGGCTACGCAGCCGGGCGTTCGACTCCACGGCCTGTCTTCGCCTATTGGCCGACAACAATCGCCAAGGAATGCGTTCAGGCCAATGTGCAAGTGATGGCCGCCAATGACTTCCCATGTGAAGAGGCGCAATGACCGAAAGCTTGACAGTCGGACGAAAGATCACGCTCGGTGATCTCGCCCACACACGTAGCGGCGACAAGGGAAATCATGCCAACTTGGGCGTGATCGCCTATTCATCAGCAGCTTATGAACACCTCAAGCTGCACCTGACAGCTCAGCGTGTGGAGGAGTTCTTTGCACCGTTGTTTGAGTCCGAAATCACATCAAGTGTCGATCGAGAGCAACGAGTCGAGCGCTTCGAGCTGCCGGGTATCCAGGCGCTAAACTTCCTGCTCTATGACGTGCTGGCCGGCGGCGCAAGCAAGAGCTTGCGACTGGACACACAGGCCAAGCTATTCTCCACCGCCGCCTTGGAAATCACGTTGCCCGCGCTTGGTTGAACGGCGCTTCGCCAAAACACTGCGTCGATGTGAAGTGCGTTGACGTGAATGCTCTATGACCGGTTCGTCGGTCCAACTCCCGTGATTCGCAATGCAATCAGACAGCAAAGTGCTGCTCCGGAACCGGCAATCTCTTGAAGATCCAACTATTGAGTATCCAACCCGGGAATTGGTGGGTGGACGTGGACATGCACATTGGGACGCGCGGCGCGAAAAGCTCGCACGCCATCGGCGGTAACGCTTGTGTGGTTCAGATGCACCTGGTTGAGTGAACCGATCGACTCAAGCGTCTGTAGTTCGGCATCACCGAACTTGAAAAAGGAGATTGCTAAGCTGCGGATTGTGTTCGATTTCCCCAAGCCGGAAATGCCACTGATATCCGCCCATTTGGTATTCGAATCGAGGGTAAGGTGCCTCAAGGTAGGAAGCCGCGCCAGTGTTTTAGCCCCCTCCTCATCCAGCGCAGCCATCGACACACTGAGCTCCTCTAGCTGTTCCAAATGAGAAAACCAAATGAGCTCAATTGATTCGGGGGCAGAGGGAGGTGATTCGGGTGCAGAGGGAGGCGGGGCAACCCCCCCCCCGCTCCTTGCCTCCTGGGGCGAGTAATCCGCAGGGACTTCAGGTCGCGCAGTTGGCCAATTCGTTCCAAACTTTTTTCGGAGACCTTAGGTGTGTCGAGAGAAAGATCTTTGATGCCAGGCACAATTGGCATCGCAGCGAGACCTTCGGCGGTGATCCCGGAACTGAGGACCTCGAGTGACTCCAACTGGCGGATCTCGCTCAACAAAGCTAAGTGCGCGTCCCCAAGATCTGGCTTATTAAGCTTCAATTCTCGCAGTGGTGAGAAGAACGCAGTGCCGAACCAATCTTCTACCCAGCCTGGCAGGTACCAGCCGTTCTCAGTTCTGATGTACTTCTTGCTTTGGTGGCCACGCTTGCCGTAGGCAGCTACCGCGCCGTCGGCCACCAACACCTCGACAGCGTTCGATTCGTCACGGGCTTCCGCCGCATAGCGGCCAAAGAAGGCCAGTCCAATCGCCAGCAGGGTGATGATGATCAAAAGCGTTCGTAATGAGATTCGCTCGCGAAAGCGGATGAATTGGGCAACGAGAATGAGACTCACTGTGCCCAGTGCAGCCAGTGCGCCTAACTCGCCGGTTATGAGTTCAAACCCAAACGCGAAGTACGCCACTACGGTGACAAGCAGCATGCCGGCAAGCACCAGCGAAAGCATCATCAACCGGCTATAGCGGTGTGGCGGCTTGGATGAAGCCCGGTTTGTGGGACGAACGTCATCGGCCATGTCCGCAGTGTCAGAGTCTGATGCCTCAGGCGCTTTGACGGTGGAGGGCGGCTTGGCATTCATAGAGGGCACCCCATCAAACCCATACACGGGCTGGACCAACGAGGACAATCAACCACATCGACCAAAGCGTTCTCCCAGCGAAGCCTTCGACAGTCGTCTTGTGGACATGGTTACTGGCCCCCAGGAACAAGGGAGTGTCACAGGAGATTATCCCACAAACGTTGTCATGCCTGCAACGGAACACGCGAAGTTGACAGCAGGACTCAGTCCCACCAGGCACCCAAGGTGAAAGTCCAACTGTTGAGGGGAAACTGCTACTCGTCAATTCGCAAACGCGTTGTCACACTCCGAAAAACGGAGGGACTGTTTTTCAGTAGACAGATTTCCCCAATGACCGTCCGAACGGTTGGCACTCCTCTTGGCATGCCTCCATGACACAACTGTCAGCGCGCCTGTGGGTTTGACGGTTGGCGCCGCTCTTGGCGCGCCTGTTAGAAATCACCCCAAGAGAACTCGTTAGAGGGGGTAATTATGTCGTTTTTTGAGGCGACAGACGGGGGACAAGGTGTCCAAGGGAAAAGAAGAATCCCTCGCGCTGCAACGATTTGCCCTGCATTGTCTCGTTACACGAATCGCTCATTGCCAACACGGCCTGTCTAAAGCAAATCGCCCACGGCCAAACTTGACCGCAGGCGATTATCGTTGTTGCCGGTTCCGCAGGCGCGACTTCTTCTGATCAACTAGCGGCGGAAGCTGACGAAGCGGAAGCGTCGCGGAAAACGTTGATGTCCTCGCACCATTCCGCTTGGGATTGGCGAAACTGTTCCTCCATCAACGCTCGGCGGCACGTCCGAAGGAGATCCGTCCGTTGGTGCTGGGGGCGCAACATCACCGCCGGCAGGAGTGGGCGCGCCATGATCATGACCATAAGGTCCGCAGCATGGATCACAACAAGGGCGACACCTGCGGCATCGATGATATCCGTGGCACCCGTGATATCCGTGGCAACCATGACAGCCATGGTGCGCGTGATACCCATGGCAGCCACAGCCGCCATGTCCATGACCAGCGACGGCCTGACCTGAGTCGACCAAGAGGCCCAACCCAATGACGGCACAAAACACAAAAACGCCTAGCAGAATTCGAAACATAGCTGAATCCTCCAGTGGGAAATGTCTGTCCAAAACGGACACGTGCCCCGAAAAACAAACGGCCTTAACCGCTCTTGGCTTGGGTTTCTCAGTGGTTTCCCGAAATCGTAATCACTGCGACGGGAAAAGCACGGAAACTTTGGCAGTTTTCGCAGTTAAGAGAAAATAGAATAATTAGTGAGGATGAGTGCAGATTCGACCACCTAAGGGGCGAGACCGAGTTCGATCAAGCGCAAGATGCTTGGCGACGGCACAAACTGTTGCTATGAATAAGTTTGTGCGGATTGGTTTCGAGAGCTTACAGCGCGAGTGAGTTGAACACTGGGCGCCGGAGCCGGCAAAGATGGGTCGCTACCGGATTTCGCCGCCCGACAAAGTCGCAAGTCGGATGCGATTCATGAGATCGCGCCCCAAGGGACTGCCAGGATCAAGATTCCGAGCGTGAGTCGCCGTGCGTAGAGCGTCAGCAGGATTGCCGGTTCGCAGTTGGGCTTCGGCCAGTTGAAAGAGAATATGCGGAGCTTGGGGAGCACGTTCGGCGGCTGCCAACCAAGAATTTAACGAGGCCTCGAACCGGCCCAAGTCACCGCAGATCGCCCCATGTAAGGCAAAATGATCTGCGCTGGTTGCTTCGGTCGGCAAGATATTCAGTAACCTTTGCGTGCTGGCCAGAGCCATCTGCAATCGTGTCTTCGCGTCTGGTCCGCCACGTTTCGCCAAGTTCCATTGAACTTGCGCAAGCTCGAACAGCGTCTCAGGGGCATCTGGCGTTAATCCCAGCGCCCGCTGGTAGTAGTGAATCGCCTCTGGCGAGTTGCCAAATCCGCGGGCCACGCGTGCTCGCAGGAGCCATCCGGGTGCGTAATCGGGTGCGAGGTTTAATCCTTGATCAGCGCTCGTGCGGGCCGCCGCATGCATTCCCAATTCACGTTGAAGTTCCCCGCGACGAATCCAGAGCAAGTGGTCCTTGGGTGAAATCTGTAACGCGCGATCGAACATCGCCAGAGCTTCAACGGCTCGCTGCCGTTGCCAGAGTAACTCGGCCAATTCAAAGTGAGCGTCAGCATCTTCCGGGCACGCGTTGACAGCAGCCGTCAGTAACTCCTCGGCTTTGTCCGAGTCTCCTCGATCGCGCGCATAGGTCGCCTGCATTGTGAGTTGCCGGCTTTGCAGCAGCGGCTCGTCAATTGGGCCTTTGTTCCACCACGTCGTACACCCAGAAACACCCACGACACCAAGGAGGATCACCGCGGGTGACAATCGTCGACGCGGACGAGATTTGTGTGCGGGCCGGAAGACGGCAACAGGACTGCGTGGGACAAAGATCGACATCTGAGGCAAACGCGCGGTGCTCCACAAATGCTTCCACAGAAGCAGGAAAAAGCCAGCAGATCATACCTCTGTGTGATTTGCCCTCCAATGCCGATCGTGGCTGTGATAGCACTGGTGCAGCGTGCCTGCTGTCTGCACGCTGGGGTTGTGGGGAACCTTCTGTTATTCTGACCAGCGCGTTGGTGGGCAGTCGTTCGTTCTGACTTTGGCTGATCTCTATTCCTGTTCAACTTCGCCATGAGCGCTGTTTACAACAAGGCCGGCTTGAGCTTTGTGTACCCGTCCAATTGGACCATCGATGAATCAGAGGGTGGGGAGGGTCAGCGCGGGGCCGTGACAGCGCAAAGTGGCGAAGGAGCTTTTTGGACCGTCATCCGGGAATCTTCAGCCACCGAGCCGGAGTTTGCCGCCCAAACCGCGCTTGAGGCGCTCAAGGACGAATACGACGAACTCGACGCCGAGCCGGCGATGGACACGCTTGAGGGCTATGAACTCTGCGGTTTCGACACGAACTTCATTTGCTTGGACCTGACCAGCACCGCTCTGATCCGCGCTACACGGACCCGAGACGCCACCCTGGTGTTCTTCTGTCAAGCCGATGACCGCGAGTTTGCCGACGTGGCGAATGTCTTTGCTGCCATGACGATGAGCGTGCTGCAGCATCTGGGCGCGTGACCGGTGGGCGCCGCGATTGAATGACCGCGCTGATTGGCTGCGGATGCTTGGCAATGTGTACTCAAGAAAAACTCGGGTTTTATGTAGACTGCGCTAAATATAGCAAATGAGTTGATTAGAACATTTTTTTGTTTATCCTCACGAGCAATCGGGGCAAGTTCTCTCATTGTTGTTAGTTAAAATGCTGGAGAGTGCGCTATGAGAAGATACCTACAAGGCTTGGCAGCAGTTCTTTTGGTCCTTGCCGTGGTCAGCCCAGCGATCGCGCAGCGAGAAGGCAGGTTTGGCCCCAGGACTCGCGTCGGCGTGGACGTATCCGAATGGAGTTCTGATACCGCTACAGACGTAGAAAATGGGATCCTGCCCATTGGTGGGTCCGGGCAAATCAATGGTGAGTTCGTCCGCGCCCGGTTTTCAGGAATCGAAATCGCCATTCGGGCACAGGAGCGGTTCTTCGGACCAATCGTTCCCCGCCGCTCTCGCGATGTCGGCGTATATCGAGCGGATGTCGGTGAAAGTGAGCCCGGCCTTGCCACTTGGAACTACGATTGGCACGTCGATCTGCGGAACGCGCGCGGACCGTTTCGCGATGTGACCCTTGATGATTATGACCTGTTCTTGGTCACCAATATCGTTGGGCGAGACGACACGCTGTTTGGATTGCCTATGCCATTGAATCTCAAGTTTGACGACGACTCGTTTCCACCGGGAGTCGTGCTCTATCAAGGTTCATTCAACCCAAATTTCGGCAATTCGATCTTCGATCAATTTGAGGCGCGAAACTACCGTTTCACACTCGTCCTGCAACCCAAGGGTGAAGGGCAACCCATTAGTGTCTCAATGAGAGTCCGGGTGCGCTAGGCGTTGAAATCTCAAACACGGCACAGATTGGACGTTGGAATAAACTCCAATCGTGCGCCGTACGGCGGAACATCAATGAGCACGCAGTGAGCTCCAACTCGCTGCGTGCTCATTTGCGCGCAGAGAACTCTCGCGAGCGGCTGTCCAATGACCGGAGATCTTCAAGGAGGAAGCGGTTGACGGTCCGCAAACTGGCGTTTGCCGTCAGAGAGGTTACTCAGCGTCACTCAGCGCTTCTTCAGGCATGCTGAAGTTCGCATAGACCTGCTGCACGTCATCGTGATCGTCCAGGATCTCCAGGAGCTTGATCACCTTGCGGCCTGTTTCTCCGTCCACATCGACCGTATTGGACGGAATGCAGGTCAGTTGAGCGGAATCCATCGGGATCTTCGCGTCGGTTAATGCGGCCTTGAGGCCTTCAAATTCTGACATTTCGCAGATGATCTCGAAGGCATTGCCGGCTTTTTTGAAGTCGCTGGCGCCATTTTCCAACGCCAGCTCCATCAGGGCGTCCTCATCCTGACCGGCAGCAGGCACAATCACCAAGCCCCGTCGATCAAAAATCCAGGCAACGCAGTTTGTGGCTCCCATCTTTCCGTCAGCCATTTCAAAGATCTTGCGGATTTCCGGCGCCGTGCGGGTGCGTTTGTCGGTCAAGATCTCACACATCACGGCCACACCCCCGGGCCCGTAGCCTTCGTAGACAATTTCCTCGTAGTTGTCGGAATCGAGGTCGCCAGTTCCTTTCTTGACCGCCCGATCGATGGTGTCATTGGGCATGTTGGCCGCTTTGGCGTCATCAATGGCGTACCGCAGCCGGAGGTTCTGCGTGGGATCTCCGCCGCCTGTCTTAGCAGCCACGATGATCAGCTTGGAGAGCTTGCCCCAAAGCTTGCCGCGCTTATTATCGATGAGCGCTTTCTTGTGCTTGATTCCAGCCCAATGGGAATGGCCAGCCATGACGACCTCAGGACAGCGAATTGATGCGTAGTGATTCGTGGAAGCGTCGAGAATTTCTCAACAGAGAGATGGCAAGGGTTATTCGCCCACGGGCAGCCCTGCCAGCTTTTCCTCAACCAGCTGAATCTTATCGGCTTCACGCTGTGGATCGAAGGCCTGTATCGCTTTCTGCCAGGCTGCGCGGGCGGCATCAACATCTTCAGCCGCAAGATAGGCGTCGCCCAGGTGGTCCAACACTGTCCCGCTGGGCTGTTCACGAAGATCCAAAGAACGCAGCAGATGCTTGACAGCTTCCTGGTGCTTTCCGAGCCGATGTAACACCCAGCCGAGGCTATCCAGATAAGTGGCGTTTTCCGGGTCCGCATCGACAGCACGCCGAATCATGGAGTATGCCCTGAGGAGATGCTTGTTTTGATTGGCCCAGAGATACCCCAGGTCATTCATGGCTCCTTCATCATCGGGAAACTCGTCCAAGATCTGTTCCAGCCATTCCTCCGCTGCTGGCAGGTTTTCCCGATCCTCAGCAAGGCCAGAAAGTACGAGCCGGGCTTGCTTGACGGAATCCCGGATGTTCGGTGTCCGATCATCGCCAAATCGTCGCACAATCAATTCGTAGCCGGCGGTAGCAGCTTCCAAGTCGCCCGATTGATATTGCACCCACGCCAGGCGAGCGAGGATGCGCGGGTCGTCCGCGGCCATGGCCGCGGCACGGCGTGCCGATTTTAATGCGGCCTCGTAGTCTTCCTCCACTGTTTGAACGCCAGCCAGCAAGTAGTAGAAATCAGGCTGACCGAAAGGGAGTACCCGTTCTCGAATCCCCCGCTGAAAGACCTGTCCTGCCCGGCCGTGTTCCTCAGCAATCAGCAATTCCATTCCCCAGTGCAGCAGGATGTCGGCCTTGAATTTCGGCCGCTGCTTGATGGCAAGGTCGAAGAACTCCTGGGCCTGGTCAAACTGCTTCATCTTTGCGGCAATATCTGCCGCCACCAGTAACTCGCCAAACCTCAGGTCTGACGTCCTTGCGGAGGCCTCAGCAGCGGCAAGCACGGCCGAGGCGAACTCAGCTTTAGCTGCAATTGCCTGATCAGCCGCTCGGGCGAACAACTCCGGGTTGTTTGTCAGGTCTCGCAACCGCGACCACGCGGAGAAGAACTCAGCGGCGTCTCCACGGTCAGCACGAATCTCGACCAGCATCGCCAGCGCGGCCATCAACCGTGGACGGAAACGATCGCCATCCCCAGTAAGCCGATCGCAGAAGTCCTCCAAGTGACCGGAGGCGGTGATGTCGTCATTTCGTGCTTTGAGTACCTCAGCCATTTTGGTCACCAAGCTAAGGCTTGTCGGATGATCTGATCGGAGTTTGCTTAGCCGACCAATGAAATCATCATCACGATCGGTCTCGCTCAACAAAGATTCAAGAAGATCCAGCGCGACCGGGTTGATGTCTGCTTCGGGCGAATCAGCACGGAAGCCTGCGAAATAGGAATCCAGCTGTCTGATCGCTTGCTCATGCTTCCCACGCGCTGCCGATAATCGGGCTTGCTGCAGCAACTCTTCTGCCTTTGCCCAAGCGAGAGTTTGTTCACTTGCTTCGCTCTTAGCGATCGCGGCAACATCGGCAAAGAGTCGTTCCGCCTCGTCAAACTCTCCCGATTCCAAGAAGCTCTCGGCCATGATGTCCAGCGTGCGCAGCTGTTTTCCCAGCAAGCTGAACATTTGGGTATCAGTCAGGGCAAAATCAGCCGGACTTTGCCGAGCGGCTTGAACATCCCTGAATGAGCCGGCTGCTTGTTCGAATTGGTGATTGGCATGGTACAACTCACCCATCACAAGACGCATCCGCAGAAAGTCAGCGTTCTTTCGCTCTTTTGTCGGCGTCAACTCGACGACTCGACTGTAGAGCTTGAGGGCTCGTTCGGAATCGCCCTGCTGCACCAAGGCATCGCCTAGGAACTGCATCAACAACGGATTGGGCTCCGGATCAAGGTCAACCGTCTTCAAGGCATAGCGGATCGCTTCGCCGGGACGTTCAAGTTCAAAAGCGACCGGAACAATCTGCTTCAAGATCGGCAAGCTTGCCGGATCAAGTCGGTGAGCACGCTGAAACATTCGCGCTGCTTCCGCCTGTTTGCCTTCGTTAACTTTCATCCGTCCGATGGCGTACAACGTCATCGCCTCGCGACGATCCGTCTCAACGTCGTCTAGTGCTTCGTCCAACCTCACTCGAACCCGGTCATCAAGCCAGGTCGGCGGACGTTGCTGGTCTTGATGCGGCAAGGACGAGCCAACAACGTCACCTTGCGACTGCGAGCGAAAACCGGCCGCAGCGGATGGCGATGTCACGCCGATCAGGCAACTGGAGACCAACAGCCCGGCAACCGTGAGAGAGTGTGCTCGCAGCATAGGGATTCCAAAATCAAGGATTAGGTTGGCAGGAGCGAATCTGGTGATGTCAAACGGATGCTGATAGGAGGACTGTGAATGATCGAGGGCCAAAGGTTATCGCACCCGCTTCCAAATTCTATTCTTCCCAACCGTCGGCGGCCAACGTTGCGGTGGATCAGCCGTGCCCTCAACAAGCCCACACCAAAGATACGTCAAAGGACGGGAGAGTTTTGTCTGCTTTTCCACGCAGGACCACAGCATTCGCACGACCGTTGGCTTTGCTGCGTATCTCCAGCAGCTTTTTCAACGTAGCCAGGAACGGTTTTCGGATGAATTTCACCAAGAGTGGCTCATCCGTCGCACATCTGGGCCAAGTCGCGAATGTACTCAAGCGTTTCGTCCAGGTCAGGCGTTTGCACTCCGCGCTGGCGCCCATTGCGGTCACACTCACACAGCAGCATCAATGTTTCAAAATCCTCATGCTGTGACATTCGCCGACGGAGCCGCATGCCGGCGGTTCCGTCTTTGATGGTGTGGGCCGTCATGTGATGCTCAATCAGCCAGATAGAGCGATCAGTGATGTAGTCGCCCAACGCCTCCAAGCCGGCGGAGACGTGATCGAGCGGATCGATCGCCTTGCCGACATCATGCAGCAGCGCGGAGAGCAAGAACTCCTCGTCATAAGGGAGTTCATCGCGAGCCAGGTCAAAGACCTGCAAGCTGTGGTAGAGAGCATCGCCTTCAGGATGGTATTTGCGGTTCTGTTTCACATTTTCCAGCGGCAGCAACAGCATTTCATAAATCTGAAAGCGATCGATTTTAGCTTCCGCATCGCGGACGGCTTCCTGCAGGTCGATCTCGGGATATTCCGTCCTGAGGAACTGCTCAAACTCGGGAATGGTGGCTCGTTCAATGGACTTGCCCGTGATGGAACTCTTGAAGATGAAGTTGGCCTGCATTGAACCATACACAGTCAATTCGATTGGAAAACGATCCTCGATGTGGATGTGGGTGAAGATGCGCTCCTCGCCGTGCTTACGGACTTGCTTACGTTCGACTTCGTAACGAAAGCCCTCACCGTCGAGAATCGCGCAGACAGATTCGATGCTGTCTGAGAAGACGTGCAGGTCGATATCGGAGCCGCGGCGGATATGCCCTGTGAACGTGCTGCCGATAATCTTGGGTCGAAAGCGTTCCAGCAATCGCATCAACCGCAGCGCTTCAATCCGCATCTCGCGTAGATTTTGCGTCCGGCTGTCGCCTTCGTGGATGCGGGCGAAGATTTGGATTTCGTCGCGGATTTCGCGATTGCTGGGAAGGTCAGCCGGCTTCACCCAACCGCGGCAGATGCGCCGTCCGGCCTTGAGTTTGGCGCGCATGTACTCGGATTCTTGCCGGAGATACATCAGCCGGGCGGCTTCCCAAGCGATTTGCCGCCGGAGCTTTTCATTCGACATTTCGTCGTGCGCCGAAACCGAACCCATAATCGGGTGCCCAACAATGCGGCGCGGGGCAGAGGAGAATTGCCGCCCTTGAGATTGACGACAGCTCGAAGAATTGTAGTTTGTCGAGCGATTTAAGACAACGCTCAGAAAACATGGCAAGCACGTCAACGCGATCTTGTTTCGTTGAGCACTTCGTTTTGAAACTCCTGACCTCCATCACATGGGTAAGTGGGCACTAACTTGCCTTTGCCAGGCATATCTCTTCTCTCGTCAAAATAAGCCAAGGTCGAGTGATCTCGCGATCGTGTCTTGCGGTTATGATACGGCAATAATCGTTACTGTTGGGGCTGGCAGAGTTCTATTGACGTAAACACATGGGTTACCGATCGCTGCGCGAGTGTCTGACGGATTTGGAGCGTTCCGGCGATCTCATCCGCATCGAGCAGGAGGTTGATGCGGATTTGGAGGCCAGCGAGATTCACCGTCGTGTGAACGCGGCGGGAGGGCCGGCAATCTTGTTTGAGCGTGTTAAAGGATGTCAGTTCCCGATGGCGTCCAACCTGTTTGGGACGCTGGACCGAGCAAAGTTCATCTTCCGGGACGCACTCGCACTGGTGCGTCGGCTGATCAACTACAAGATCGACCCCACCCAAGCATTCCGACATCCGCTGCAAGCGATGGGGGCTGCCCGCGGCGCGTGGACAATGCTCCCCAAGCGAGTCCGCAGCGGCCCAGTGCTCGCTGCCGAAACGACGGTTGCCCAACTGCCGCAACAGAAGAGTTGGCCAGATGACGGGGGCGCCTTCGTCACACTGCCGCAGGTCTATACTGAGGACGTCCGCGCGCCCGGCTGGAAACGATCAAATCTGGGAATGTACCGCATCCAGCTTTCCGGCGGAGAATACCGGCCTGACGACGAGATCGGACTCCACTACCAAATCCATCGTGGGATTGGCGTACATCACACGGCGGCTTTGGAGGAGGGGAAACCCTTTCGGGTGAATGTTTTTGTTGGCGGTCCGCCCGCGATGGCGGTCGCCGCGGTGATGCCACTTCCCGAAGGGCTCTCGGAACTGACATTTGCCGGAGCGCTCAATCGGCGGCGCGTGCGAATGGCCTACGGACGCACTCCTTTGCCCGTTCACGCCGAAGCCGATTTCTGCATTTGTGGGGAGATCATTCCGGGCAAGCTGCTGCCTGAAGGACCTTTCGGCGACCATTTGGGATATTACAGCCTCGAACATCCGTTCCCTGTAATGCAAGTCAAGCAGGTCTTTCATCGTCGCGATGCCGTATGGCCATTTACGGTTGTCGGCAGACCGCCGCAAGAAGACACGATCTTTGGTGCATTGATTCATGAGTTGACAGAGCCTGTCATTCCCAGCGTGATCCCTGGCGTCAGGGCCGTTCACGCTGTGGATGCTGCCGGGGTCCATCCTCTGTTATTGGCCATTGGCAGCGAACGCTATACGCCTTACTCGGCCACGGAACGACCTCAAGAGTTGCTGACCCAAAGCAATGCGATTTTAGGGCTAGGGCAGATGTCACTGGCCAAGTTCTTGTGGATTGCCGCTGAGAATGATGATCCCCAACTCGACATCCACGACACGGCTTCGTTCTTCAGGCATATGCTACGTCGCGTCGATTGGCGCCGAGACCTCCATTTTCAAACGCAAACAACGATCGACACGCTTGACTACTCAGGGCAAGGACTGAATCAAGGCTCGAAAGTCGTGATCGCGGCCGTGGGACAACCCATCCGTGAGTTGCCGATGGAACTGCCGCAGGCTCCTCGCCTGCCCGATGGATTCTCCAATCCGCAAATGTGTTTTCCAGGTGCGGTGGCCATCAACGGACCCGCCGCGACGAGTCTCTCATTTGAAGAAGCCGCGCTTCAAGTCAAAGAGTGTTGTGACGCCATCGCGCGCGATGCAACGTTGCGCCAAACGTGGAAGTCGTATCCACTTTTCGTCGTGGTGGACGACAGCTTTTTTACCGCCGAGTCCATGCGGAACTTCTTGTGGGTCACATTTACACGCGCCAACCCAGCAACCGACATTCACGGCGTTGAAGAGTTCACGGAGCACAAACATTGGGGATGCCGCGGAGCCTTGATGATCGACGCACGCCGCAAACAACACCATGCGCCACCTTTGCAGCCGGACGCAGAGATCGCCAGGCGCGTGGACAAACTGGGCGCCAAAGG
>JALCBR010000026.1 GCA_028066245.1 Pirellulales bacterium | reverse complement strand
GGCCAACTGTGATGGTGACTGCCGAGGCAATACGCACAGCCGCAGCCGGACGTTCCTTTGACGGTGATCGTATCAGAGACCGGTTGAAGATCTGCTGAGATGCTGGCGTCACTTAAGTCCTCACCGGGAACATCCACCGTCTGCGGCGCGGCAAACAACCCGCTGGAGTGCCGAACGATTTCTTCGTCAGGCTCGACATGACCGTCAACAAGCGCGGCGTTGTTTCCCAAGCTACAAGCGAGGATGAGGTACAAAACGTTCATGAGCTCTTATCAAGTTTGGCATGAGTCGCCGCTGCTCTGCAGAGCGACTGTGGATCATGTTGCTCCTGTTGAGTTCATCGTCGCCTGCTGCCAAAGAAGGCAAGTCTTTTCAATCAACGCTGGCAACCCGTAGTGGCAGCGCCAGCAAGCCAGCACCGCTGTCGGCAATCGGCTGACTTCCCACTGATGAGTTGTGCTGGACGGGACCGAAGTACAGATAGGGCGAATGATCGCGCTATTCGGAAAGGTCAACCAGATTTCGGCACGCTGCTTGCCGGAACCCTTCCTCGTTTCGCCACATATTGCGCCGGCAATTGAAGGCCGTCCGCAGGTCACGCCATTTCCACTCCCTGAAGACCAATTGAGGTTCGCCACGATGAGGATTCATCGCTATCTGCTTTCCGGTTTCTTGTCCGCAGGTGTGCTGTCGGGCGCTGCTCTGGCGCAAAGCCCTTCCGCCAAGGACGCTTTAAAACTCAAGCCTGTTAAGTCCGGCGTGGAGATTGACACCCCGGAAGCAGCCGAACAGGCATCGTGCACCATCAAAGCCGAGAAGTTTGATGGCCACAATGGCTGGGTTGTCCGCAATGCTTCCGGGCAGATTCTGCGTCGATTCGTCGATTCCAATGGCGATAACGTCGTTGACGTTTGGAGCTACTTCCAAAATGGCATCGAGGTCTATCGTGACATTGATGGTGATTACGACAGCAAAGCGGATCAACATCGCTGGCTGAACACAGCCGGAACACGCTGGGCAGAAGACTCCAACGAGGACGGCAAGATTGACCGTTGGAAGTCGATCTCCGCACAGGAGGTCTCCCGCGAACTTGTCGACGCGATCGCACAGGCGGACGCCACGCGATTTGGTTTGCTGCTGCTGACCGAAAGTGAAATCGGCAAACTGGGACTGAATGCCGAGAAATCCAAAGAGCTGCGCGATCAAATCAAAGCGGCCAAGTCCACGTTTCCTCAACTGGTTCGTTCGCAAAAGAAGATCACCCGGCAAACGAAATGGCTCAACCTTGGCGCTACACAGCCCGGTACGGTCCTGACGGCCGAGTCCGGCAATGCTCAGGGCTTTAACGTATATGAAAACACGATCGCCATCCTGGAGAACGATGGACAGACCAGCGAAATCAACGTTGGCACGATCATTCAAGTGGGAAATAGTTGGAAGCTGATTGATCTTCCTCAGATTGACACCGAGTCTGCGATCGCCAGCGGCGAGCGCGGTTTCTTCTTTCGCGCATCCGGCGTGCTGCCCAGCCAACAACCGACTGCGATTGCCGGCGGAATCAGCGAAGAGTTGCAAGAGTTGCTGAGCCAATTGGAAGAGTTGGACCGCAAGTCGGCCGCTGCCACAACTTCCAACGCCAAGTCCCAACTGCACAAACAACGCACGGCCGTGCTGAGGAAGCTGTCACAAGCTTCCGATACGGCTGAGGACAAGCGGCAATGGCTTCAGCAGTTGGCCGATACCGTCAGCGCGGCGGCACAATCTGGCGAGTATCCTGATGGCGTTGCCGATTTGCAGTCACTCTTTGATGAAGTCAAGAGCGACAAAAACTTGGCCGCCTATGTGAAGTTCCGCATGCTCTCGGCTGACTACGGGCTCAACCTGGCCGGTGACAACGTGGACTTTGCCAAAGTTCACACCAAGTGGCTAGCCGATCTGGAAAGCTTCATTGGCGACTATCCCAGCAGCCCTGACGCGGCCGAGGCGATGTTGCAGCTCGCCATGGCGGAGGAATTCGCCGGGCAAGAAGACAAATCGGCCGAATGGTACGGCAAGATCACCAAGCAGTTTCCCAACACGGCCGCTGCCAAAAAGGCCGCCGGTGCCGTTCGCCGCATCAAGTCTGTCGGACAACCGCTGAACTTGGCCGGCACATCCATTGATGGCAAGCGAATTGACCTGGCAACGATGCGTGGCCGCGTGATTGTGCTGCACTACTGGGCAACGTGGTGTGAGCCGTGCGTCAATGACATGCGGATCATCAAAGACTTGTTCGCAAAATATGGACGCAGCGGCTTCACGCCAGTGGGCATCAGCTTGGACTACCAGAAGTCTGAAGCGCAAAGGTTCCTCACGGAGAACCGAGTCTCTTGGCCGCAAATCTACGAACCCGGCAGCCTGGACGGTCGCATGGCCAACGAGTTGGGCGTACTCACGCTGCCCACGATGCTGCTGATTGATGACAAGGGCCGCGTAGTCAACCGCAGCATTCACATCTCGGAGCTGGAAACCGAGATCAAGAAGCTGATCAAGCAATAGAGCGAACCTAGTTGCCGTTGGGTCTGTCGCTCTTCAGATCCCCCAGCGGTACGATCAGTGACAGGGAATTATCAACAGGCCCTGCGCGGCTTCCGCGCGGGGCCTGTCTCTATTTGTCGTGACTTGCTGCGCTCTTGTTTTCCGTCTCAAACGCAAGTCGGTTGCATGCCGCCGTTGATCCCGCGATGCTGAATGGTCAACGTCGCAAAGCTTTCGCACCGATTCTTGGGCAATATTCGCCGTGACTGCTCAGACTTTTCTTGCCGTTGACTTGGGAGCTTCCAGTGGTCGAGTGATGACCGCTGCGTTTGACGGCGGCCGAATCTCACTCAAAGAAGCCCATCGCTTCGTCAACGGGCCCGTCCACGCCGCCGGGCATATGTATTGGGACGTGCTCGCTTTGTGGAGTGAGATCCAATCAGGGATGCGCGCCGCCGCAGGGCAAGCCGGTCAGCACGAAATCACCTCCGTCGGCGTTGATGCTTGGGGGGTCGATTTCTGCCTGCTAGGCGCGGACGGGCGGTTGCTCGCCAACCCGTTTCACTATCGTGATCCGCACACGAGCGGGGTGATGGAGGCTGTCCTGGAGGCAATCTCCCGTCGGTCAATCTTTCAGCAAACGGGTTTGCAGTTCATGCCGATCAACACGCTGTATCAAATTGTCGGCATGCACCGCGCCGGCAACACGGCTCTTTCGGCGGCGAGTCGCTTTCTCATGATCCCGGATTTGTTCCATTGGTTGATGACGGGCGTCGCCACCAATGAATTTACCAACGCCACAACCACGCAGTTTTTCAATCCGCAACAGCGCACTTGGGCGACAGAGCTGTTGGCAGAACTTGGTATCAACTCGTCCATGCTGGGAGATGTGATCGAGCCCAGCACGGACATTGGCCCGATGACCAGACAAGTTCAGGAACAAACTGGTCTGGGAAGTTCCGTCCGTGTGATCGCTCCCGGGACGCATGATACGGCCAGTGCCGTGGTCGCCGTGCCGGCGGAAACGGATGACAGCGAGCAACCCAACTGGTGCTACTTGAGTTCTGGCACTTGGAGCTTGATGGGCGTCGAAAGTCGCACACCAGTCATCAGTGATGATTGCCTGCGGTTAAATTTCACCAACGAAGGAGGCGTGTGCGGCACATGGCGCGTGCTCAAGAACATCGCTGGTTTATGGCTGTTGCAGGAATGCCGCCGTGTTTGGGTGAGAGACGGTCACCACTATGAATGGGAAACGCTGTGCGAGATGGCCGCCTCGGCACCGCCGTTACAGTCATTGGTCAATCCGGATAGTCCTCGGTTCGCATCGCCGCGGAACATGCCGGCGGAAATCACGGCAGCTTGCGTGGAATCTGGCCAGCCCGAGCCGGCGAATCATGCCGCCGTTGTCCGCTGTGCTTTGGAAAGCTTGGCGCTCAAATACCGCCAAGTGCTCGGCTGGTTGGAGCAATTGATTGGCAGGGAGATCGCTACGATCCATATCGTGGGTGGGGGCGCGCACAACGCTCCTCTCAATCAGGCAACCGCCGACGCCTGCGGGCGACGGGTGCTCGCAGGGCCAACGGAAGCCACGGCATTGGGAAACGCGCTGGTGCAAGCCATCGCCACCGGCGCCGTGGCCGATCTCTCACAAGCCAGGGCGATTGTGCGGGATTCCTACGACATCCGTGAATTCACACCGCGGACGGATGCGAAAGCGGCTTGGGATCAGGCGTTTGAGCGGTTCGTGCAACTCTCGCCGGAACCGATAGGAGTGTGAGCCCGTGGATCCCGCCAGTGGCCATCCCGCAAGTCACAGTCAGCAAGACAACAATCCGTACGCGTCGCCACTGGCTGCAACGACGCTCAAAGAGCCGATGAGTTGGCGAGACGTTTGGCGGAGTGGGGAATTCCGTCGGTCCGCACTATCGATCTTGGGAACGGTGCGGATCATCACTGGGCTCATGATTTCGATCGCGTTTTGTAGTCTCCCGCCAACTCATTCGCTGCTGTTGTGCCTTCCCTTTATCGCGTATGGCATCGGCAACATGATCACCGGCTGGGACCTCCGCAGTTGTTTTAGCTTTGGACGAGTTCAGGCCATCATCTTGTGCTGCGTGCAGATCAGTTTGAGTGTCGCAATCGTGTGCATGGCGATCTTTGTCGGCTCTAAGCCTTATGGAGTGGCCATTGCGCTCCTGGCAGTCCCAATGTGTATAGCCCAGATTGGCTTTCTGCGTTCATCTCACACGCGAGCCGTGTGCAAGAGGCGCCAGCACTCTTCCGATGAGCTTCATCGAGATCAACGTATGCCTCAAGGCAAGCTGGGCATTGCCAACGCTGGCGTGATGCTTTTTGCACTGACGGATTTTTTGACGATGTTGTTTCTCCCGGTGTCGCTGACAGCTTGAGTGGTTGAGAACTTTGTTGTTTAGGTGTGGATTGTCATTGTGAAGAACAATAACAAGGAAACGCGATGTCGACACAATCTCCTGCTCGAATCTGTCTGCTTTCGGCCAAGAACGCGCCCTATGCCGCCGTGATTCGCCGGAAGCCGACGAAGGTTTCCCACGTCATTCACTGGGATACCAGAAGGGATCGTTTGGAATATGGGTCGTGGTTTCGTGGGCGACTCTATCCCTTTCGGTCAGATATTTCGCCTGACGGGAGGTATATGATTTACTTCGCGATGGGAGCCACGGGAGAAACCTGGAACGGCTTGTGCGAGTTGCCGTTTCTCAAGACGATCGTCCACGTCGACCATGGGGGCACTTACTACGGTGGCGGATATTGGGTTGAACGTGAGCTGCTTAGATGGAACGCGTACTTGCCGAAGGAATGCAAACGGCTACCGTTTGGACTTCAAGAGTGGGAACCACGACTCACGGATGACTTCGGCGTCTTGCTACCAAAGTTGGCACGCGATGGATGGGAGATGATCGACCGGCACGTCAGCGGCCAGACGATCGTCTTGCCCCCCGGGCCACTGGCTGGCACGACGTGGCGAAATCAGCCATCGCGAGAACATCCGGCCCTGCTCATGCAATATCGTGGATATTCGCATTACGATCGACTCCGTTTCTTCTTCTCTCTCCAGGGTTACGGTGACTTGCTTGATGATGCGGTCGATTCAGCCTGCTGGGATTCAAGAGGCAACCTCTTGTATTCGCGCGCGGGCACGCTCAACAAGGTGACGCTGAAGCAGCTCCAGAGAAATCGACCGGGCACAAAAATCGATCTTGAGCATCTGGTCCCACCGGACCCGCCACAGCCGGAATGAGTGCTGGTGGGAGCGAAGCGGATGTCATCTCATTCTTGGCTTGTTGGACGGTGGGCTGGCCAACCTGGCCGCGACATCGATCGCCTGCAGCAAGCTCTCGGGTGCGGCCGTCCCTTGCCAAGCGATGTCAAATCCGGTTCCGTGAGCCACGCTCGTCCGCACGATCGGGAGCCCAAGCGTCACGTTAACAACATCGTGCATTCCCAGTAGCTTGAGGGCGATGTGCCCTTGATCGTGATACATGGCGACAACGCCATCGTAGTCTCCCGCGGCGGCATGGCGAAAAAGCGTATCGGCCGGAATAGGGCCGCGGACGTTCATGCCATTGGCACGAGCGCGTTCGACTGCCGGCGAAATGATCTCAATCTCTTCACGCCCGAAAAGCCCCGCTTCGCCCCCGTGCGGATTGAGCGCGGCGATCCCCAACCGCGGAGCACGGCCGTGCAAGTCACTCAACATGCCGTGGAGCAGTCCGGCCTTTTCAACAATCTCATCCTCAGTCAGCTGCGCAAAGACATCTCGCAAAGCGACGTGCAACGTGACATGCGCGACACCTAAACCGGATGGCTGCAAGGTAGGTCCCTCTTGCTCTTGGCCAGGGCGACTTGCTGTGAAGGGCCGGTAGAGCATCATGGCGAACTTGTTCACGCCGCACATTTGGGCGAAGAGTTCCGTGTGGCCGGGAAATTCGATCCCCGCCTCGCGAAACGACTTTTTGTTGATCGGAGCGGTGACGATGCCATCGACCTCGCCTGCGAGAGCAAGCTGGGCGGCTGCGCAGATGGCCTCGTAAGCGGCCGCGCCGGCAGTTGAGTCTATGGTGCCGGGACGGACCTCGGCCAAGTCGCGCGTGTCCACGGGAGTGGACGACTTCTCACGACCTGGCGCAGCGCTCGGCGAAAGAACGGGCATTCGCTCGCGGGAAGCAGCGGCCTCAACACCAGTGGCGATTTCCTGGACGTGGACGTTTCCGCTCGTCCGCAGCTGGCACGCGCGGCGCATGACGTCAGCGTCGCCAATAACAAGCGGTGAACAAGTCTGGTGCAGTTGCGCAAAATTCCACGCGGCGGCGATCACTTCCGGCCCCACACCGGCTGCGTCGCCCATGGTGATCGCCAGGCGAGGCTTCGCAGTATCCACCGTTGATTGACTTGCGGTCATACGCGCAGCTCGACGTTGCTGTCTTCGCCGCGGCCGAACTGCGCTTGCAACGGTTCGACGACGTCTTGAAGAAAGTCATCAACTTGTTCCGGAGCACGGCCGATGAAGCGGTGGGACTGCAACTCGCCGCGAACATCAATTCCCGCGAACGCGTCGTCGCCGGCAAGCCGCTCGATCAAGTCACTGGCCCGGCCGGCTTTGATTTCATCCGCCGCGGCGATACTGTGTTGGCGAATCCGCTCATGCAGATCTTGCCGGTCCCCACCGGCGGAAACGCCGGCCATTAAAATGTTCTCCGTGGCCATAAACGGAAGTTCTTCCGCCAGGTGACGTTCAATCACGGCCGGATGGACGACAAGGCCCGCGGCGACGTTGCGATACAGCAGTAGAACGGCATCAATGCCCAGGAACGCTTGTGGCAACGTCAAGCGACGGTTTGAGCTGTCATCAAGCGTGCGTTCCATCCACTGGGTGGCTTGTGTCGCGGCGGCGCTCTCCGCCAGCGACATCACGTAACGACCGATGCCACAGATGCGCTCGCTCCGCATGGGGTTGCGTTTGTAGGCCATCGCGGACGAACCGATTTGGTCCGCGGCGAAGGGCTCTTCCACTTCACGACGACTTTGCAGCAGGCGGATGTCCGTGGCGGCCTTGCTCGCGCTTTGCGCGATGCCTGAGAGCGCGGCGAGCACCTGATAATCAATCTTGCGCGAATACGTCTGCCCGGTGACGGGATAAATCTCCGGAAAGCCCATCTTCTTCGCAACGCGAAGTTCCAGCTCGCGGACTTTGCCATGATCGCCGGCAAAGAGTTCCAAGAAGCTGGCTTGCGTTCCTGTCGTTCCCTTCACGCTGCGGAAACGAAGCGTTGACAGTCGGTGCTCGATCTCCGCAACATCTAACGCCAAGTCATACGTCCATAGACACGCCCGCTTGCCGACCGTTGTTGGCTGGGCGGGTTGCAGATGTGTGAAAGCCAGACAAGGGAGCGCCTTGTGCGTGCGAGCGAAATCCGCCAAAGCATTGATCACGCCCATCAGTCGCTGGCGGACAAGCATCAGGCTTTCTCGCAGCAGCAGCAGATCTGTGTTATCTGTGACAAAGCAACTGGTGGCGCCCAGATGAATGATGGGCCCGGCAGCGGGCGCGGCATCACGAAACGTGTGGACGTGCGCCATGACATCGTGCCGCAACTTGCGTTCATATTCCGCCGCTTTGACGAAATCGATCTCGTCAGCCGCGTCACGCATTGCCTGAATCTGCGCCTCAGAAACATCGAGCCCGAGTTCCGCTTCCGCTTCCGCCAAGGCGATCCAAAGCCGTCGCCAGGTTTGGAACTTGCGGTTTGGACTCCAGAGGTGGCTCATCTCCGCGGAGGAATATCGGCCGATGAGCGGATTCTCATAGTGGTCTTGGGGGTCGCGATCAGTCATGGATGACAAGAACTCTCACGTGTAGGAAACCGCGCCGCACGCCTAAGTGAGCGCGATCCACTGGTCAATTCTTCGGAATCTGTCCCAACGGCTCAATCTGTGACGTGCCCAACCGTGGATTAATCGTCGGGACGGCGTCATGGTGTCTTCAATTGCGCTCGTGCGAGAGTGAATCTCACCCGGCGCGCAACTCTCGCACATTGGGCGACACGATTTAGAAAACCCATCCCTGACGTTCACGCAGCCTGCCGATAATTGACAGATTGCTAATCGGGAACCCAGATTTTGGATTCAGTCCCGCCGGTCGTGGCAGTTGCTTCATCCGGAGTCCAGATCTTGCCAGCTTCACTCTCACCCCCGGCAGTGACAATGGCCGGTTCTTTGGATCTGGCCATCGTACCGTCAGGGTTCATCAGTCCGGTTTCCTGAAGAACTTTGGCCACGGCGTTGCGAACTCCCGGCTCATCGCCATGCTCATCCATGAGGTGTTGCAAGAGTTCGACCGCATTGTCCGCCTCGCCGCGGTTCAATCGCACATAGAGTTCAAACAAGTCATTGCCGGCGTTAGAGACGCCTGCCTTGAGCGAGAACTCGCGAGCCCGTTCATTCCATTCTAGAGCCAGCCGGGTATCCTCGTGCAGCTCAGCAATTTGGCCACAGACTTCTTCCGGTGAGATCGCATTCTCGCCCGAAATCAACTCCGGGCGGCTCAAGACTTCTTGCCCCAAATTGACGATCGCTGCGGGATAACGGTTTGTTCCCGCGCGCGTGAACGCCAACAGTAGGTCTTCATCGGAAAGGCCAGTCGGATCAAGCCGTGAAAGTCGGACGAGTGACCAGTCTTCGACGTGTGTGTTTTCTGGCGCATGAACGGCCGGAAGTTCAAGTTGCTGGCGGAGTTCATCAAAGCTGTTGGCGGAGACGGTTTCCCGCTGACTGGTCAACTCCATGTTGAGGACCATGCCGGCCAATCGAATCCGGTCTTCTGCGGTTCCCTTGGCGGCTTCACTGGGTGTTTTCCCACTCAGTGGCGGCAACTTGCCCTGCGGCCAGACCTCCAGCAATTTGTGGCGACGGTCATCTTGAATGATGTCATAGCGGCGGTCAGCGGGCGTGTCTTCCGGCAAGAATTTGCGCTCCGCAAATTGCGCCGCATAGACGGAAACCTGGCCGACCACTCTCCGCCCGCGCGGAGGATCTTGTTCATCGTCTGAAGTTGGTTCCTCCGTCAACATCCCGCCGCTGATTTCCAACAGCCGTCGCTTTGCTTCTTCCAGGCTGTCTTCATGAGCGATCAAGCCAACCCGCGCGGCGCGGTCAACCTGTTTGCCAAAGTAGGCCAGCCGGGCGATCACTGATGGCAGCTCTTCATAGGGCGCACTCTGCGCGTCCTTCGGCATGGCTCGATCCAGCAACAACGCCAAACTGCGCGGCGGTGGTTCATCACCTGCGGCGGTCACTTCGCCGGAAAGTTCATGAACGTGCTGCGAATCCTCCAATTGCTTGCGTGCCTGATCGAGATCGTCCGTCACAAAGTTCAATTCGACAATGTCAATCGTCTCAGACTCATCCTCGTCTAACAGTTGAGCGAGAGCTTCGGCTTCGACGGCATC
Source organism: Pirellulales bacterium (assembly GCA_028066245.1). Classification (GTDB taxonomy): domain Bacteria; phylum Planctomycetota; class Planctomycetia; order Pirellulales; family S012-138; genus CALJLD01. The sequence goes on along the minus strand of JALCBR010000026.1, from coordinate 38,957 downwards.
GTCGAACGGAATATCGAGCGTGCTCAGACGGCGAAACGCATCAACCGCTGCGGGGTTGTCACCCAGCCAGCCCCGCACAAGGCCCAAAGCCTTCCACACCGCCGGTGATTTCGGAGCTTGCTCAGATAATTCCGTGAGTTGGCGTTCCGCCGGACGAATCCGTCCAAGACTCGCATCCGCCGCCACGGCTTCAAAAATGCGCGCTTGCTCAGCCGGCAATTCCCCTTCCGCCAAAGAAGGCAATGCGCCCGTGTCTTTCAACAATGCCGAGACCTGCGGAGATTGTTGAAAGCGGAGCAGCGCCACAAACGCGTTTTGATTTTCCGGATCTCGATCCAGGTAGAGCAGCATGTGCTTCAGGCAAACAAGCGGCATCCCCAACGTGTGAGCATATTGCGAGACGAGAGCGATGGCCTCAAGGACTTCTCGCGGCGTCTTATCGCCTGCGGCGTCGATCGCCCGTTGCAGTAGCTCGATCGCTACGCGGAATTCCTGATCTTCGCGATCGAGCACCAGGAACACGGCTTCAGCCCAAACCACCGGGTTAGAAGCATCCCGGTGGACGAGCTCCTTCAGGATTGAGTCAGCTTCCGCGGCTTTGCCCAATTGACGAAGGAGCGAAGCTTTGCGCATCTCCAGATAGGAGCGCTGTGGGAACTTCTTTTCCAACTGTTCGATGTGTTCCAGGCAGGCGTGCCGCTGATCCGCTTCCAGCAAGCGCTCAATCTTCTCGATCTCGGGCGCCAGGTCACGGCAGCAGAACTTGATCTTCTTGCCAGTACCACAAGGGCAAATGGAGTACAGATCGATCGCCATGGCTAAGTCCGTTCCGCAGGCTGTGTCTTGAATCGCGCAAAAGCAGGGCACTTCCGCGGTGATTTGATATCGACGTGTGCCAACGTGGACGTCAACCCAACAGGCAGGCAATGGTCCTGGTCAGCGTGAGAACCTTGATCGTATCATAGTCCCACAAGCGTGGCGAGCAGCAGTCTGGAATGCCGTGTGGACTAGAGGATCTCAACAAGCCGTGGCGAAAAACAGAGCGGAGGAATGGCCAGCGAGATCCACCCCAGCACATATCGCGGCCGGCCTAGTGGTACGTTGTCGTCTGCTGTTGGCGGATGGAAGATGCCCATCATCAGGACCAGGATCAGCATCACCACCCATGGCAATGTGTTGGTCACCACCACGTACGCAATCGCCGCGACGACCAGCATGGCCGAGATCCCGTGCGCGCGCCGCCCGAACATGGTGTAGGTCACGTGTCCCCCGTCCAGTTGGCTGATTGGCATCATGTTGAGACCGGTGATGATCAGGCCAAACCAGCCGGCCAGGCGCAGCGAAGTCATCTCCAAGACCTGGTCGCTGCCGACATCGGGTCGCAACCAGCTGGTGAGCCACTCAACAAGCAAGGGGTCATGAAACAAAATCTGGTTTGTCGAGGTCAGCGTGCGCACGCTCTGCACCGAAACAACGTCCGCCGTCATGACGCCGGCCACGACAACCGGCAGACAGATCACCAAACCGGCCAAAGGACCGGCAATGCCAATATCGAATAACTGCTTACGGTTGGCCGCCGACCCCTGCATGGCAATCACCGCGCCCATGGTCCCAATCGGCGTGATCGGCAGCGGAAGAAACAACGGGAGCGTGGCGCGAATGCGATACCGTACGGTCATGACGAAGTGCCCCATCTCATGAGCCAGCAACGTGCCCATCACGCAACTCATGTAGATCAATCCATCCTGCCACCATCCAGGGCTGAGGATTTCTTTCATGGCCTCAATGCCGTAGAGAATGGTTTCGGACCGCTCGCGAACCGCTCCCGCCCAAAACGTCGCGCCGCAAGTGAGAAGGAACATGAACGCCATCAAGCCATACCGTCGCCGTGGTGGCCAAGTCTCCGGACGTTCTACCGGTTTCTCGATGACCGGCAGGGAGACATAGCCCCAGACTGTTGAGATCCCCGGCCGTTCAAACTGCGGGTTGGGAACAGGCATCGGTTGGCTGATCGAGATGGAAGGGCGGGATTTCATCGCTGGCAGGTTCTGAGGGTGTATGCCTCTTGGAGCAAGCTCAATTTCAACATACCTCAAGCGACGCGAGAATGGGCTCAGGCTCAATTGCACCGGCTTCTGGTTGTTTTGCGGCCATTTTTTTCACGAAAGCCGTGCTGGAGCGCATGAACTAGCGCAAAACGATGGACGGAGGCGATCCCTCAAATAAAATGGCAACTCGTCCGCTCGCCGTGGAAGTGACCCACCGTCGGCTGGCACGCAACGAACCGTGGCCGTCGCGCCAGGTTCTACTCGCTTTTATCGTGGGTCAATTTCGCCGAATTTGTGGACATTCATCGCCACGTCGACTGAATCAAGTTGGGCATTGAACCTGGAAAGGGATGCAACCTATGCGCACATCTCGAATGATCCTGAGAACTCTTGCGGTTGGGCTAACGCTCGGCGCGGCGGCTCTGAGTGCTTGCACAACGCCAGCGGTGGCGCAAGTGGCACTCGACAAAGAGTCATACCTGGAACCCCCGTCTCCGATTCTGGATTCGGTTTCGGCTCCCTGGCACACCAACGTATCGCTCAGCAATTTGGGACCGGACGGCGTCCGTTTTCTGTTGCAACGTAGCGATGGCATGACTTCGCTGGAAGCCTTGGCCAATCCGCACAGGCGGCTGGCCGAAAGTGATTACGAGCATGAAGCGCAGCGATCGCGAAGGCTTTACACGCGCAGCAATGCCGCATTGGAAATCTTCAATGCCGAAACGGGAGAAACAACCAATATCTCCCTTCCCGCCGAGGCGCGCGTCAGCAATGCAACATGGTCGCCGGATGGATCACAGATCGCCTTCTTCGCACATTTCCCCGACGCGACTCACATCTACATGGCGTCCTCAAAGAGCGGCAAGTCGCGGCAACTCACACCGCGCCCCGTCGTCGCGACACACGTCACCAGCTATGAGTGGACCGCTGATGGTAAGCGCATTGTGACCGTCATTGCTCCTGATTCCGAACAAGTCAGCATGCCTGTGGCCAGCCCCGTGGCCACGGAACCGACAATCCGCAGAACGCGCGAAGGTAACACGCCGTCTCGCACTTATCGCTACTTGCTGCAATCGCCCTACGAGATGGAGCTGCTGGAGTACCTTTCCATCGGCCAGTTGGCAGTGATCGATGTCGACAACGGCAAGGTCAAGAACATCGGCGAACCGGAGATGATTCGCAGCCTGAACGTTGATCCCTCCGGATCGTACTTCCGTGTGACCATGCTCAAGAAGCCGTTTAGCTATTTCGTGCCGATGGGCAGTTTTGGCACCAAAGAAATCTTGATCGACCGACAAGGCGATGTGCTGCACACGTTTAGTGATCGTCGTCTTCGCGATGGGAGACGAAACAATGCTCCTGCGCGTAGCCAGTCAAACGATGACGATGACGACGAAGAGGAGAGTGAGCCGCCGCGAAGGGACGTGCGCTGGCGACCCGGCGTGAAAGGGATGTCCTTCCTCCAAAAGGCTCCCAAGAAGAAGGAAAAGGATGACGAAAAGGACGATCAGGGGAATGGTCGGTCTGGGCGTCGCTCACAAGGTGACGATGATGAAGATGAAGAAGAAAGCGACGAGCGGGACCGGGTGATGTTATGGAAGCCACCTTTCGGCGATGACGACGTTGAGGTTGTGTTTGAAAGTCCCACACAGATTCGATCGGTCGCCTATTCGCAAGATGGCCGCTGGATGTTCCTCACCCGTGGCGCCGGGCGCAACCGGCAAAACATCCATGCTGTCGACCTCAATGACGATAACAAGGAATACCGGATCTTCCGCGGTCGTGGATCAGGCGGCGGAGGTGGTCGCCGGGGAGGCAGAGAACGACTGTCCGTTGACCCTGAGTCCGCGCTGGATTCCTATGCCTGGGATTACTCCACGGAAGAAATCTGGGAAGCCAATCGGGCTTGGAATGACAATGAATTCAACGCTGGCCTGCTTCGCCAAGACGTCCAAGATCAAAAGACGGATGACGATGCCAAGCAGGATGATCAGAAGAAAGATGACGACGCGAAGCAAGACGGTGACGACAAGGATGCCGACTCCAAGGACGGCGACAAACAGGACGATGATAAGCAGGACGATAACCGCCAGAATCGCAACCGCGGCGTCTCTCGCGGGACACTGATGAGCACGACATCCATTGATGGCGAGCGCGTGGTTCGAGTTTCGCCCGCAGGGGACGTGTACTTCCAACGCACCGCGACGTTGAACAATAAAGAACGAGAAGAAGGGGATGACGAGCCTCGACCGCGGTACGTCGTTATCGAGAAGCTCAACATCCTCTCTGGTAAGGTGGAAGAGATCTTCTCATCTGAACCCATGACGAAGTTGACGGTGAGCTTTGTCGCCGCTGGCGGTGAGGATGATTTGGATCACTTCTACACCTCACGGCAAAGCACGAACGTCGTGCCCGACTTCTTCATGTATGTGCATGGAGAGGATGACGTTCAGAAACTGACCAACAATAAGAACTTCACGCCCTGGTTCCAGAAACTGGAGACAGAGCGATTCCAAGTGACACGCGTGGATGGCTTCAAGTTTTGGGTTTCTGTCACCAAGAATCCGGATCACGGTGAGAAACTGCCTGCGATGTTCTGGTTCTATCCGCGTGAGTATACCGATCAGAGAGCGTATGACCGCGGTCGCGGGGGAGGAGGTTCCACACGAGGACCGGGCCGTTTCCGACAGCCCTCCCGCCGCTCCATGGCTCATTTGACTCAATTGGGATACGTGGTTGTTGAGCCAGATCTGCCAATCGTTGGGCCAGAAGGCCGTATGAACGACAACTATGTGCCTGACCTGCGTAACGGTTTGTGGGCCGTGATCGATGAACTGGACAAACGCAACATCATCGATCGCGATCGATTGGGAATCGGCGGCCATAGCTACGGCGCCTTCGGGACAGCTAATGCGATGGCGCATACGCCGTTCTTCAAGGCGGGAATCGCCGGTGATGGCAACTACAACCGTACGCTCACCCCAATGGCCTTCCAGAGTGAGCGACGCTACATCTGGTCAGCGCGAGAGGTTTACATTGGCATGTCTCCGATGTTGTGGGCCAATCAGGTCAATGGCGCGCTGCTGATGTATCACGGCGCGGAAGACGCCAATGTCGGCACTCACCCCATCAACTCCGAACGCATGTTCCATGTCTTGGATGGGTTGGGTAAGCCTGCGGCCATGTATATGTACCCGTACGAAGATCACGGGCCAATCGGCAAGGAGACCACGCTTGACATGTGGGCTCGCTGGGTGGCCTGGCTGGATAAGTACGTCAAGAACGCAGGGTCGCAGGAAGAAGAAACAGAGGACGAAGCAGAAGAAGACATCGCTGAGTTTGATCGATAGGCGTTGCTTCTCTGTCGGCTTTTCGCCAACAGCGACAATCTGCCCCAACCCCGGCATACTGCTGGGTTGGGGCTTTTTTCTTGTTGGGGTTGAACGCCTTCACATGCGCGGGCCGGTCGGTTTGAGACGGGCCAGCGCGGTCGTAGCAGTCGTGACGCGCATGTTCCTTTGCAGTGACGGGCCGAATTTTCCGCGCCGTGGATTTGGCTGTTCATTCGCAGAGATCCCGATCATCATGGAATCTCGGTTTGTCTGTTCGCTGGCCAATCGAACTCTTGAAACACGCAAGTCCATGAGCAAGAGAGAACTCCACAGGGCTGCCGATGTTTCCCGTCTGAGACGAAATCAGATTGTCTCTTTCGCGATCGCCATCGTTGTCGGCGGATTGATCGGCGGGGGGCTAGGCGGAATGCTTGATCATGTCGCCGCGGAAGGGAATGCCGTCTCACAAATCATCAGCCCAATCCTGGGCCCAGACGTGATGCTCACGATCGCGTCCTGTAGTTATTTTGGCATCGTGGCGGCACTCGTTTTTGCCTTCGCCATCAACCGCTTGTTGCAATTCCGTGCCCGCAGGGCGGTCGCTCGCGTTGCTAGTCGTGAAATGCTGCGACTGCTGGAAGACAGTCAGATCCCAAAGTCTTGAGCCAGGTTTTGGCGCTTCTTGGTCGCGCCGGCTCGGGTCGTTTTTGCTGGCTGGCTGACATCCGAAAAGCCGTATTCCCCTCCCTCTGACGAGTGGTTTTGGCGGAAGTTCTAACAGGCGCGCCAACAGGGGTTCCAACAGGCGCGCCAGGAGGAGAGCTAACAGTGTTTCCCAGAGGGGCGCCAACCGCTTCCGCAGAATCGTGACATCGTTTTTTTCGAGTTGACGAGTAACAATGCAATTCTCTTGCAGCTGCTCAGCGCTTTGTCTTGGTAGTTCCGTGGAACTCAGCTCTTGCTCTCAATTCAAAAGCGCTGTTCGCCCAGCGACCGTCCTTTGAGTGATCTCTCCAGCACTCCGCCATGCCGCCGCGAAACAGCCGCCGACCTATCCAATTCAAAGTGCCGCATCAGCCAATAGGCGTAGAGATAATCCGTGCCGCAATTCGTTCGTCCGTTGATGGGTCCCGTCGCGCGGAAGACCTCGTATTCCGGTTCCTTCCAATAGAAGTCACTGCCGCGCCGAGCGTCGATCCCTGTTGGTTCGCGTGTGGAGTGCGTCACACCGGGACGATGGAAGCGATCGAGCGGAAAGCGGCGCAACTGCTCAATGCCTGAGCTCAGCAAGCTTGTCATCTGCTTTCGTGTTTGGTCTGGACGTTCCGGCGCCATCGCTGAAAACATCGCATCGTCGGCAAGCAATGCCAAATACATGAAATTGCACAGACTGTTGCCGGACCGTTCCAGCTTCTGCAGTCCCCAGTACATCGTCTGACCCAATCGATAGACGAAAGTCTCATCGATGCCACGGCCATCTCGCGCTGCCTGATACCGCTCCAACAACAGGCCGGAGAACGCAGCATTGATCGCGTGATTGCGATCATTCATACCCTTGACGATCGGGCTTGCCGCCACGCGCTGCGGTTGAATCAATGATTTCCACGGTCGCTCGAAGTAGACGTGATGTTTGTCCCGCAGCCGTCGGTATTGATCGGCAATCCGTTGCCGTTGTGTGGCGTCTTGCGGAGCAAAGATCTGTCCCAGGTAGATGATGTGGAATGCCACTTGCGCATTGAACGGAACCCCAACACCAGCAAAGACCGGAGTGAGATCTCCGTAGGACGTTCGTTTTCCGTCAGCTCCGGTGATGTGGTAATCATGATCGATAAGATGCAAGACGAACTCAGCCAGCCGCGTTCGCAACATGGCGCGGGTTGGCTCCGGCAAATCGGACTCCACGTACATCATCACGGCGGCCAGCCCGATGGCGATCTGGTTGAACGTTCCTTTGGCCGGATCAGCCAGATAGAAGTAGCGGTTTCCGTCAGGCGCGTCATAGGGAGTTTGGCCTGCCAGCACCATGCCATCGGCATGCACAACGTTCCGCGCCGGCAAACCGGACTTGCGTGTCACTTCGAAAAAGAAGTTCATCCCCCAGAGCAATTGATTCACGCGCCTGAGGGTCTCGGCGTCGTGCGTCACCGCGTACTTGTGAGCCAACGCGGCCAGCAGAGCCCCATTCCACGTTGAGGAGTCCGAGCCGGGAACTGTGCGGGGGTGTTCCCCGCGTTCGGCTGGCAAATCCGCTGCATGGTGAACTTGGTTCCAATTGGTCAAATGGTAGCGCCACAGTTGCCATTCGTAGTAAGACGCCTTCGCATCCAACGGCAGGTCACGGTGGCTGACACCGTACGCGGCAAGTACTTCTTTCTGTGTCCGTTGCAATCCAGCGACCGTGTAGTCATCAGACTCGAGCGAGACGGGAACGCCTGCCACACGATGGGGTTTACCGTCGAATGTCGCGGCAGAGGCAGCAAGGACCTGCGCGGCAGCGTGTTGCATCTCCCCCATGCACATGCCGGCGGCTGGGACGCATGCCAGCGCTGTGCGGAGAAAATCTCTGCGAACGAGTTGAACGTCATTTGCCACCATCTGGCGGTCCTCGCTATCGGGAGCGGAATGCGCTTTCCCGGAATCTTAGGCGCGAACGTTCGACAAGGCGACGCGAATTGATCGCGCGCGTCAACTGTCAGCCAGCCTAGGCGCGCACTGCTAGCAGCCGATTGCTGTCGAGAAACGCCACGCTGACTTTCAACAGCGGCTAGCGATGCATTCACTTTGTTGGAAAGCCGGCAAGCAGGGCAAAGTATATGCGCTCTAATGATTCGCCTGATTCTTCCGCCGGTGCGAGGACGATGCTGCATTTGACGGTTCACCGCGCCGCGCTAGAAGACCCAAAGAAACACTGCCGGAGAATATCGCCATGCGGCTTCAATTTGCAGGATCCCTTGCCGCTTTCTTGTTCAGCTGCTTCTGTGTCCAAGCCAAGGCTCAGGACGATCCCGACTCCGTGGTGCTGCCGCCGCTCAAGCGACAGGTCACGGAAGTAGGCTTCCTTGCCGAGCCGGATGCCGTGGATTCCTTCTGGCAGGACGCGCCGCCGCCGGTTCCCAATCCCCTTCCCGATGTCGCGCACGAAGCGGGATTGGGTCCTGGATATCCCGATCAGGACTTTTTCTATAGCGACCCTGGAGCATATTCGGCGTCTGGACTTCCTGCGCCGCGGTATGTGCAAAACGCCGGCGACGGATATTTCCCGCATGCGGCCGTCGCCTGGGATGCCTGCTGTGCCTATGAATCAGTTTGCGGCGACCCGACCGAGTACAAGTTGAAAGTGTGGACGATTAGCGACATTGGCCATGAACTGTGGAATGAGATCTTGTTCGGCGTGATTGATCCAACTTGTCGATTCGATCCGGATTGTTCGCAAGGACCGCCAACGTGCTGCCGTAAGCACGGGGTTGGCTTGCTCGACTTCTTCCCCCGGCATAAGGAACGGTTGTTGGCGCGTCGTGCCAGAGCTTGCTGTGGCTGCTCGAGTTCCAACGCAATGTACGGAAGCGCCAATCCGCCGGGATGCCGCTTGGGCTGCAACGGGTCATGTGACCACTGTGCCGGAGGGTATGTCGCTGCTGACGCGTATGGCCCCCAGCCTGCCCAGGCTTCCAAACTGGACGTGACAGAAATCTCAATCGGAACCAAACCTGAGCGGACGGCACGGACAATCTTTACCGTGCCCACGAAGATGACGATTCGCTAACGGCTCTGCCGCTGAGGGAGAAGGTCGTCCGGGCTACGGCTTATTTTTTGTGCTGAGCGGAACGATGTCGAGTTCGCGCAGCCGGCCAATCTCCATGTTCGCGCCGCCAACGAGCACAAGCTCACTGGCGGTTGGAACCATGCGGTGGAAGAATCGCCCCGGCTCCAGCGTGGCGAGCTTCATCCAATCGTCTTCTGCCGAGTTGAGCTGGTAGACATTGCCGCCGTACGTGCTGACAAACATCTGGTCGTTGGACCAGCAGGCGGCTGAACCGAATCCTTCCATCCCTTCACCGGGAAGGTGGGGGCCGGTTTCCCACGAGTTGGATTCCGGATCATAGTAGGCAACCTTTGTCGTGGGTCCGTTGGGCTCCATGCCGCCGATGACGTAGATCTTTCCGCGTGCTGGGGCGATTGAGATTGCCCGCCGCGTGAAAGGAGGCGTCGGCAACTTGCGCCATTCCAAAGTCCCTGCGGCCAGGTCAATGGCATAAGCGGTCTTGTGCCAGACGGTTTCGGCATCACCCTGCATGGACCAACCGCCGACAACATACAGCGTACTTCCCAGCATCGCCGCATCATGGCTAGAGCGCGGTTCCGGTAAGGGAACAAGTTCTTCCCATTTGTTCTCCTCCACGTGAAAGCGCGCGAAACTGTTGGACGACCACAAGTCTTGAGGTTCGCCACTTTCATTGCGCGCAGAGAATCCGCCGACACGGTACAAGTTGCCGTCATAGGCCACCATGCCCAGCCCTTGCATCCGCGGACCCTCAGGAAGTGTTTCCCATTTCGCGGGATTACTCAGGCTGATGCGGAGCAACTCATTTGATTGCCCCAATCGCGAATACTGATGAGCGTCTTCATGGTTTCCGCCATAGACGTAGACGAAATCGCCCGCCACAGCCGCGCCGAAGCTGGTTATGCCTTGAGGTAACTCTGGAAACCGTCCATGGGACTCCTGCTGAGAGTTTCCAGCCGCAGCATGCGATTGAGAATCTTGGCCGTTTTGGGCGTGGAGAGATTGGCTCATTGTGGCTGCCGTAAGAAGAAAGAGCACAGGACAGATCGCAAAGATCGTCCAATTCACCATTTGAGACATTGGGATTCACCTATGGCAAAAGGCGATGGTCGACGCATCCCAACAAGTGTTCCGTTGGGAAAGTGGGCACGGACGACTTTAGGAAAGATAGCTTGCCCTGGTGGCGATGAGTTGACAAGTGGAATGGGTCAAGCCGTGTGGGGGCGTCACAACACGCCGAGCTAGCGGCTGGATGTGCCCTTTGCCAAGGAATACACTCGGGATTTCCTATCGCCCTGCCCTTGCGGAAGCTGAAGTCATGCCTGCCGATGCCGTATTTGCGGATTTATCCAAGATCATCGCGGATCGCAAAGCGACCCCCAGCGACGATTCCTACACGTGCAAGTTGCTGTCTGGCGGGGTCGCTAAGATCGCCGGAAAGATTACGGAGGAGGCCGCCGAAGTGATCGAGGCGGCCGCAGAGCCTGGCGAAGAAGGCCGCCAGCACCTCATCCGCGAGGCGGCCGATCTCGTCTATCACTTGCTGGTCATGCTGGCGGCGCGGGATGCGGACGCCAGTGATGTTGCTGTGGAACTTGCGCGGCGGTTTGGTGTTTCCGGCCTCGAAGAGAAACGCAGCCGTGGGGAATGATGTGCCGGTTGACGAGTCGATGCTGAGACATGCGCTTGCCACGGACAACACCGCTCACCGTGCCCGCGCCAACTCAACCACGACGGGCGGAAGCTCGCTCCCGTATAGGTCGTGCGTTTTGCCGGTCATGTCATACAGCGGGCAGGTCAACGGCTGGTGCCCGAAGGACTCGACTTGAAGTGTGTGTTCCCAGAGCCAGATCCTTCCGCTGCGGCCAAGACCCAACTGATGGTTGCTGGTCTTGAAACGCGCTTGCAAAAGGGCGTTTCCGTATTGGTCGGTGGCGGCAACCAGCCTGGGATTCCTATGCGATGTTGGATAGAGCGACACCTGTGCTCCGGAGATTGGTTCGCCGCTGTGGGCGTCTTTGACCACCACCTGCACACGCTGGGTTGTGTGGTGTATGAACCGTGAAGCCGAGCCAAAGTACGGCAGCGTCACCAGCATGAGGATTGTTCCCAAGGTGGCGCGGTTTGGGCTCCGGTTCCAAATGGAACTGACCACAAGTACCCCTCCCAAGCCGGCCAAAAACAGGAAGATCCCTGGTCCGCCATAATGTCCAACGGACGCGATAAAACCCGCGATCAGCGAGACGGCAAACAACATCGTCCGTACGCTGAACTGGAACCTTCGTGTCAGAGCGGGCTTCATTGAGTGGTTAGTTATCGAACCGTGAATGGTCAACTGTGGACAGTCGTGCTGCTTTCCAGGTATTCGATGATCTCCAGCGGCAATTGCGAATATCTGGTCTCAAATCGATGATCGTTGGCGGGATTGGAGCCCTCCCCGAAAGGTTGCGGTGCACTCATCCATTTGAGAGTTCATCTTGTTGGATTGGGGAACGGCCGATATATACACGAGCCCGATCTCGGTCTTCGCATGGCAGGCTGCAACGAATGAATGCACGCACATTACCATTGCTGCTAGCACTGGCCCTGTTGATTCCCTCCAGTGGCTGCTTGTTGACGCATGCTTCAGAGCGAGTTATCCGCGCGGACGAGCAGCTCTACGAAGTTGGTTTTCAGTCGCCACTTGCTGAAGAGACCTTCTTGGCTTGCGTTGCGCATCCGGATGCCTCGGAGGCAGGCAAGTCAGACAGTTTTTTGGGAATCCCGTTCCTGCTTGCCTTGGCACGCTCAGAAAGGCTCAGCAATAACGCAATTCACAACGACCAAATTATTCTCTGCGATACCAACGGCGACGGACTGATCACCAATCTGGAAGCCCTGCGGTATCGTGACCGCTTTTATCCTGGCGTCGATCCCAGCCAACCGCTGGCGGCCAACCATGAGGAAGATGTCTCTGACGATCACGTCTCTATGAGCGCGTCTTATGCCGGTCACGTTTCCGACACCGATCAACGGCAATAGGTTTCTGTCCAGTGCCAAGATTACGAGAGGTCGTCTCGTTAGCTGCTTGCGCTGCGGTAAGCTAGCAAAGATCGGCGGAAAATCCACCGCGAGGCGAGCAAGCTCCCAACAGTCGCCAAGATGGCGAAACCGGCCAGCCACCAGGTTTCTGTCCTGGCGGCGCTAAGCGGACGAGACAGAATTCTGGCCGGCACGTTCACCACCACCAGGATAGGAATGAGATATGTGAACGTGATCTGCAGCGGCCTTCCAAATCGTCCGGAATAGATCTCCATGGGGTACCGTGAGAAGTTCGTGATGTAGAACCAAAAGTCGTACAGCGTTTGGTTGCGGCCCAACCAGACGCTCGTTGCGGAAAGTGTGATCATCAAGCTGTAGAGAATCGCCACGCCGCAGGCCACATAAAACGGGTACAGCAGACACTGCAATACACTCGGCACGTAGTTCAGCTTGACCAGCGAGTACACCAGCAGGCAGATCGCGAAAAAGAAGTTCGACAACGACGACCAGTTCACCCGCTGCAGCGAAATAAGAAACTGGGTGTCAATGGGCTTCAAGAGCGCAAAGTCCAAGCCGCCGGTGCGGATCAATTCACTGAATTCATTGGCGTTAGGCATGAAGAACGCCTGCACCACGCTGTTGACGAACAACGTGGTGGAGAGAAAAACAAAGAACTCATATTTACCCCATCCGCCTGACAGTTCGCCGTTCTCAGGAACCTGATTGAAGATCAGGATGTAAAAGCCCAAATTCATCGCCATCCAAGAGAGTGAAGAGATGCTCTCAATGATGAAGTTCCCGCGGAACGTCATGTCCCGCACCAAGCTATTGCGGGCGAACGTCAAAAACACGCGGAGATAGTTGGGCCGATACATAGATGGATGCTGTCAGAATGCGGAGAGGTACCAATGCTGCGATCAAAATTTAATCGCCAGCGTGCATTCTCTCAGCCGCGGCAAGATTGGCAAAGGGGGGCCGGCCGGTTCCGCACGTACGTGTGAGAGCGCGGCACGTGGTATCGGGAGACCGTTCAGCAAGACTGCTTGAATTCTTCAGGAGGCGCGGCTGCCGGGGTCGACGAGTTGCGACACTCGGGTGCGGATTGCGCGCCACGGACCGTCAGTCATCCTGAACAAAACAAGGCCACAGGTGGTGTATCACCTGTGGCCTTGGTCCTTGGGAGCTTGTCTTATTCAGACAACGTCCTTAACGCACGATCAATCCCACCACCAACGATTGGCGGGGAGATTTGAAACATCAATCTGGTCGCGAGTGGCGGCCACACTGCCATTTTTATCATTGATCAGGTTGCTGTTCTTGAGCGCTTCCAACGGTTGGATTTCCACACCGCCACCGATGGGTGTCATCAACGTATTGTTTTTCCAAATGGCGTTGACCGCGGTCGCAACTTCTTTAGGAGTGTTGTACTTTTCGACCGACAGCACCCGCTCACTGAGCAAAGCTCCTGGCCGCCAATTGGCTTTGCCGTAGTAGTCATGCTCTTTGATGAACGCCGCGGCGACGAGCAGGTCAATGCAGTTTCGCAATTGAGCCAAAACGGGCAGCGGGTAGGTCATCTGGGGGTAGTTCTTGGTGAAATCTTTGACCCACATCTGACTGGCGCGGTTCGTGCGCTTTCCTGAGCGCCGGCTCCCATCCGCGTTGACCAATTCATCTTCGCCCACGAGCTTGACAGCATCGCCGACCAATTCCATTGCGAAGCCATCTTGGGCTACTCGTACGCATTCGTAATCTGGCACGAAATACCAGCGAGCCATTGCGTTGCGACTGACCATGGACGGAGTTGCGCGGTCAACGTAGGTCTTTTTCCGCATGGCCGCAACGTGTTCCAGGCCAATGCCAATCAGCTTCATGCGGTAGTCTGCTTCAACCATGACCTTGGCCATGTGCGTGGTCGGTGCAACGCCGAGCACGCTAACGACCTGATCACCCAGGCTTTGCTGCATACCGCGGACGAGCATCAACTCTTGACCGGGGACAGCTTGTCGGCCCCATTGACGCAGGAATTGCTGCATGCGAGCCAGACCTTCTTGCGTCGGATCGATGGAGCACCCAACCAATGGATTGTCATGCTTATCCGGTGAGAAAGTCCGCATGGCCACGGCAAGGTCTTCCAGCAGCAAGACGGGCTGTGAACTGTGCATGCCCAACATGCGACCACCGAGGTCTTCCACCCAAGGTTCCGCCGGACCGGCAATAACGATGTCATTGGATTCGGGATAGAAGAAGACATACTTGATCCGCTTCAGCCCGGCCAAGCATTGCATGACTTCATCGGGTTGTTCGCCGGCGGCCAGCTTCGCCTTGACGGCCGCATCTAGCCGGTTAAGCGAGATCTTGCGGAGTTTGCTGGGCTTGGCGACATCGGCATCCAGCTTGGCGAGTTGGGCGCGAATCTTCTGGTTGGTCAGTCGCCAGCCAGGGTCAGGATATGTGCGAAGTTGAATAACGCCATTGGCATCAATCAACACGCCGGCTGTCTGAGTACCAACGTTGACATTGCCGCCGCCACCCTGACCGCCACCGCCTTGGCCGCCACCAGCACCTCCGCCTGTGTCACCACCTCCGCCGCCGCCAACTTGCGCAGAAGCTGGAATTGAGCAGGCCATCAATATCACTGAGGCGACAATCGCCAAGAATCCAAGTCGACGCATGATGTCCGACTCCTCCGTTCCAACGAATTTGGCTGGTACCCTGATCGGGCTGATGTGCATAACCGCAAGATCTCGCCTGCGCGAACGCTTTGCAGGCGAAACTGAAGTGACGTCGATTATAGCCTGACGCTGGCAGGTGCCGAAAAAAAGTCGGTGGATATGCTTCAGGCTGTGGAACGCTCGCTCATTGTGCTACCGGACGCTCTAAGCGGCTCTCAAAGCACGAGAAAGACACGTATTCCAAGCCTGATGGTAGTTACGTAAAGATACTAAATCAAGGAATTTACGGGGAATGGGCTGATTCGAGAAGAATCTCACCTCCAGCTTGTCCAAATCGCGGTATTGCCCAGAAAAACACCCTCGAACAAGGCCGCGGTAGACTCCTGTCTTCTGCGAGGCGCTTGCGAATACCGCATGTGAAGTCCATCTTCAGACTGCACGGTTTCCGGGAAAGGATTCTGTTTCCTCCGCAATTTGGCCGAAGGACATGGCTTTTCGCATTCGCCCGGACGATGGCTTGAAAGACGGCTTGATCGGCAGCGTTCGTCGCATTGCGCGCGAAGAGATTGAGGCGGCCATCGGCGAGATCGCGGATTCGTCGATGGCGGCAGAATCCGTCATTCACCAGGTCCGAAAGCGAACCAAGCGGATTCGGGCGTTGCTGCGACTGATTGGTCCTGGGATGCCGGAACGGGCCAAGGTTGAATCCACATGCTTCAAGGACGCCGCCAAACGTTTCTCTTCGCGGCGCGATGCCGACGTTTGCTCCAAAACGCTGGCCAAGCTCAAGTCTC
The DNA here is from genome assembly GCA_028066245.1 of Pirellulales bacterium. Taxonomy (GTDB): domain Bacteria; phylum Planctomycetota; class Planctomycetia; order Pirellulales; family S012-138; genus CALJLD01. Next base: position 23,306 of record JALCBR010000026.1, on the reverse strand, counting down.
GCATGCGGCGCCGCTTATCCAAAGAAGCTTGCACGCGAATTCGCCATGCCATCAAGCAAACGGCCGAGAAGCAGGCAAGACCTTCCGGTGACGAACATCCTGCCCAACGCTTGCGTGAATTTCGCCAGGTGATCGAATGTGCCCGAGACCGGCTGAGCGATTGGAACTTCTCCACCGCCGTTGCCAATGAGCGCGATGCCAACGTTGCTTGCCATACCGGAAACACCGCCTCGAACAACGGGGCAAGCATGCAGGAGAGGATCTTGTTTGCTGGATTGGAGCGGACGTATCGAGCGGGACGCAAGCGAATGAAGGATGCCATCGCAAACGTCAAGAATGAGAACGTCCCGGAAGAACAGTTGGCAAGCTCATTCCATGCATGGCGCAAGCAGGTCAAAAACCTAGGCTACCACGCGCAATTGCTTTGGGAGTTTTCCCGGCAGCGGATGCAGCGTCTACGCAAACAAGCTGAGCAATTGGGCGAACTCCTGGGCGATGATCATGACTTGTCCGTGCTTGGTCAATTCCTCTGTGCTGTTCCTCACGATTTGGTCACCGCGCAAGAAAAGCATGTCGTTCGCGCGATCCTGAAAAAACAGTCTGCTCGATTGAGAAAGCATGCACTGCAGATTGGACGTGATCTCTACGCGAAGCAGCCTCACGATTTTCTCACTTGGCTTGCCAAGAAATGGCGAACATAGGGCGGGATTCCCGACCGCATTGATCGCGATTTGGTCATCGCGGACTGACTTCTAAAATTTTGTGCGAATTCTTGACCCGATCATGGCGTCATAAGTCTCTCTCTTTGTGACGTTGTTAGAAATTGAACGTGCAAAGCGCGCAAATTATCGAAATGTCGCGAGCCAACCTCAGTGACGCCGAATTGCTGGCCACTTTCCGCGGAGAACTACCCTCAGAAGACCTCCGCAAGTTGACGGAAACGTCAAGTATCAGCGAAGGCTCTCCCGAATCCGCTCGCCAGGAGGCGTTTCGCCTGTTGGTCTTGCGGCACGGTCGGATTGTGATGTCGGTGTGCCGTAGCGTGCTCCAGAGCGAAGCTGACGCGGAGGACGCTTTTCAAGCAACCTTCTTTGTGCTTGCCCGTAAGTCTGGCCACATCCAGCGGGCGAACGGACTTGCCGCTTGGCTCCACCGCGTGGCAATGAGAATCTCACTACGGGCTCGCAAGCGCAGACAAGACCGAAAGATGCAGTCCTTGGATGTGGTTGCCGAAACAGCTGGTGAAGAACTCCGCAACATTTCCGCTCAAGCCAACTTTGCGGCCGTGCACGAAGCTGTCGCCCGGCTTCCCGAACCGCTACGAAGCACCGTGTTGTTAACGTACTTTGAAGGACTCACCCGTGCAGAAACCGCAGTCCGGCTGGGCATCACGCCTGGGGTCGTTCAAGGTCGGCTGAAGAAAGCTCGTGGCCAACTTCGCCGTCGCCTGGCACTTTGCGGAGCTTCGCTGGCCGCCCTGACGGCCTTGCCCCATCAACAATCGGTCTGGGTGAGCGCGACTGAGCTGGTTCATCTGGCGGACACCTGCACACAAACAGTGTTTCATGTCCAAGCGGGTTTGGCTGCCAGCGAGGCTGCCGCCGCGATTCCTCACACACTCGCTCATGGAGTGATTCAATCGATGACTCTCACGACGACAATTCGCCACGCGCTTGTAGTCATGTTAGGGCTCGCCTGCGCATGGGTGGCTATGGGTTCAGCTGTGGCACAAAGCGAGGGGCCGGGGCAAGTCGCAGCGAGTCCTACACTCCTTAGTAGTGATCCGATCAGTGCAGCTGGCCAAACCGCAGACGTTTTTGTCAGCACGAGTCTCTCTCAAGCAAGCAATGCCAACGGCCAAGATCAATCCGATCAGCAGAAGAAAAAAATTCACCCCGGCGAACCGGCTTGGGGAAAAAAGGTGGACGGCCTGCAAGCGGCATTGCGATTGAAAGATAAAACACAGGCTGGGCCATTCGAGTTCGGCGACACGATCGATTTCGAATTTGTGATTCGCAACGTTTCCGACAAGCCAGTTGAGTTTGAGAGCGCCCAATGGCGCGAGGATGATCGTATCTTTGTCGCCGGAGCAGATGGCAAACCCGTCGACAAGATTTCGACCAACTGGTATTCCGGCATTCCACGCATCAAGCGCTACAAACTGGCGCCCGGTGAACAGGCCGTGATTGATTCCGGTCCCATCGGGATTGCTGGCGGCCGTATGAAATCCGCAGACTTCAAACACCCCGTGGTCTACGTCCCCACGCTCACCCCCGGAAAATACAAGGCTGCGTTCCAACTACGGATTCCCGATGTTAGCACCGGTGGCGACCAAGGATGGACAGGGTTCTTGCAAACAGGCGACTTGGAATTTGAAGTCAAGCAGCCTGGCGCAGCCAACGGGCGGGGAACGATCAAGTAGCCAAGTCACGCACAGCACGACAACGAGCTAGGTCGTTCTTGAGTCAATCCCATCGCTTCCAAAGCGATTCAAAATGTCGTACGAACTGCCGCACCAGGCGGTCATCATAGACAACGACGAAGTTCTCTTCGTTGTGTTCTGCCGCGCTTCGTGTCCAGTTGTAGCTTCCGGTCAGCACGCGGTCTTCATCAAAGATGGCGTACTTGTGATGCATGTGGTATCCACTGCGGTCCATGCGCACGGCGATACCGGCGTCGCGAAGATCATGCACGTCTGAGCCGATATCGCCGGCCTTGCCGTCATCAGTCATGATCCGCACACGGATGCCGCGACGTTGGGCCGCCACAATCGCATCGGCAATCCGGTTGTCTGTAATCGTGAACACGCAGATATCCACGGTTTTTTGGGCGCTCTGCATCAAACCGGCAATCCGCCCAGGGCACTCATCTTCTGGGCTAAAGTACGCTTCCGGGCGATTGTTTCTGCCTGCGTCATGGCCGTCACGCGGAACCAAGGCTTTGACAGTTGCCTCCAGCCAATCCAAGACAGAGATTGCCTCTGGGCTGATCAATTCCGCCCGAGCAAGATCAAAGGCAGCAGCGCGAAACTCGGCTCGCCGCGCGCCGTCCGGATCGGCTTCTGACAACAGCGCGCTTAAGGCTCGTCGCTCCGTGCGACTGAGCCGGTGATCATCCAGAGTTTCTCGCAGGGCCGACGTCACACGATCACGGTCGTTGGTCATGGCTGATTCTTCAGTATGAAATCTGGCAGCTAGAGTCTGCGCCAACGCAGACAGCACATCCGTGGAGCAACCATAACGCATTCTGTTCCCAAATCCGAGAACGGCTGGTCACCGCAAATCCAACGGGATTGCACCAAGGCGCGACGCTAGTTTGTGCAATCATCAAGGCGAGGCGTCGATCCTCTGCAACGCACTGTGCAATTGGTCTGCGCATTCTTTGACGGAAGAATATCGGGCGGCCGGATTTGCCTTTGTGCACCGCCCACAGATCGCACGCGGCGCACCTTGAAGTTCAGCGAGGGCCGCGCGGGTTTCCTGGTGTGTCGCGGGAACGCGACGCAACAACATCGCCATCAGGACCTTTCCCAAGGCGTAGATGTCGACCGTTGGCGCAAGTGAGTCTGGCAAACCATCCAATTGTTCCGGCGCGGCGAATTCCGGCGTCCCGCCCAGCGGAGCGAATCTGAGCGGAAGGTCCGGCATGCCCAAACGATGCGGAGCGATCAGCCGCGCGAAGCCGAAATCCGTCACCAAGGTTCGTCCTCCCTTTGAAAGCAGAATGTTGGCAGGCTTCAAGTCACAGTGAACAACGCCGCTGGTGTGAGCAGCATGCAGCGATCTGGCCACGTCGAGGGCAATTTGCAGCGCTTTTGGAGGCGGAAGTGGGGCGCGTTCGATCCGCTGCCCAAGGTTCTCTCCACGAACGAAGTCCATCACCAGAAAGAGCCCCCCAGCCGGGAATTGTCCCAGCCCTCGGAGTGCAACGATTCCTGGGTGGTTGATTTGTGCCATCAGCGAGACTTCATTCAGGAACGCTGTCACTGCTGCGGGATTGGAGTGATGCCGCCGGGCGAGCGCTTTGACCGCAACGGTTTCTCCGCTTGTTGTGAGAACCGCGCGAAAAACCTTGCCCATTCCGCCTGAGCCGACGAGCTGTTCCAGCAGCAAGTCCTGGTAGCGCAATTTGCCAACTTGTTGGAAGAGTTGGTCTAAAGCGTCCGCGAAATCCGACTGGTCCGCCTCGCCTTCACTAGGTGAGATTGCCGGCTGTGTAACAACGTACGATGAAGACAAAACCTCCCGGAGTTTCTGTTCCAACGCGGCCAGCTTACGGCGCGCGCTGCGGACAGACACGTTCAGAGCTTGTGAAATTTCTTCCGTGCTGGCGCTGCCGAGTTTCAGCTTGACCAACTCGTGTTCCTCGCTGCTGAGCGCGCGAAAGATCACGCTGGCTGCCTCCCACAGCAAGACGCGATCTGAGGGGTGGCTGGCGGGGGGGCTCAACTCCACGTTGCTCAGACCCTGTCTAACGTTGAGCGGCCGCTCTCGACGGATGTCCCGTCTCAGAGTCATTTGCCGGCGGTGGAATGCTTTGCATTTATTGATGACGATTCCGGCGAGCAACCGCCATAAGTCGCCCGGGTTTGTATAGGTCCATCGACCATCTCTTGCACCAGCAAAAAAGCACTGCAACGCGGACTGCGTGATGTCTTCAGCATCCGTGTCGGCGGCTGCATGTCGAGAAAGCTTCGTTGCGGCCAATGCGCGGATCCGCTCGGCGTATCGCGTAAAGAGTTCTTGTTCCGCAGTTGCGTCTTCACCAGCCAGTTGCCGCAGCAGGAGTTGTGAATCGGCGTTGGGCATGGCGAAATCCCCAAGGACGTGTGGTCGCTGTATTGTTCTCGGCAATTCCCCGCCGGCCAACGCGAATCCTCAGTTTTTTGGCCGTGGTGCCTGGGAAAAGGCATGAACCGATGGGAGAGATGCTCTCGACCGTCCGTACGAACAACTCCTTTGCGAAGGAAACCTCATGCCCTTTGTCGTCACAGCGCCCTGTTTTGGCTGCAAGTACACAGACTGTGTTACAGTCTGCCCTTGCGATTGCTTCCATGAAGGGGAGCAGATGTTGTACATCGAACCCGAAGAATGTATCGACTGTGGTGCTTGCGCACCGGAATGCCCAGTCGAAGCGATCTATCAAGATGTCGATGTGCCTACAGAGTGGCAGGAATTCATCGCTCTCAACGCGGAAATGGCTCGCGCCACGCCAGCGATTACTGAAAAACGGGCTCCACTCTGTGAGCCCTGATAGCCGGACGGCAGGCCTGTTGACCGTGACCGACTGCCCGGTCAGTTCGCGGCATCTTTCTTGTCAACATTCACATAGTACAAGTCAGTCGCCACGGCAAAATCATCCGCGGCAAGCTCTGTCTCCATACTCTGCCATTGAGTTGTTGGCTGGATGGTCTGCCAGGCGTCGCTGGTGCCCACGCGGATGGGCATGTTGAAGCTCTCCTCTGATGCCCGCCAGCGGTACTTGACTGTGTCGGCGGCCGCATCGAATTGCAGTTCCAACGTTGGCAATTGGGCATGCCGTAGATACTCGTCAAAGATCGGCGTCATGTCGCGGTCAAAATGTTCATTGAAGAGCGCAATCATCTCTTCCGTGAGGATGTTTTTGTATTTGAACTGATCATAGGTAGCTCGAACTAGCGCCCACCATTTCTCGTCATCATGCATCACGTTTCGCAGTGTGTGCAGAAAGAGCGCTCCCTTGAAGTACATATCCTGTGGCGGGGTGCGATGCAAACCGCGTTTGGTAATGATCGGCTGCCGGTTGCGAACCTTGTTCTTGTAGCCGTTGGTGTACTTGAGCGCGTCTTCATATCCAAAAACCTGCTCCACATACATGCACTCTAAATATGTGGTCCAGCCTTCGTGGATCCACATATCGGAAACATCCGCCGCGCTGACCGCGTTACCAAACCACTCGTGGCCACTCTCATGGATGATGATGAAGTCAAACTTCATGCTTACGCCCACGCCAGTCCAATCGCGATTGCGATAGCCGTTGGTGAATTGGTTGCCGTAGGTCACGGCCGATTGATGTTCCATGCCGGCGTAAGGCACGTGAATCAGTTTGAAGCCGTCGCGCTGAAAAGGATATTCGCCGAAGTAGTGATAGAAGGCTTCCATCATGGGCTTGACCTGCGCGAACTGTGCCTTGGCATCATCCAGGCGTTCCGGCAGCACGTAGTAGTCAAGCGTCAGGTCGTGGAACTCTTCAGAGAAGTGTTCATACGTGCCGACGTTCAAGGACACGCAGTAAGAGTTAATGGGATAGCTGACGTGATAATCCCATCGTGTATAGCCATCGCCTAGATCAACCTTGCCTTGGAATCGACCGTTGGAAACGTTCGTCAGAGCATTCGGCACGGCGACACTGATGTCCATCGATTCCACTTCGTCACGCCAGTGGTCCTTGCTAGGCCACCACATGCTCGAGCCATCGCCTTGGCAAGCTGTGTTGACCCAGGGGCGGCCCTGCGGATCAACGCGAAATGCGATTCCACCGAAACGGGCCTGCTTCTTGGGGTTGCCGAAATAATGAAACTCGATCTCGTAGGTCTCGCCGGCTTTTAGCAACTGCGGAAAGCGGATAAAGACCGCGTTCATTTCGCGGGTGTACTCCAGCGGCTTCTCTCGAAACAAGATCTTCTCAACACCCAATGCTTCGTGCAGGTCAATTTGAATGAGATTGTCCGCTTCCAGCATCTTAAAGCGAATGGTGTTTTTACCGCTGATGTGTTTACGTTCTGGGTCAATGCGAACGTTCAGGTAGTAATACAACAGGTCATTGTTAGCCCGAGAGCGATCATACGCCCCGCGGAGAACTTCTGCTCGGGCGGCAGGGCTGACCTGCTGCTGCCCACCTTGTTGCACCGCATTGCCAGATGCAAAAAAGTTTGAACAGCAAACCGCCAGCAAGAACAAGAATTGATGAGTCATGGGGGCCAAGCCTGAAGAAGTCCTTGAGAAAATGACACTGCCTATTGCGTGTCACAATACGCCGGGCGCATGGACGGGTCAATCATCGCCCTCATTTGCGAGAAATCGAACACTGGAGGCAGCTTTCCCGACATGCTCTAGCGATTGGCTTGGGGTTCATAGGGCTCCAACCGCTTTTCCGCAAAGACAGGCGTCAACCGTGCCAAACGAATTCGCCCACCTTCCAGCGGAAGCTGTTGCATCTCTTCCCCCACCAACGGCTTTGCGTACTCCAAGAACGCGTCCGTCACATCCGTACCGTCAGGCGAGATCCAATCCGCAGGGAACACGCGTTCCCTGTTGGCAACTTCAGCAAGCGGAGCTTTGTCATAGCGAACGCGATAGGGCGAGCCGAGCTCGCGCAGAATCGTAGCCATGAATCCACTCTCACCTGCGGCTGCCAACTCCACGGCTTTACGACCAACTTCGTAGGCTTCCGCCAAATCCACTGTGCTGGCGAACGCCATGTTGTGCCGCTGGTCCGTACCAGGAATGTTTCCCCTGGCAGCGCCACGAGCGGCCAAGCCGACGGTGTTGAGATAGTTCACGACTGTTCCAGCGACCGTCTGGTGGCTGGAACTGAACGAAGTATGGCCGAATGCATCTTTCACTTCACCAAGGTTGCCGACATCGAACCCCTCGCTGATGACGACGATCGCCCGGCCGGATTGCCGCAGTTGGTCATTCACATGATCGGCCAATTGCTCGAGCGAACAGGCCCGCTCTGCCAGAAAAATTATCAACGGTAGTGCGCGGTGAGGATCAGCCAAGCGTGCGGCGGCGGGAATGAAACCAATCTTGCGACCCATTGCTTGCAGCACTAACACCGGGTCGGCTGGAGAGGAGCCGCGATTTTCTTCGTCGGCAAATTGCACCATGTGCATCCAATACTTGGCCGTTGAGCCGTAGCCGGGAGTGTGATCGATCAGCCGGAACGCTGAGTCGCCCATGTCGTTATCAATCGTTTTGGGAACGCCGATCGAGATAAGATCCAGGCCGCGCTGGTGGGCTACTTGCGCAACCTTATCGGCCGTGTCCATCGAGTCATTGCCGCCGATGTACAAGAAGTAGCCAATGTCGTGCGCGCGGAAGACATCGATCACGCGCTGGAAATCCTGTTGCTGTTCTGATCGAAGCTTATAGCGGCAAGTGCCGATAAATCCGGCCGCTGGCGTAACACCCAAGAGAGCAATCTCTTCCTGAGGTTGCGCGGAGAGGTCAATCAGTTCTTCCTTGAGAACCCCTTCGATGCCATGCAACGCTCCATAAACGCGATCAATCACGGCATGATCTCGCGCCGCTTCCACAATTCCGCAGAGCGAATTATTAATGACAGGGCTGGGTCCGCCGCTCTGGGCAACAATCAGGTTAGACATAGTCAGGAATCAGCGAGGCGCAAAATTGGCTCGTTTCTGTTCGAAAAAGCGATCAAAGTTGCTGGCATCAGTCCTACAAAACGGACTAAAATTCCTGAGCAATCCGGTCTGTCGAAAACGCCACTCTAGCGTCTTCAATCCGAGCCAAGAGTAAGTTTGAACCTCGCAAATCGCGGTACTTCGTAAAAGATTTGGAATCCCTCTCCGAAAGCACCCAGCCGTTGATAAATCAGCAGCCGGCCACGATCAAGAAATGCTCGTGCTTTTCGCGACTCCATTTCTTGCTTCTGCCGTGTTACAATCGGAACGAAAGAAAAACAAGAAGTGACAACTTTTTGTCGACAGCTAGATGGCGTGAATCATTCTGACGCCGTGCTGTCAAAGCCCGCCTGTAGCCTGCGAATTAGACGTCAACAAGAAAGCGTCAATTGTCTCGCAGGGATCTATCGATTCAGGTATCAACCTGAACATTGTCTTCATTCACCAGTGAGAGGAAAAAATGAAAAAGGTTTACGCACTGGCGACGGTACTCACGATGGTGTTGGCTGTTGGTCAGTCAGCCCATGGCCAGGAGAACTCTGGATCTCGGAGCAGGGGAAGAAGGGGAGAGGCAGCTTCTGAGGTAGCGAAGTCATCCATTCCCTCTTCCTTTGACTTGCGCAAAGATTCTCACGTCACTTCTGTGAAACAACAGGCAGGTGGCACGTGCTGGGCTCATGGCTCAATTGCTTCAATCGAAAGCAATATGATCATGAAAGGTGTATGGGAAGCCAGTGGTCAGACCGGAGTTCCCAACCTTTCTGAGTACCACCTTGATTGGTGGAATGGGTTCAACAAATTTCACAATTCCGATCAAGCTGACATGGACGAGAAGGTCGGAATGACCGTTCACCAAGGCGGTGACTACCGTGTAACCGCTGCCTACATCAGCCGGGGAGATGGCATCGTCTTTTGCGCCGATTCCAATGACTCCAAAGGAGATCGTGTTTGGTTCCGAGAGGCGCCTGAAAAGAATAACAGCGATTACCAAAAATACTTCGTTCGCGACATCGAATGGTTCGTCGCTGGACCAAACCTGGAGAACCTCGACAAGATCAAACGCAGAATCATGGAAGAAGGCGCAGTTGCAACTTGCTACTGTTCCGGTGGTCGTTTCAATTCAAAAGAGCACATCCACTACCAACCCGCTTCAAGCCGCAGCAAGCCCAATCACTCCGTTGCAATCGTTGGATGGGATGACACGAAGATCACATCCGATGACAAGAAACGCGCCCCGCTCCCCGGCGCCTGGCTGATCAAAAACAGTTGGGGAACTCGGCGGGGTGAAGACGGCTACATGTGGATTTCTTACTTCGACAAACATGCTTGCCAACACATTGAGTTGGGTGCTGTCTCGTTCAGAAACATCGAGCCACTGAAGTACAACGTCTTCTACTACCATGACTATCACGGTTGGCGAGGCGATGTTCCGGGCGTCAAGCGCGCATTTAACTCGTTCAAAGCCACTGGCAACCACGAAGTTCAAGCCGTCAACTTCGTGACATGCGCTGACAACGTCAACTACGTTGTCAAGATCTTCGATCGATTCGAAGATGGTTTGTTGCTGGATGAGCTGACCTCCGTTCGTGGCAGAGCAGACGTCACGGGCGTTCATACCGTTGACTTGAACGATGCAGTTAAGTTCAAGAAGGATGAAGACTTCTATGTCTACCTCGAAGTTTCTGGTGGCGGCCAAGCCATCGACAGAACTTCGGAAATTCCAGTTCTCCTCGGCAACCCCGGTCCCTCTGGCCCAACAGTGATCTCCAAGGCCAACCCTCGGGAAAGCTACTATCATGACGGATCTGGCTGGCGCGATCTGTATGACTACAAGTTCGATAACCCTGAATGGGCGACGTTTGACAAAACGGCGAACTTCTGCATCAAAGCGCTTGGCGTAGAGCTTCCGGAAGCCAAAGAAGGAGATTCGAAATAGCCGAAGCTTGACTGGCCTCCGGGTCAGCTCAGTTTGGATCCCATGCTCAAACTAATTTGAGCATGACGCGGGCGACCGATCGATCGTGTGACGCTGGTTGAGGATTTGTCCACGGTGGAATGCAAGGCGATTCCTTACCTTGCATTTCTGAAGAGGACAGATTCCTTGAAACAAGGCGAAGCACGAGAGAGCAGGTCGCCTTTTTCTTGCCCAAGCACAATCTGGCATGACCGTCTCGCAGACTCGCGGGCGGCGTGTCAGGTTCGCTTGGCGCTCCACGACTGGCAAATCAGCGGCAGGTGCAACTTGACGGCATTTCCGCGCTCACTCTGTTCGCGTTGTGAATCCATCCCTTGGCCAACAACGGCGATGTTCTCGTTTTGGCCCAATTCGGTTTCACTGAGTGAATCCAGGTAGGCTTTTAGCTCACGAAGAACCTGTTCCCGACGCTCTTCGCCTGCTGTCACGGTGAAGCGGTTGTGACTTCGCCAGTAGTTGAGAAATTGCGTGGAGGACATCGGAAAAACGTGCTCCTGGGTGCGGACGATCACGTCAGAGAAATCGCCACTGCTGGTCAAGATTTCACTCCAATTCAACTGGCGATAGGCCTCGTCAAAGTTCGGTACGATTTCCGAGATGATCTCGACGGCGCGACGCAAAACGGGGTGGCGATCATTCAGTCGATCGTTCCAAAAGATCGTCAGGCGACAATCCGATCGTAGCACGCGACGCAATTCCGGCAGGTCTGTTTTCGGATTGGCCCAGTGAAAAGACTGAGCAGCAACAATCCAATCCTGCGACTCCCCCGGCAAGCGTGTCTGCGTGAAGGTTCCGTCAGTCCAAGTGACGTTCTTCATCTGGGGGGCGGCGTCGCGCATTGCCGCGCTGGGTTCCAACGCCGTGACACGGAGTCCCCGTTGGACCAACATTCGCGTGAATTTCCCCGTGCCGGCGCCAATCTCAGCGATGGAACTCCCGGATTTGACGCCGGCATCCGCGATCAGATCTTGCACAAGCCGGTCCGGGTAGCTTGGCCGGGCGTCTTCATAGATCGCGGCATTCTCGGTGAAATCGCCAAGTTTCATCAGATCGACGTTGGGTTATGATCGAAGGCAGCCGTTCGGACAATAATTTGAATCATACTCCTCCAGGCCTACACCAGGAACTACGCCGCCAAGACAACCAGGCACTGTCGATGACGTCCGCTGAAAGCCACTCCCACCCACCCCTGCCTGACAAAACCGGTTTGCGTTTGCACCCGCCGGGTTGGCCGCGCGCTGATGAGAGCGTCCGCGCGGCTTTAGATCGTGTGTACTCGTCCGGAGATTGGGGACGATATCATGGCCAGGAATGCCAGGCGTTCTCCGAAGAGTTGGCGGCATACCACGGAGTTGCGCATGCATCCCTGTGTTCCTCCGGGACTATCGCCGTGGAATTGGCATTGCGAGGTCTGGGCATCGGTCCAGGCGATGAAGTTTTGTTGGCTGCGTATGATTTTCCCGGAAATTTTCGCGCGATCGAGTCCGTCGGCGCGCGGCCTGTGCTGATCGATGTCAACGCCAGTGATGTGAATCTCGATACTTCACAGGTTGAAGATGCCATGGGGCCCTCAACGAAAGCAGTGATCGCTTCTCATCTGCACGGCGGGATGATTCCGATGCGAAAATTGCGGGCGATTGCCAACCGCGCTGACCTTAAGGTCATTGAAGACGCTTGCCAATGCCCTGGGGCGTGGAATCAAGGCAAGCGAGCGGGAACTTGGGGAGACATCGGCGTACTGAGCTTTGGCGGCAGCAAGCTGCTGACAGCCGGCCGAGGTGGAGCAATTCTGACAGACGATGCTGCGGCGCTGCAACGGACCAAGGTTTTCCGGGAACGGGGTAATGAAGCTTTCCCCCTCAGCGAACTGCAAGCTGCCGTCCTTCGTCCGCAGCTTGAACAGTTGGATGCGGACAATGACCGCCGCCACAAGGCTGCCGAGTCTTTGTGTCGTCAACTTACCGCAATCTCCAGTTTACAGCCGTTGAAAACAACGGCCAGCGGCGCAGAAAGTGTTTGTACGCAGGGCTCGTCCTTGGCGCCAGCGTCATCGCCGGGAACAACCTCGCAACGGCATCAGACAGGGTTTTATAAGTTGGGAATGTGGTATCAGCAGGGCGATGGGAAGCTCGACCGCGAGGCGTTTTCCGCCGCCGCCCGAGCCGCCGGCGTGGCGCTTGATACCGGGTTTCGCGGCTTTGCCGGACGCAGTGAACGCCGCTGCCGCAAAGTAGGAGACTTGCCCCAGGCCCACAGGGCGGCCAGTGAGCTGCTCATCTTGCACCACCCTGTGCTGTTGGAGCCTGAACAGACGCTGACCGCAGTGATCGAAGCGTTACTTTCCCTTGGCAGTGGCCCATGATGCAGAAGCGCTTAGTCTACGCGGGATGCCACTGATCCGTAGCTCTGCTTCGCAAGCGCTATTCACGCACGACGCCGTCGGCCGCTTCCAACTGTTTTGGTCCGGAAGATCGTCACGGCAATGACTGCTAGAATGCACCCTACGCCGGCGACACTCAACAAGGCCCAGGCCATCAATTTTTCTTGCTCGTGCTGCATCGCAATTTTTTGAATGTGCTGCTCAGGCTCACTGCTTAGGCCGGCCTTCTCCAGGTAGCGAAAGTAAATCCACGTCTCTTCAAGAGAAAGCTCAGGATCAGGATAAAATGCCGGGTAGTCACTCAGTTGCATCGTCACTGTCGAAAATCCACCCGTGAAGTAAGAGCAGATCAGCCCTGTGAGGATCAAAATCACGGCGACGACTAACAGCCCCTCTCGCGCGCCCCACCGCCATACCTGCTGTGTATCTGCCTGGGAAGCGACCTCCAGCTTTTGTAGCCCCCGCAACGTGGGAACATTGACGGCCTTTCCACATTCTGGGCAGGGCAAATCCAAGCCAGACTGAGATGAGTCAACATGCAGTTTGCTTTTGCAAAAAGGGCACGGCAAGTTGTAAATCACAGGCATCGTGGCAGCGACTTCAAACGAAGGGATGATGGAACGCCATTGTGACGCAAAGTTGAAATGTGAACCTGAGGCGCGGCTGATCTGCGGGTTTCCCATCCAGGCAGACTGATTTCACCAGCAGTCAGTACACTGCTCCGACGGCACAATCACTGGAAAGTTGCAGAGAAGCCGATCCCGTGAGCAATCTCCAGGGCAAGATCGCGCCGCGGTCTGATTCTCTGTTGGTGAAACTCCGTCGCCGAGCGTAGCCGTCCGTCCAGGATGAACTGTGTTCATACGAACCCAATGCCTGGCAAGTTCGCTGGCTGTGGTTTTTCGCTATGAAGTCAACCGCCACCATTGGACATAGTATAGGCCATTGGCTTGGCCGCCGCGATTGAAGCGCCAGCGCGCTGATGAAACGATACAATCGTTAGATTCGACGTCTTTCCAGACTGGTGACGCCCGGCTGGGCTAACGGCCGCGAGCGGGGATGACTGTTTAGCCGTGGCCGCTCCGAATCTACGGCATCGTTGACTGAGAAATCCACGTGGGCCAAATCTGCCCGATCGCCCCGCTTAGACCTGTTCTCAATTCTCCAGACCAGTTCAAGCCAACTCACTTGATGATCACCTGCCGGGACTGGTACGCCATGTTTGACGGATAGTGAGGATTCTGAAACCGCCCGTGATAGAGCTGATAGTCGTCGCCTTGTAGCTCAATGTGTGAAACTCCCTTCCGGCCAGACACCGTATCCAAACTAGTATAGTCAACACGGTAGGCATCCTTTGACTCCGAGTATCGAACATCGTCAACAGTGATTTTCAAACCGCTGTCCGAGGTCTGGCTTTCGAACTGAATCTTTACGTCGTGAAGGGAAACGGGTGGGATGAAACCCGTGGCAGAGTCGGTGATCCGATTTTCGATTTTCGCGAGTCGTTGCCACATCAAGAAGTGAGCGATCAACAAGCTGACGACCAAGACGAGTATCAGTAGCTGGCCGATTGAAAACTGAAAGCGACGCCAAGGGGATTTGAATTGAGTCATAGCGTAGTTGCCCGCGCGTGATTCAAGGCTCTCAGAAGAACAGAGTACGGCACCGCTCAAGCTCTATCAAACTGCCACAGGACGTCTCACTCAATGTGTGATCCGGTCGCGGGAATTGCCGCTGAGACCGGTGTAGGCCCGTGGCTACTACTTCGGCACTTGTGGCAGTATTCCCAGCCGCTGTAACTTCGCTCGGCATTCATCCCGTTCGCGACTGCGCTGGAGATCCTTCCAGGATTCATCTTGGCAGGCGAGGAAGTCGTCTTCATTCAACGACAATCCCGCGCCTGATCGAGCGCGCTCCATCAAGCGAAAGATGATCTCACGATCAATCCGAGTCAGGAACATCGCGTCCAGGCGGTAGTCTTCAAACGCTTCCCAGACAAGCGGAAACAATGGTCGAATAATCTCTTGACCAATGGTTGTGGCGTAATCTCGGATTTCTTCCTGCGCATGCGAATCCATGCGCAGCGCCAGGAAATGCAGCAGATTATGCAGGTCGACCTTCCAGTAGGCTTCCGTATAGGTCGCCAACGGCAGATCCTTCCGCGCCTGCTCTCGAGCGACCCCCAATTCAACGCGTTGTTCGTAGAGTTCGCGCGCCCGTTGCTGAAACTCGCTCTCGCTGGCAGTCAGCTTCTCGCCGATCGTCACATCAAGTCGACCTTCGCTACCTTGACGATTGGAAGCCGACTGTGAACGCCAATCTTTCGGCGAGGTTGCTTGCGCAGCGTCAATTGCCAGTGAATACCGCGTGCTGTACTCGTTCACGTTGGCCGTGCGGTGCCGAATCCACTGCCGCCAACAGTCCATCGGTACGCGGACCAGTAGTTTCACCTCGGCCATCTCAAATGGCGTCGTATGACGGTGCCGCAACAGATAGCGAATCAAGCCTCGATCATCAGAGACATGCTTCGTCCCTTTGCCATAGCTGACGCGTGCCGCTTGCACGACCGCCGCATCATTCCCCATCACGTCCACCAGGCAGACAAACCCATCATCAAGGACAGGGAATTTCTTCCAGCGGAGTTCTTCAAGTGTGATGTTTTGTTCAGCCATTTGTCGACACGTGAAAGAAACAGAACCTTGCGACTACAACCACGACGTACTTTTCAGCAAGCTATCAGAATCACACTTACCGGCAAGTAACGGCCATCGAGAATTCGATTTGCCACAGTGAAACGTTGAAGTGATCGTGGTCGCTAGGAATTGCGTTCCGCGGCAATGATTTCTGCGGCGCCTTTGCGGAGAAGTTCTCCGGCTGCCTTGCGGCCAAGTTCCACTGGTGACGCAGCTCCGCCGACCTCACAAACATCGATCCGTTTGGTCCCGTCAGTTGAGGCAACCGCGGCATCAAGGGCAATGTGTGTGGCATCATCGCCCGCTCGCGCCCAAGCTCCCACGGGCGCCAGGCAGCCGGCTCGCAGTTCGGCCAACAGCGTACGCTCGGCAATCACTGCCTTGCGCGTTGCCGGATGATCGATAGCTCCAAGGATTTCGATCACTCCAGCGTCTTCCGCACGTGCTTCGATCCCCAAAGCTCCCTGTCCAACAGCGGGAAGCATCCATTCCGTTGAGAGCCGTTGCGTCACGCGATCCGTCAGGCCCAACCGCTCCAAACCGGCAGCAGCAAGGATGATTGCGTCATACTCTCCCACGGTAAGTTTCGCCAGCCGCGTATCAACATTGCCGCGAATCTCTTGCATACGAAGGTCGCCGCGTTGATGGGTTAGAAAGGCGCGCCGCCGCGCGCTGCCGGTTCCTACCTTTGCGCCCGGCAGAAGTTCCTCAAGGGGCTCTCCTGAGCGAGTGATCAGCACATCTTCAACGGCAGCGCGTGGTGGAATCGCCGCCAAGCAAAGCCCATCAACACGCTCAGTGGGCAAGTCCTTCAGGCTGTGAACGGCCATGTCCACTTTCTCGCTAGCTAGAGCTTGCTCAAGCTCCTTGACAAAGACACCGACACCGCCAAAACCTCGCAACGGCGAGGTCTGTGATTGATCGCCTGACGTGGTGATTCTGACGACTTCGATCTCATGCCCACGGGCGCGCAATGCGTTGGCTACCCAGTTGGCCTGCCACATGGCCAGGGCACTACCCCGAGTTCCGATCCGAAAAACACGTTTCGTCATACTGAAAGAATCGATATGTCCAAGTGATGCGCGGCCGTGCAGCAGAATAGACAGCGCAAGGCCAGTCGACAAGCAGGCCAGATGGAAGGGCGGGGACGGTGGTCTGTTGATATCTCAACCAGCCACGCGAATTGCGCTTGTTAGGATCACAGCGCGGCACGAAGACGCCGTGATTCGCAAGTGCGAGGTCGCTCGACCGACTCCTTAGTCTCGTGCATCCGGAATCGGATCGTTTGAGGTGGACGAATTTTCTCCACTTACCTCAGGCTGGCCGTTACTATCCCGTTGGTTGAGAAGTTTCTTGTCTGTATCCGCTGCTTCGGCCGCCGCCTTGGCTTCCAGGGCTTCGGCAAGTTGGTGCGACGGAACTACCACGCCGCAACTGACTAGGTATTGCAGCGCCTGATCGACGGTCATGTTTAGATCAAGAACTTCACTCTTGAGCACCGTGACAGTGAACCCAGTCATCGGCATCGGAGACGTGGGAATGAGCACGGCGAGCACCGGCTCGTTCGCCGCCGCGCGGATGTCCAGCAGGCTTTCTCCCGTCACAAACCCCAATGACCAAGTCTGCTTGCGGGGATACTCCACAGCGACGACTTTGGTGTAGGGAACGTCGCTACCGCGGACCAAGAAATCTGTCACTTGTTTGACGGACGAATACACATTGCTCACCAACGGGATGCGGTTGACGCCGCGTTCAAAGACAGTCCACAGGAGTCCTCCAAATCCTCCAGCTAAGAGTTTCCCCAAAAGCCAGAGCGCGATCACGAACACTGCCAGAATCAGCGGGACTGTGAGATGGGGTTTGAGGAACTGGAGTTCGACGTATCGACGGTAGATGGCCTGCGCGGGCAATTCGCCCGCATGGCTATCCCCGTCATGGATGCGGACGACATCATAGACAGATTGCGGAACATACCGATTGTTGTCAGTGTGTTGATAGACAACGCCATCGAAGGTCACGTTTTCCAGTGTCGAATCTGGATCCTCAGGCTCACGAATGTCTGCAATGGCGATGGCGATCAGATTTCGGGCTCCTGCCTCGACGGGATCAATCACGTAGTAGTGAATCGTTGTGCCAACCCAGATGAAGCACAAGATCGTCAACAGCGGCGGCAGAAAGACTCCTAGCCCGCCCAAGACGGCGCGGCGAAAGGGCTTCACCGGTTTGATATGTTGTGCGGATTGACTTGGCACTGGCGTATCTCGGAGTGAGGACGTCGCAATCCACTGCCACGTATCCGCCTGGGAATTCGGCCAACACGTGCCCCTCTATTATAGGCGATTCCGGGATTGGGGAATTGGACGATCCGCTCGTGAAATCACTCCTAGGACGACATCTTTCGCTCCAGCCGCCCTCAGTACTCGAGATGCTTCCAGGCAGGTTGCGCCGGTTGTAACGATGTCGTCAACAAGCAGGACGCATCGGTTGCGGATTGGCGAGAGCCTTCGCGGCACAAAAGCACCTCGTACGTTGGTTTGACGTTCCGCGGCGGACAGTCCGCCTTGGGGAACGGTCGGAACGACACGGCGCAACGCTCTGCGGACAGGCAACCGCAGTTTTCTGCCAAGCTCCGCGGACATGGTTTCCGCGTGATTCACGCCACGCTGCCAGCGCCTCCGCCAATGCATGGGTACGGGAACGATGATGTCGCATTTCGCCTCCTTGATGGCGTCACCCTGAGTAAAGAAGAGTAATTCCGCGAGCGCCGCTGCCAAAGGCTGATTTGCGGCTTGCTTTGCCCGCAGAATTAACTCGCGGAGTTCACCCTCATACATTCCGGCGCAGATTAATCGCGAGAACGACAATCTTCGTGAACGGCATCGGCGACAATCCGTGACACCTGGTTCACGACGCAACACGCGTGAACCACACTTGAGACACAGCGCTGGCACGGCAGAGCTGAACCGGATGCGGCAGTTCTCGCAAAGTCGGCTACAACGATCTTTACTTTGATCTTCCGTATACCGGACGTCTTCACCGTGCCGGACATCCGTTCCGCAACACGAGCACGCGCGGCCAAGAATGAGATCCATCAATCGCGAGCCAAGATGCGATGCCGAGCGCCAAAGCGCGGGCGCGCAATCATTTTGCGCAACGGGACTGCCTTCTGTGATGGAACAGGATCTGCCCTGCATCATCCTTAGTCACATCCATTGAGCAGCGAGCGTGCTGGCATCAACAAGATATTGCACCAGTCAGATGTGACATTGTTGAGCGGCAGACAACTCTGAGGCCAGATGTTCATCTGCACAGGTGCCGTTGTCCCCAGTGAAAAGTGCAACTACGTGGGAATGGAAAGTCGTGATTGCTGGACGAGACGGCGTGTGACTTCCGCAGGATCGTCTGTTTCCTTCAGTAACGTTTCCTGACGCTCGGCCCAACTCGGCAGTTCCGTGATCCGGACAGCGTGCCGGAGGTGTTCTTCGCACTGAAGTTCCTGAGCAGTTGGCCAAAGCCGTTCCACAAGCTCCGTTACGACGCTGTTCAGATCGCGGACTTCGTGCGTAAACGCATCCACCAACTGGGCAGAGTTGCCATACCGGGCGGCTCGCCATTTGTTCTGGCGAACCATCATCGGATGGCAATCATGCTGATAAGCCCCACGATCGATCATGTCTGACAACGCCTTGACCAAACACTGAATGAGCGCGGTGACCCCCAGCACATCCTCCAGGTTGCCGGGCATATCGCAAATGCGGATCTCCACCGTGCCGAAATTATGATGCGGGCGGACATCCCACCAAATTTCACGGATTGTGTTGATGAAGCCCGTATCGACGAGGTGATTGATCAGCCAGACATACTCGCTCCAATTGCGCATCAAAGGGGGCATGCCTGCTGTTGGCAATCCCTCCATGATCTTAGATCGAATCGACGCTAAACCGGTGGCGCGGCCTTCAAAGAAGGGACTGCTGACGGTCATCGCCAACAAGGTGGGCAAATGCTGCATGATCCGGTCGCAAATCATGATGGCTTTGTCGCCCGAATCGACACCGACATGCACGTGCAGCCCAAAAGAGACCAGCCGGCGTGCCATTTCTTGCAACAGATCGACCAAATCGCGATAGCGCTCGTTAGGAGTGATCTCCTGATCAGAACAGCGCGAAAACGGATGAGTGGCTCCCCACCACAAGCCGAGGTTCAACTCATCACATGCGGCTTCCACCGCCTCAATCTTGCCGCGCAGATCCTGTCCCGCTTCGGCAACGGTGGCACACACCTTGGTGTTGACCTCAACGCAACTCTGAATCAACTCCGGCTTGACGAAATCGCAGACGTGATCCGGAAGCTTGTTCAGAAGTGGTTCGATGGCGCTGGTAAGCGCCATCGAATTGGCATCCACAATTCCAAACTCGAGTTCAACGCCGAGTGTTGGTGTTGTGTTGCTGCGGAAGTCAATCCGCCCGCCGTGAGGGACATCGGGAAGAGGAGAACTGTCCTGCGCATTGGTTTTCACCATCGCACATCCTTGTCGTGAGAGGTCACACGAGCGATCGTCGAAACTCACTTCCAACTGCGCCGCGTTGACAATATGGCACAACGCTTGGGCAATCACAACGTTGCGGTCGGACTGTCTCCCATCACAACAAGTTATGCGCCGTGTCTGTACAGGCAGGGAAAGTTGAGCGCGCAAAGAAGACGCCATCAGCACACATACGTTGAACAATAAGTGAGCGGATACGCGCGCTTGGAAGTGTGACGCGGGTCAATCAGCTAGCGAGTTCTACGTCGCGCAGCGCTTTGCTGAAGTCAAACCTCAAGCCTTGCTGGAGATCGAAGACGTCGTCAAAGTCTTCCCGACGGTCGTCCGGGGTCTTCAACATGACATTGAGCTCGATCATGTTGAAAACGATCTCGCCGATATCACTAGTGGACTGGATTCCCCAGTTGCGAAAAACGCAGTGCGCCATGTGACCAAACTGGCGAAGAGCATACAGCCGTGTGGCTTCACAAAGCTGCTGGCCGGTGACATGCTTTTGCCCCTGGGTCCTAGCAGCGATCTGAGCCGGAGATTCACCCGGCGGCATTTGGCTAGCCGCTTCGCGCCCCATTCCCAATTCCTCCCGTGCGTACTCCATCGCTTCCAGGAGGAAATTATAAGCTTCAAGCGAATAGCGACCGCTACGGCGGATCTTCCGCGCGACGGCATGCGAAGGATCGATCATGATATGCTGGTGTCGTGGCACGCTGTTCGCGAATGATGCTGACAAGAAGGTTGGGTCAAACAGACAATGAGACTGCGAGTGAGCGTTCACTTTGCTCAATCAAACTCAGCAAATTGGCTCGCGTCAATCCCCTTCACGTTGCGAGCAGAAAAATCCACGGTGACTTAGCCACCTTTTCACTCGGGTTTGTCAGGATTAGCCCCGTCTTTGTTATCGTCCTTCCGAGTCGTTTCCTTTTTCTTCCGTTTGGTCTTGGTTGGTTCTTTGCCGGGATTCTCCTGGACTGCAGGCTGTTTTTTCGCAGGTTTCCGCTTGCGGCCCTTCCCGCGCGACAGCACTGTCAGCACGTCCGAGGCGTCAATCAAGATGCGGCGTGAATCCTCTGTCTGCACCATGAGTTGTCCCGCAAGGATTTCCTGCGCCAGCACTTGGGCACGACCTTGGTTGGTCACCACGTCAGAACCAATCGGCGGCAAGTCCTTCTTGAGTTCTTCGTAAGTGTCGTACTCGTATCGCAAGCAGCACTTCAGCCGTCCGCATCGTCCTGAAATCTTGGTCGGATCGAGCGTGGCTTTCTGCAGCTTGGCCATTTTCATGGAAACGGGCGGCATCTCAGACAGATGCGTATTGCAACAGACCGGCTTGCCGCAGTCGCCATAATCGGCCAGCAGTTTGGCTTCATCACGAACGCCGATCTGCCGCATCTCGATACGGGTTTGAAACTCGGCCGCCAGGGCGCGGACCAATTCCCGGAAGTCGATGCGGCCTTCCGCCAGATAGTAGATGATGATCCGCTCGCCGCCGAAGATGTGCTCGACATCAATCAGCTTCAAATCCAGACCATGCTGTGTAACTTGCTCGCGGCACTTGTCCCACTCGATACGTTCTTGCGACCGCAGCCGGAAAATCTCGTTCTCATCTTCGGCTGACATCACCCGTAGGATCGGGCCCTTAACAGGATCATCAAGGTGAGCAATCGCAGCCTCGGTCGCCTCGGAGAGGATTTCGCCGACCTCAAGGCCGCGGTCAGTTCGCGCGATGACGCGCGTGCCGCGAGCGAGTTCTTTCTCGCGATTGCTGCCGAAAATGCCAAGCCGGCGCATCGCGCCATAACGCAGAATGTATTGCATTGTCAAGGACCGGCGACAGCCAGCGCTTGAGGGGAGCTGCGGGTGAAGACATCCATTGAGGACACACATGTCAAATTCGCCAGTGCGCGAACCTCAACGGCATGTCTCGTTTATAGCAAGGCGGTTGTCATCGGAAAAGCACGAACACTCATCGCACTCGCGCCTGTCGCGTGGCAAAAGCTTGCCGTGGCTATCTGCCGCTCGTACGCTAAGGGGCAGCCATCCGCGCTGGAGAATACGTCCGTGTCCGCAACCGCGCGTGAAGGCATGCCGCGTTCTTTTCCCTTTCCCGCGAGGCGAATATGCGACGATTCTCAATGTTTCACGTACTGATGGCCGCGATCTACTCTGGTGCGTTCTTGGCGCCCTCTACCGTCGCGCAGGAGAGCGACCAGCAGCCGGCATACGCCAAATACATCGTGGATGAGACGCAGGCAGTGATGCTGATGCGGCCGGGCGCCATCATGCAAGACGCCTTCGTGAAAGAGGTGACCACAGATCATCCGGAACTACTGCAAAGTCTGGCCTCGTCGTTTGAAGGTCGTTTTGGTGTCCCGTTCTCCTCGTGTTCCTCGTTCATCTCCGCACAACTGGCCAGTGTGAAGATTGAGGGTTCCGATTCTGATTTCAGCCAATCGCTGATGGTTGCGGTGTTCGACCGGCCGATTGATCCGCAACGCGTGCTGACTAGCAATGAGTTGACGCCGGAATGGGAGGAGATCACCGTTGAAGGCGGCAGTTATTTCCGAGCAAAGTCAACTGAATCTGACCTACCGGATTTCCGCGAGCCGGCGTTCGAAACCTGCTGTGCGTTTCCAGCGGAAAACGTCTACATCGAAACGACGGAAGCCAAGATTCGCACTGTTCTTTCCGCAGGCGCAAGTGATGAATGGACCAAACGACTGACTGCCATTCCTGCCGACCAACTCTTGGTCACCATTGCCGGACCCAAGACACTGGCGGAGATGATCACAGGCGTTGAGAGCGTCCCGGGCGTTCCGTTGGGGATCGCCATGCATCTGCCCACGTTGAAGAAGGTCCAACAGGTGGAGTTGGCCCTATCCTTCGCCGGAGACGATGTGGTGACGCTCTCGCTGGCAGCAAGGTCTGCCGAGGAAGCTGTGGAGATTAAGGGCGCCGCCGATCAACTTCTCAATATGGTAAAGCAGCTTGCGCCTACGGTCTTTGCCACCGCGCCGGAGGGTACAATCACGCCGGCTCAACAAGAGATGCTGATGGCGTTGCTAAACAGCGTGACAACGTCTGCGAATGGGAACATGGTCGCAGTCGCATTACCACAGCTGAATGACGAGGCCGAACGCGAGTTGATTGCCTACCTAGGGACTACATTCAAGGCCACCGAAGTCGCCAGCGCGACTGCGGACAAACTTTCCCAGCTGCAAGACATCGGCATCGCTGTCCATAACTTCCATGATGTGTGGGGTAAGCTCCCCCCTGGCGATGATGAAAAGGGCCGTGACGCGAACGGGCGGCCG
>JALCBR010000163.1 GCA_028066245.1 Pirellulales bacterium | reverse complement strand
GCGACCACCGTTGCGACCACCGTTGCGACCACCATTACCCCCTCGTCCTCCCCCCCCCCCCTGTCCAAGGATGGCTTGCATGAATTGCTCTTGCGCGTTGCCGCCACCGCTCCCGGAACCGACAATTCGATCCGAATAGATCTCACGAATGTTCTGGGCGATCTCCTGGGCATTGTGAAAATAGACGGGAATGAGTTGTGGCACGCGGGCGACTTCATTGGCCGGCGGGCGATCAACATCGACATAAGCCAGGATTTCTTCGATGAAGTCCAGCATCTCCGGCGGACCCTGGACGAACAGCCCGTTGGAACGCGTGTCGGGAACAATCCGCACCAGACTGCTGGTGGCATAGCTGACTTGTCCGCCGCCCATCAAATTGCCGAGGAGATCTCCGGCTCCTCCGCCCAGTGCGCCGCTGACGAGGTTCCCCAGCATGTTGCCGCCGCTGGAGTCTTCCCCACCAGGCACTGCGCCTCCGCCCAGGACTCGGTTAAGGAAATCGGCCACCATCACGCAATCGGTGTGCATGAGATAGAAGATGGTGAAATCATTTCCACCGCTGCCTGCAGCTCCCACCATACCCCAGAGTTCTTCCACTTGAGCCAAGACGGCTGGATCTTCACAGCGGAAGATAACTCGGTCGCCAAGCACGGTCACATGAAGATCGGCCATGCCGGAAGATTGCTGAGAATCGCCGGTTTGTACCGCCGGTTTGTTGTCTTGTTGTGGGTTAGCCTGGGCCACTCCGTCTTGCGCTGGCGGATCGACATCGGTCACGGATGAATTGCCTTGTACTTGGCCGCTCCCGTCTTGCAGCGACGTCTGGTACATGATTCCGTCATCGCAAGCGCCGTATTCATCGCCTGTGGACTCTTCATGACGGGGATGTTCTTCTGACCTAGCCGCTGGGATATCTTTTCCAAAGATTGCATTGCCCGTGTTCTGCAAAACAGGAATATCTTGAGCTGAGCCGCGAATGATGATGCCACCTTCGACAGCGGTCGCGTTCATTGGTCCGCGCGGCAGACGCGCCGGGCGGACCAATGCTACGGTTTGCCGCGGATCGTTCTTGAGCGGAACCAGCGAAACGATTCGGCCTTGCGGCGGCGACTGCTGATAGACCGGGGTTTGCTGACGGGGGGGAACCTGAGTTCCACCGTGATTCAGATTGCGGTCCTGCAGTGAGGCGCCATCATCGTTCGAATTGCCAGGAGTGCCGAAATCCTGCCCACGAATGGCGTCCTGCAAGCTTGGCGGTGGAGTGTTTTGCCGCGGGATCTCACGAATGCGGCCACCGTTCAGCTTGGCCGGAGTCACCACGTTAATCCTACGACTGCCCATTTGGTCCTGCAGCAAGCCCAGAAATGTGTCCACCTTTCGGCCGTGACCGGGAAAAACAAGCATTCCATTACTGCCGCCCGTGACAGAGGCCTCGCGCAACCAGCCCATCGCCTTCAAAGCTTCCTCGGCTGCGGTCAGCTGCGGAGTGGTTCCCAGGACCAGGATGCGGTTGTTCGTGGAGTCGATGGAAATCGTCGGCATGGCCGCTTTATTGGCTTCGGTGGTTCCGAAGACGCCGGAGAGCATGTTTTGGCTCATGATCGGATCAACGCTCGGCATCAACTGAAACACACGCGGCAACTTCTGCGACTCTTTGACCATCGTCTTCAAGATGTCCGAAACGGTTTTGTGTTCCGGTGGGCGGGCGTAAACGATTAGGTTGCCGCTGACTTCGTCTACAGACGCCCTGACGCCGGGAAAGCCCGACAACAAAGATTGCACCACGGCCAGAATCTGATTGGGGTCAACGCCGGTTGTGCCATAGGTGCGAAGTTCCAGCGCCGCCTCTTCAAGCGTGGGAACGTCGACGTTGGGATTTACCGGGTCCAGATCCTCAAGGACCAGTTCGATCAAGTTCAGGTTGGCCGGACTGGATTTGACAACCAGCCAGTTCCGTAGAATATCTTCAGCGATGCGCGTTTCGCCGTCACCGGACTCGTTGGAGTCAAACGGAATGTCCAGGATTGGCTTGAGAACATCCAACGCGTCAGCGGTGGAGATGTGGTTGAGCTTGAATATCCGCATGCCGGCGAGCTTGTCGATGCGGCCGATCATGTCGCGAACCTGACGGAGCTTCCTGCCCTTGGCTGTGACAATGGCTTGCTTCGCACTCTCCACAACGGTCACGCTTTCGCCCGGTCCCAAAATCGCCCGGATTGCGTCCTGGGCTTCTGCCGGATCAAAACGGATGAGGTCATAGTTGATCGTGGCCCACTCGTAATCGCCAATGGCGTTCTCGCCCTCCAGAATGTTGGGCGAACGCGGCTGCAGCACCTGCTGCGGAAACTCACCCAATTGCGCCAGGATGAGCATGTTGTCATGGCGGACGAGCGTGTAGCCCTCAATCAGCAGCATGCTGTTGAGGAAGTCGAGGTACTCGGCTTCCGTGTAGACCTTGCCGTCATTGCGATAAGTCAACGTGCCGGAAGGCATGCTCTTGTGGAAGAACGAATACCCGGCATCCTCGACAAACTGATTGATGACCACACGCCAAGGCGTGTCTTCAAAGGCAAACCTCCAGCCATCTTGCTGCTTGCGGGAAGCAGGCTGGTTGTCACGTTCTGCGCCGCCGGCGTCCTGGCTAGCACTATCTGGATTTCGCGAATCGGCAGCAGCCCGGCCTTGTTGACTGGAGTTAAGCTCTGAAGACGCAGATTGGGCGGAATTGGAAGTCTGGAGAGAGCCCGGCTCCTGTACAGAATTTCCAGCCGACTGGGGCGGAGCATCAAGTGGTGCGGAGTCTTGTGCCCACACTGGTGCTGAAAACGCCAGGAGTACGATTCCAAAAATGGCCGTGGTAGGTAACCTCATCCCGTTATGTTCTCCGTTATTTCGGCCTGAATCGCACGCAAGCAGCGTGCAGCAGAGCAATGATCTGTCGCGGCGAAATCACCGTTTGAGGCTGTTCCGGACCGCCATCAGCGACAGCAAACCAAGGTGGGCAATACCTCATCGTAATTGACGAAATCCGTCATCGCCACAGGCATCTGCGACGATTGGACTCACATCCAGGTGGCAGTTCACGGGCCCCCCCCCCGATGTTCTGCCAAGGAGAAGTGTTGATTGATCCGATATCAATCCTAAGCAAATTCTCCGGCTACCGTTTTAAACCCTGAAAACCGGGCATTTGTTTCGTCTGAAATCCGACCGGAGTAACGGGGTAAAATAAGCCGAATATGCGGAAGGGCGATTTAGTTGACACCTGATGCGCTCAGTCTTAGGATTCCGGCGATGAGGCTCAGCTGCGAGTGTGCGCTGCGCATCTCTTTTCGCTTGAATGACTTCGGACAATTGCCCCAACAGAATCCCCGCAGATAGCCTTTCAGTTGAGGAATGCAACCGTGCGAGTTGTCCCCAAGATCTTTGCGTCCGCAATCCTTGTCTTTGCCGCTTTGACGCAGTCCGCGGTGGGTCAGGAATGGGCGCGGAAGATGTTTTCCACCACGCATCACGATTTTGGAACGGTCGCCCGGGGAGCCAAGTCCGAGTTTCGTTTTCAGTTTAAGAATCTCTACAAAGAAGACATCCACGTCGCTTCCATCCGTTCCAGTTGTGGTTGTACAACCCCCAAAATCCTCACAAACACGCTCAAGACACACGATACGGGCGAAATCCTGGCGGTCTTTAACACCCAAGCGTTTCTGGGTTCGCGAACTGCGGTGCTGACCCTGGTGATTGACAAGCCCTACTACGCGGAAGTCCAACTCAACATCAAAGGCTACATCCGGGGTGACGTAGTCTTGAACCCGGGTGGCGTGCAGTTTGGAGCCCTTGACCAAGGGGAAATCAAGGAAAAGACCATCAACTTGGAGTACGCAGGGCGAAACGACTGGCAAATTGTGGATGTCCGTACCGCTAACCCCCACCTACAGGCGGAACTCAATGAGACGCGCCGTGGTGGCGGTCGTGTGGGTTACCAGTTGAAGGTACGCCTGGCCGAGGATGCTCCCACGGGCTATTTGCAGGACCAACTTGTGGTGGTCACCAATGATCGCAATCTGTCCCGCTTTCCGATCCCTGTCGAAGGCAAAGTTGAATCCGCAGTCTCTGTCAGCCCTTCCCCGCTGTTTGTCGGAGTCGTGCAACCTGGCCAGGAAGTGACTAAAAAGCTGGTCGTACGCGCCAAGAAGCCTTTCCGAGTGCTTTCCGTCACCTGTGACGACGATTGCTTCCAATATCAGGGCAATGCATCTTTGGAAGAAGCCAAGGCGCTTCATCTGATCCCGATCACATTCAAAGCCGATGAAGTGGGTAAATTTAGCGGCACAATTCACATCGAAACGGACCTGGGCGAAGGCATCATTCCCGACGTGGCTGCGTCTGCCGAAGTCGTGGACACAGTTCAGTAGTAACTATCGTCCACTCACCGACCGCCACACTCAGAGCATGAGTTGAGTAATGTGGACGTCGATGCGGCGGCCAAATTTCCGGCCGTATCCACATCAGTCTGACCAGCGGTTAAGACTGCCCCAGCTGCTCTCAGGCGTACGGGTGAAATTGACATTGGTCAAGTTTTCCCGCTTCCCGAGGGGTGGCGCAAACGCTTCATGGCCAGCAAGTAACCAGCAATGACACCGACAACATCACCGGCAACCCTGACGTTAAGG
>JALCBR010000162.1 GCA_028066245.1 Pirellulales bacterium | reverse complement strand
GCTGACAGTGTCTCCGATACAAACATCATCCAAGCCGACCAAAGCCACGATATCGCCAGCGGTCGCTTCATCCACCTGTACACGGCCCAGCTTGTCAAACAGATGGACTTCGGCAACTTTGTCCGTGTGCGACTGATCGCCTGTCTGCATCACGGCCACTTGCTGATTGGTGCGGACCGTGCCCGATATGATCCTGCCTACGGCGATGCGTCCGGTATAGTCTGACCAATCGAGCGTGTTGACAAGCATTTGCAGCGGGGCGTCGCTGTGAATCTCTGGACCTGGAACTGCTTGCAGGATTAAATCCAACAGCGGCTGCATGGACTCGCCTGGCTGATCTGGGTCCGGCGTGGCCACGCCCAATTTGCTGGAAGCAAAGATGTGGGGGAAATCATCGATCACATCTTCCGCGCCCAAATCCATGAACAATTCCAGAACTTCGTCCAAAACTTCCGCTGGCCGCGCGTCTGGCTTATCGATCTTGTTGACGACGACCACCGGCTTCAGCCCGCATTCCAGCGCCTTGGAAAGCACGTAGCGCGTCTGCGGCATGGGCCCTTCGTGGGCATCCACAAGTACCAGCGCGCCGTCGGCCATGCGCAGCACGCGTTCTACTTCGCCGCCAAAATCCGCATGCCCTGGTGTGTCGATGATGTTGATCTTTACGCCCGAGTAGTTGAGCGCGATATTTTTCGCCAGGATGGTGATCCCGCGTTCCCGTTCCAGATCGTTGGAATCAAGAATGCAATCGCCGGAAACTTGGCTGGCACGGAACTGGCCGCTCTGCCGCAACAGGCAATCGACCAGCGTCGTCTTGCCGTGATCGACATGGGCAATGATGGCGATGTTGCGGAGATCCTGCCGACGGATAATCTGCCCCGGAGATGAGCTGGGTGGACTGACAGCAGACACAACGACTCCGTTAAGATTTCCCGCACGGATTTCGTGCTCGAAAGGATGAATGGCTCTTGCAGCTCGCTGCGCGCAGCTTGGTTCCCAATCAGCAATGGGTTTCGAATGGGCTTCTGACGCAAGCCCATTCACACAGACGAGTTGCGGCGAGAACGCTTTCCGTACGCTTGTCAGCTGGCAAACCGCGGACCAGCTAGCGCAAGGACACTTTACCACGCGAGGTACCCGCTGCGTATGGCGATTTTCACAGCTGTTGAGTGTGCTGCGTGTGCGGGAGCCAACATGTTCACGCCGTCTCGCCCAATAGCACCTTTGAGAGTATGTCGCACCCTTCTTCCACAAGCTCGGGCGTGATGTTCATCGCTGGGAGAAGCCGGAGCACGTTGCCTTGCGTGCAGTTGATCAGCAGGTTGTTCTCCATACAGCTTTGCACAAAGGGCATTCCTTCGCATTCCAGTTCGAGACCAACCATCATGCCCAGGACACGGACTTCTCGGATGAAGTCGCAAACCTCGGCCAGGTCGGTCAGTTTTCGACGGAACAGTTCGCTCATCTCCTGCGCGTGTCGTAGCAGCCCCTCGTCCTCAATCATTCGCAAGGTAGCCACGCCGGCGGCGGCGGCGAGCGGGTTTCCGCCGAAGGTCGCTGCGTGCATGCCTGGCCGCAGGCTGGGAGCGATCTCTTTAGTGGTCAACATCGCTCCTCCGGCAACGCCGCCGCAGACGGCTTTGGCCAGTGTCATTACATCCGGGATAACATCAAAATGTTGATAGGCAAACCAGTTTCCTGTCCGCCCACAGCCGGTTTGCACTTCGTCGAACATCAGCAGCAAGTCGTGCTCGTCGCAGAGTTCTCGCAGTCCCGCCAAGAAACCTTCTGGGGGAATGCGAATGCCGCCTTCACCCTGTATGGGTTCAACAAGGATG
This sequence comes from Pirellulales bacterium, assembly GCA_028066245.1. Classification (GTDB taxonomy): domain Bacteria; phylum Planctomycetota; class Planctomycetia; order Pirellulales; family S012-138; genus CALJLD01. Next base: position 2,831 of record JALCBR010000162.1, on the reverse strand, counting down.
GCGGCGGTCTCGTCATCGATGAGTTCTGAGACCTTATCCAGGTCACCATAGGGAGCGTACGAGAAACCGGCAACCAACGGGCCCAGTCCCTCGTGATATTTGGGCTGGGCGGTGGCGGTCACGGCAGCTAGTGTGCGGCCGTGGAATCCTCCGGTAAACGTGACGATCTTGAAGCGCTCCGGCGGCGAGTGCAGTCGGGCGAGCTTGATGGCCGCTTCATTGGCTTCCGCACCGGAGTTGCAGAAGAACGCTTGGCCACCAAAGCTGTGCTTGGATAGTGCTTCCGCCCAGCGGCCCTGTGATTCGATGTACCAAGTATTGGGCACATGAATCAACTCGGCCGCCTGATCCTGTACCGCTTTAACAACAGGCGAAGGACAATGCCCTAGCAAGTTGCAGCCCCAACCGGGAAACAAATCCAGATAGCGATTGCCTTCAGCATCCCAAACATGCGAGCCTTCTCCGCGAACCAGACAAACGGGGTATCGCCCATAGTTGGGAACCACGTACTGAGCGAACAGATCGATGACATCAGCGGAAGAGGTTGGGGATTGCATGGTGGGACAGTGGTAAGAGCCAAGGAAAGAAAGGGAAGGTAACCGGACAACGGTTTCGCCCAAGGAGTTCGCGCTAGAAACGGAAGAGTTTCCCCGCATACTCGGCAGATTCGCCCAGCATCTCTTCAATCCGCAGCAGTTGGTTGTATTTGGCGATGCGGTCTGTTCGCGAGAGCGAGCCCGTTTTGATTTGCCCCGTCGCATAGGCCACGGCCAGATCGGCAATCGTCGCATCTTCCGTTTCGCCGCTACGGTGACTGGTGACACAGGTGTAACCCGCGCGGTGCGCCGTCTCGATGGCCTCGACCGTTTCCGTCAACGTGCCGATCTGGTTGACCTTGATCAGAATACTGTTGGCGATTTCCTTCTCGATGCCTTCCCGCAGTCGGCCGGTGTTGGTGACGAAAAGGTCATCGCCAACCAATTGCACGGAGTCGCCCAACCGCTCCGTCAACATCCGCCAGCCCTCCCAATCGTCTTCGGCACAGCCGTCTTCGATCGAGCAAATGGGATACTTCTTGTTTTCGATCCAGTCGGCGAGGAAATCGACCATGCCCTCGGAGTCAAGCTGCTGCCCATCGATGGAATACGTGCCCGATGGGCTGTCGAAGAATTCCGTCGCGGCCACATCCAAGGCCAAGCGGACTTGTTGGCCTGGTTCGTATCCGGCTTTCTGGATGGCCTCTAGGATCAGCTCAACGGCCTCTGCGTTGCTCTTTAGGTTGGGCGCGAAGCCCCCTTCATCGCCCACGGCGGTGTTCAAGCCGCGGCTGGAAAGCACCTGCTTGAGCTTGTGAAAGATCTCTGCGCCGCACCTCAATGCGTCGGAAAATGTCTCGAAGCCCAACGGCATGATCATAAACTCTTGCACATCCACGTCGTTGTCGGCATGTTCTCCTCCGTTGATGATGTTCATCATCGGCGCGGGCAACAGTCGGGCGGTTGCACCGCCTAAATATTGAAACAGTGGCAGACCGCAATAAGCGGCTGCGGCGTGGGCGGTCGCCAGCGAAGCACCAAGGATGGCATTTGCGCCGAGCTTTCCTTTATTCGGCGTTCCGTCCAACTCGCACATTTGCCGATCCAACTCAACCTGCTCTAGTGCATCAAGGCCCAAGATTTCCTGCATCAGCGGTCCGTTGACGTTATCAACGGCTTGCTCCACGCTCTTGCCCAGGAACTTGGTTTTTTCGCCATCGCGGAGTTCAAGCGCTTCATGCGCGCCGGTACTGGCGCCGGAAGGGACTGCAGCACGACCGAAGGAATCATCAGCCAAGCGAACGTCAACCTCAACCGTGGGGTTACCGCGACTATCCAAAATCTGGCGGCCGACCACAGAAACGATCTGTGAACTCATGGATCATCTTTCTGGGAGGTAGGGGAAACTCGCTCATGCGAGGCGCGTTGATCTTGATATGGCCAACCGCTGAGCATGCTCCATGCAAGTGCTGGCAAACTCATTCGCATGCCTAGATCGGATTTTGACATGCACAACAAGGCGAGCACGATGGTCGCACAATTTTCCAGTCGTTGAAAGCGGTCTTGGGAGATTTGCTTCTTGCAGAGAAGCCGCCCCGTTTCAAGCAGCATGTCATGCAGCCCTCAACAACGGTGCTGATCGCGGTGGCGATGATCTGCTGATGATAGAGCACAAGCTTGACACTCAGCGATCGCACCACGTGGGCAGCAGTCGCTTACAGTCATTTCTTGGTCCTCACAAGCACAGCTTGGCTCAGCCATCTGCTCGAAGTGATCGCTGAGAAAACGATGAGGATGATTGCAGAAGGGCGGACAATAATCTTCGGCAGTTGGCGAATACTCAATGTCGTTACAAGTCACCACACACAAGCAGGAAGTCATGCAACACAACAATTGGAAGTGCTTGAAATGCGGCAACGCAGATTTTGAAACGAGTCAGTTTTCTGCGACTGGCGGAGGTTTATCCAAGTTCTTTAATGTCCAAAACAAGAAGTTCACAACGATGACCTGCACACGGTGCATGTACACAGAAATCTATAAGACGTCGACAAGCACACTTGGAAACGTCTTGGACTTCCTCGGAAACTGACAACCGGAGGAACGCGCGAATAAACGAAGCCGGCAAGATGTGAAATCTTTGCCACGCGCGAAGGCATCTTTTCGACAGTTCTCTGCTCCTCTGGCGCTCAACAACGACGGTTTTGTCCAAAGTGAGTGGTTTTCGGGGATGTTCTAACAGGCGCGCCAGAGACCGCGCCAACAGGTGTTCTAAGAGGAGTGCCAACCGTTCAGCAG